>JBFXKH010000158.1:0-7057 GCA_050173995.1 Lysobacterales bacterium | reverse complement strand
CCTCGGTCTCGTTCCAGCACATCAGCACGATCGGCAAGCGGGTGATCGTGCTCGGCGGCGGCAATACCGCGATGGATTGCTGCCGCAGTGCGCGCCGGCTCGGCTGCGAAGACGTGAAGGTGATCGTGCGTTCGGGCTTTGCCGAGATGAAGGCATCGCCCTGGGAGAAGGAAGACGCCCAGCACGAGGGCATTCCGATCCTCAACTACATGGTGCCGAAAGCCTTCGTGCATGAACATGGCCGGCTGACCGGCATGCGCTTCGAACACGTCCGCGCCGAGATCGATATCGATGGCCGCCGGCAACTGCTGGCGACCGGCGAGCCGGACAGTTTCGTGCCCTGCGACGACGTGCTGGTCGCGGTGGGTCAGGAGAATTCCTTCCCGTGGATCGAGCGCGACCTCGGACTGGATTTCGACCGCTGGGGCCTGCCGGTGCTGGACCCGGTCTCGCTGCAATCGACCCTGCCCAAGGTGTTTTTCGGTGGCGACGCCGCGTTCGGGCCGAAGAACATCATCTGGGCGGTGGCGCACGGCCACGAGGCGGCGATCTCGATCGACAAATACCTGAGCGGACGCGCGCTCGACCAGCGGCTACCGCCGATGGTCAACCTGACCTCGCAGAAAATGGGCATCCACGAATGGATCTACGACAACGAAATCGCCCGTGACGAGCGCTACGCGGTGCCGTGGGCGCCGTCAGAGCAGACCCTGACGTCGATCAGTACCGAAGTCGAGCTCGGTTTCGATTTTCAGACCGCCTGCAAAGAGGCTTCGCGTTGCCTGAACTGCGACGTGCAGACCGTGTTCAGCAAGGAGGTCTGCATCGAGTGCGACGCCTGCGTGGATATCTGTCCGATGGACTGCATCAGCTTCACGGTCAATGGCGAGGAAGCCGATCTGCGCCAGCGGCTGACCGCGCCGGCACTCAACCTGACGCAAGACTTGTATGTCTCGGCGCCGCTCAAGACCGAACGGGTGATGGTCAAGGACGAAGACGTCTGCCTGCACTGCGGCCTGTGCGCCGAGCGTTGCCCGACCGGCGCCTGGGACATGCAGAAGTTCCTGTTGCAGATGGCCCATGCCGGCGCCGACCGTGGCGACCAGCCGGGCCTGAGGAGCGCCGCATGAACGCGCAGATGCGGGAAGCAACGGTACCAGCCATCCAGGCGGTCAACGATTTCGTGGTCAAATTCGCCAATGTCAACGGCTCCGGATCGGCCTCGGCCAATGAACTGTTCGCCAAGTCGATTCTGCGCATGGGCGTGCCGGTCAGCCCGCGCAACATCTTTCCGTCCAATATCCAGGGGCTGCCGACCTGGTACGAGGTGCGCGTCTCGGAGGCGGGCTACAACGGCCGCCGCGGCGGCGTCGATTTGATGGTGGCGATGAACCCGCAGACCTGGGCGCAGGATGTCGCCGAGGTCACCCCCGGCGGTTATTTGTTCTACGACAACAGCAAGCCGTTGCCGGCGTCGCGGTTTCGGCCCGATGTTCACATACTCGGGCTGCCGTTGACCGCGATCTGCAACAGCGTCTATAGCGATGCGCGCCAGCGGCAGTTGTTCAAGAACATCGTCTATGTCGGCGCGCTGTCGTACCTGCTCGGTATCGACGCGGCGGTGTTCGCGAGCCTGTTCGCCGAACAGTTCAAGGGCAAGGAAAAGCTGCTGGAGGCAAACCAGCAGGCGCTTATGCTCGGCCGTGAACACGCCGAACGCGAACTGCCGGCGATCGGACTGCGGGTGCAGCCCGCCGATCGGGTCGGCGATTCGATTTTTGTCGATGGCAACAGCGCCGCTGCGCTGGGCTGCGTCTACGGCGGTGCCACGGTCTGCGCCTGGTATCCGATCACGCCATCATCTTCGGTGGCCGAAGCCTTCCAAAGCTATTGCCAAAAATTGCGGGTCGATCCTGAGACCGGCCAGAACCGCTTCGCGATCGTGCAGGCCGAAGACGAAATCGCCTCGATCGGCATGGTCGTCGGCGCCGGTTGGAACGGCGCGCGCGCCTTTACCGCCACCTCCGGTCCGGGCGTGTCGCTGATGACCGAATTTCTCGGTCTCGCCTACATGGCCGAGATTCCGGTAACGGTGATCGACGTGCAGCGCGGCGGCCCTTCGACCGGCATGCCGACGCGCACCCAGCAGGCCGATATCCTGAGTTCGGCCTACGCCTCGCACGGCGACACCAAGCATGTGCTGCTGTTTCCGGAAGACCCCTACGAATGTTTCGAGCAGTCGGCCCAGGCGCTGGATCTGGCCGACCGTTTGCAGACCCCGGTATTTGTGATGACCGATCTCGACATCGGCATGAACACCCGGCTATGCCGCCCGTTCGTTTGGGACGAGAGCAAGGCCTACGACCGCGGCAAGGTGATGAGCGCCGAAGACCTGGATGCCGGCCGCGAGTTTGGCCGCTATCTGGATGTCGATGGCGACGGCATTCCTTATCGCACCTGGCCCGGCACCCATGCCAGCAAGGGCAGCTTCTTCACCCGTGGCACCACCAAGAATGCCTACGCGCGCTATTCCGAGGAAGGCCCGGATTATCTGTACAACGTCGAGCGGCTGCTGCGCAAATTCAACACCGCCAAGGCGCTGGTGCCGCAGCCGGTGTTGCGCAGCGCGGCGATGCCGGCGCGGTTCGGGGTGATTTATTTTGGCTCGACCAGTCCGGCCATGGCCGAAGCGCTGGACGTGCTCGAACGCGGCGGCATGCACCTCGATGCGCTGCGCCTGCGCGCCTTCCCGTTCCCGGATTCGGTCGCCGAATTCATTTCCACCCACGAGGCGGTATTCGTGGTCGAACAGAACCGCGACGGCCAGATGCGCAGTCTGCTGATCAACGAACTGGAGACCGACCCGGCCCGCCTGATCGCGGTCCTGCATTACGACGGCACACCAATCACCGCGCGTTTCATCAGTGCCGCGATCGCCGGGCGTATTGCCGCCAGCGCCGTGCCCGCGGCGCAACCGGTCAACGCCAAGGAGCGCACCCGATGACCTACCTTGCCAAACCCAAGCTGCACCATCCAAGCCTGACCCAAAACAAGGTCTGCTACACGCGCCGCGACTACGAGGGCAGGGTTTCGACGCTGTGCGCCGGCTGCGGCCACGATTCGATCTCGGCGGCGATCATCCAGGCCTGCTTCGAAATGAACATCGAACCGCACCGGGTGGCGAAACTGTCCGGCATCGGTTGCAGCTCGAAGACCCCGGACTATTTCCTCGGCAATTCGCACGGCTTCAATACCGTACACGGGCGCATGCCCTCGGTGCTGACCGGGGCCAACCTGGCCAACCGCAGCCTGCTCTATCTCGGCGTCTCCGGCGATGGCGATTCCGCCTCGATCGGCATCGGCCAGTTCGCCCACGTCATGCGCCGCGGCGTCAACATGACCTATATCGTCGAGAACAATGGCGTCTACGGACTGACCAAGGGCCAGTTCTCTGCGACCGCCGACCAGGGCTCAAAATCCAAGAAGGGCGTGGTCAACAGCGACACCCCGATCGACATGATCGGGCTCGCCCTGCAGATGGGTGCGAGCTTCGTGGCGCGCGGATTCTCCGGCGACAAGGCGCAACTGGTGCCATTGATAAAAGCCGCGATCGCTCATCCCGGCGCGGCCTTCATCGACGTGGTCAGCCCGTGCGTGGCGTTCAACAACCACCCCGGCAGCACCAAGAGCTACGACTACGTGCGCGCCCACAATGAAGCGGTCAATCGCATCGATTTTATTGAAGGGCGCCAGGAAATCAGCGTCGATTATGCGGCCGGCGAAGCGCTGCAAGTCGAACTGCACGACGGCAGCGTGGTGGTGCTGCGCAAGCTGCGCCGCGACTACGACATCCACGACCGGGTCGGCGCGATCAACCTGGTCGCCAGCCACCACGCCCGCGGCGAAGTGGTCACCGGCCTGTTGTACGCCGACGAACACGCCCACGACCTGCACCAACACCTGAACACCATCCCGACCCCGCTCAACGCACTGCAAGCCGCCGAACTATGCCCGGGCACCGCCGCCCTGGATAAAATCAACCTGCGGCTGCGTTGAGGTGGCGGGGTTGGGCGTGATTGCGCTAGCGCGCCTAAACCGAGCTTACACTTGGGCGCTGGCCTGAACTCTCCGCATGCGCATCCAAGCCCTCCCCGAAAACCTGATCAATCAGATCGCTGCCGGCGAGGTGATCGAGCGCCCGGCCTCGGTGGTCAAGGAGCTGGTCGAGAACAGTCTGGATGCCGGCGCCACCCGCATCGAGATCGAGGTCGAGGCTGGCGGTGTCAAGCGCATCCGGGTGCGCGACAACGGCGGCGGTATCCACCGCGATGATCTGGCCCTGGCGCTGACCCGGCACGCGACCAGCAAGATCGCCTCGCTCGACGATCTGGAGCGGGTGCGCAGCATGGGTTTTCGCGGCGAGGCGCTGCCGAGTATCGCCTCGGTGGCCCGGCTGGTGCTTTGCACCCGTCAGGCCGAGAACGGGCACGGCTTTCGGATCGAGGCGGATAACGGCGCGCTGTCCGATGTGGTGCCAGCCCAGCACCCGGTCGGCACTACGGTCGAGGTGCACGAGCTGTTTTTCAATGTGCCGGCGCGGCGCAAATTTCTGCGCGTCGAACGCACCGAGCTGGGGCATATCGAGGAAATGCTGCGGGCGATCGCGCTGGCGCGGCCGGAGGTGGCCTTGTCGCTCAGCCACAATGGCCGTGAATTGTTCCGCGACGATGCCGCCGCCGGCGTGCCCGAGGCCAGGGTCGATGCGGTGATGGGCGAGGCCTTCCTGCCGCAGAGTCTGGCTATCGAACACGCCGGAGCGAGCCTGCGGCTATCCGGCTGGATCGGGCTGCCGACCGCGTCCAGGGCGCAGGCCGATCGTCAATTTTTTTACGTCAACCGGCGGCGGGTGCGCGATCGCAGTGTCGCCCACGCGGTCAAGCAGGCCTACGCCGACGTGCTGTTCCATGGCCGGCACCCGAGCTTCGTGCTGTTTCTCGATATCGATCCGGTGGCGGTCGATGTCAATGTGCACCCGGCCAAGGCCGAGGTGCGCTTTCGCGAAGCGCGGTTGGTGCATGATTTTCTGTACCGCAGTCTGCACGAGGCACTGGCCGAGACCCGCGCCGGCCTGGTCCAGCCGAATGCAGCGGGCTTGCCGGCGGCCGGGCCGGTGCCGGTCTACGCGCGCAGTAGCGTGCCGGGTGGTCAAGCCGGCCTGCGACTGGCGGTGGCCGACAACCTGGCCGGCTACGCAGCCTTGTATGGATCGGATCGCCCGGGCGTCGAGCGGAACGAGGTGGATTTACCGGCTGCGACCGGTGCCGGCGCCGATACCGCTGCGGAATCCGAGATTCCGCCGCTCGGATTCGCGCTCGCCCAGTTGCATGGAGTGTACGTGCTGGCCGAGAACGCGCACGGCCTGGTGTTGGTCGATATGCACGCCGCGCACGAGCGCATCACCTATGAGCGGCTCAAGGCCGAGCGCGCCCAGGGCGCCATCCCGGCGCAGCAATTGCTGGTTCCGATCAGCCTGAATGTCAGTGCCGCCGAGGCCGATGCGGCCGAGTTGCGCGCCCAGGATTTTCTATCCCTGGGCATCGAACTGCGTCGGCTGGGGCCGCAGCGGGTGGCGATCAACCGCGTGCCGCGCGTGCTGGATGGCGCCGATGTCGCTACCTTGGTCGGCGATGTACTGGCCGAATTCGTGCTGATCGGCGATTCGCGGCAATTGCAGGAAACCGAGAACGAGATTCTCGCCACCATGGCCTGCCATGGCGCGGTGCGCGCCAATCGCCGCCTGGGACTGGCGGAGATGAACGCGCTGTTGCGCCAGATGGAAGCGACCGAGCGCTCCGGACAATGCAATCATGGCCGTCCGACCTGGACGCAGCTTTCGATGGGCGAGCTGGATCGTCTGTTCCTGCGCGGCCGCTAACCTGTGGAGCTTACGATGCAAAAATTATTCCGCTCGACTTGCTTGCCGATCGCGCTGCTACTGAGCGCCTGTGCCGCCGAGGCGCCACCGCCGGCCATTACTGATGCCGAACTACGCGACGAAGTCGAACAGTGGTACGCCGGCCGCATCGAACGGCTTACCGCGCCGGAGGGTTGGCTGAGCCTGATCGGCCTGCATTGGCTGCAGGCTGGTGAGCAGACCATCGGCAGCGCGGTCGACAACAACGTGGTGTTGGCCGCCGGGCCGGCACAGTTCGGCACGCTGTCGCTGGACGGCGCACGGATCGGCTTCACCCCGGCGGCGGGTGTCGATCTCACGGTTAGCGGCGCCGAAGATCAGGGCGTCGATGCCAATCCACGCTATATCCTGCACAGCGACGCGGACGAGGTGGCCAGTCGGGTGGCGAGTGGCACGGTCAGCTTTTTGGTCATCGATCGTGCCGGCCGCCTCGGCCTGCGGGTACGCGACAGCGCATCGGCCGCGCGCCGCGACTTCCCCGGGATCGAGCGCTTTGCCTTCGACCCGAGCTGGCGAATCGTCGCCGATTGGGTGGCGAACCCGACGCCGCGTCCGTTCGAGATTCAGACGGTGATTGGCACCATCGAAGTCATGCCCAGTCCGGGCTATGCGCGTTTTGTTCGCGACGGCCGCGAGTACCAGATCCATCCGGTGATCGAAAAAGGCGAAGCCGACCTGTTCATCATCTTCGCCGACCGTACCAGCGGCCGCGAGACCTATGGGCCGGGGCGGTTCTTCTACGCCGCCTGGCCCAAAGACGGCAAGATCGTGCTCGACTTCAACAAGGCCTACAACCCGCCCTGCGCGTTCAGCGAGTTTTCCACCTGCCCACTGCCGCCACCGGAAAATCGCTTGGATACCTTGGTGCGGGCCGGTGAAAAGAAATTCGCGGCGGAAGGGCATTGAATGCGGTTTTAGGTTTTAGGTTTTAGGTTTTAGGTGCGAAGCGTCAAGGGTGTTGTCCAAACACCGAACACCGAACACCGAACACCGAACACCGAACACCGAACACCGAACACCGAACACCGAACACCTAAAACCTAAAACCTAAAACTTAAAACCTAAAACCTAAAACTTAAAACT
>JBFXKH010000157.1:0-7074 GCA_050173995.1 Lysobacterales bacterium | reverse complement strand
GACACCACCACGACCGTGGAATCCGGATATCCAGCCGTTTCCGAATGGCTTCAAGAGCCAGATCACCCGGGTCACACCGCTGACCGACGCAACCATCAGCCTGAACAACAGCTTCCGCGCGATTCTTGACGGTACGGTCTGGCAAAACTATGAACTGATCAGCACCCAGTGGCCGACCGATGCGCAGAGCCCGGTGGACCCGACCGGCGTGCCGGCGCCGACGTTTCTCGCCAACACCACGCTCGAAACCTATACCCAGGGCAGCGTGCCCAAGGCCTCATCAAGTTGCATGGACTGCCATAACGATGCCGCCGATACCACCGGCCGCGCCTCCGACTTCACCTTCATTCTGGAACGCGCGCGCTGAGCGCGTCCACCTGCCCCCGGGAATCGCTGCCATGAGCACACCGACACCACCCGCCACTCCGATGCAGAACTTCGTCGATCTTTCCGCGCTGTTGACCGGCATTGCCGCCAGCAAGTTGGCACCAGGAATCGACCCCAAGAACATCAAGCAGGTCTATTTCGACTATGCACGGGGCCAGGACCCGGCGACATTCGACAAGCTGCTGCAGATCTACAGCAGCAGTGCCAGTCAGGCACCCGCGACCATTGCCGACATCATCTTCAACCAGTCCGGCACGGAAACCTGTCTGTTCGCACGCAGTGTGATGTTGATGTGGTACCTCGGCAGTTGGTATCCGACTGCGGAACTGGCCAAGTCGGGTACCGGGAAACCTCCGCCGGACAGCACAGTAATTTCCGCCGCAGCCTACACCCAGGGCTGGGCCTGGAACGTCGCCCAGGCGCATCCGATGGGTTACAGCAATTTCAACTTCGGCTACTGGGCAAGCAATCCGCCGTCGTTAACCGACTTCGTTGGAGGGGCGAACCCATGAGCACGCCAGCAGCCAGCACCACCGAATACGATGTCGTCATCGTCGGCGCCGGCGTCTCCGGCGCGATGATTGCCAAGCAGCTTGGACTGGCCGGAAAGAAGGTGCTGGTCTTGGAAGCGGGCGCGGGCATTCCGACCAACATCAACGATTTCATGGAGCGCTTCTACAAGGCGGTGGCGAAGGTGCCGGAGGTGCCATATACACCCGACATCTTCACGCCTGCGGGCAGTTCGACGCTGACCGATCCAGCAACGTTGAACGCCGGGCGGCCGAATACGATGACCCTGAGCGATTCGACCTGGCAAGACCCCAAGGTCGCTTACATGATCCAGGAAGGTGCCTTGCCGTTCAGCAGCACTTACGAACGCATCGCCGGCGGCACCATGCGCCACTGGCTTGGAACCAGTCTGCGCAATGTTCCCAATGATTTCCGGATGTTCAGCGCCTATCAGAAGTTCGTCGACTGGCCGCTCAGCTACGACGATCTGGAGCCTTGGTACGAAAAGGCGGAATGGGAAATCGGCGTATCCGCCGACAAGTCCACGCAGAACTACCTCGGCATCACCTTCCCGTCCAACTACCAGTACCCGATGCAGCCGATCCCGCCTTCATTGGTCGACGATGCAGTGACCAGGGCGGTCAGCGGAAAGACCTTCGAGGGCATCCCGCTGGTGGTCACCGAGACCCCGGCCGGGCGCAATTCGCAGCCGTACCAGAATCGCCGCGTCTGCGCCGGCAACACCAACTGCATTCCGATCTGCCCGATCCAGGCCAAGTACGATCCGAGCGTCACCTGGAACATGGCGCTGGATACTGGAAATGTCACCCTGATGACGCAAACGGTGGCATCAGAGATCATCGTCGACGCCAACAACCAGGTCAGCCAGATCAACTACATTCAGTACGCGGACAACCTCGGGCCGGCCACCGCCAAGGGCTCGGTCACTGCCAAACGCTATGTGCTGGCAGCGCATGCGGTGGAGACACCGAAACTTTGTCTGATGTCCAAAAATAATGGGCTTACCGCAAAGGGGGTTGCCAACAGCAGCGGCCTGATGGGTCAGAACTTGATGGATCACCCGCTGTATCTCGCCTGGGCACAGGCTGCCGAGCCGGTGTTCGGCTTTCGGGGGCCGTTGGCAACCTCGGGCATCGAGAGCATGCGCGATGGCGACTTTCGCAAAGATCGGGCCGCGTTCCGTATCGAGATCGGCAACGAAGGCTGGAACTTTGCGATTGGCGATCCGTGGACGACAACGCTCGACTTTATCAATGGCTGGAACAACAGCCAGCTTAACCCCAAGCCACCGGCATCGTCGCCACCGCAGGCGCTCTGGGGCGCCGACCTGGTCAAGGCTCTGAATGACGGCTTTTCGCGCCAGTTCCGTCTTGGCTTCCTGGTTGAGCAGTCGCCTGAAACCAGCAACTACGTGACCGTGTCGACCACCGAGTTCGATCATCTTGGTCTGCCACGCCCGGAGATCGTTTATGACCTGTCCGACTACACCAAGGCAGGATTCGTTGCGGCCAAGAAGACGGCCGACGCCATCTTCGCGATGATGGGCGCGACCCAGTTCACCAGTGAGCCCGATGCCAGTGATCCAGCCGCGTTCGAAGTCGATATCGACGGTAAGACGCAACGTCTCAAATTCTTCGGGGCCGGGCACATTGTCGGGACCTATCGAATGGGCACTACCTCCACCAACTCGGTGGTCGATGCGGATCAACGCAGTTGGGACCACAACAACCTGTTCCTGGTCGGCAGCGGCAACTTTCCCACGGTAGCAACCGCCAACCCGACGCTGACCATTGCGGCACTGGCGCTGAAGGCGGCGCAAACCTTGCTGGACGATCTGAGCTGAGCGTGCCCCTTGCAGCGATCGCTGGCGTGGTCGCTGTCATAGGGGCTCGGCGGGCAATGCCTGCGCCGACCGCCAGTCGACTCACGGCTGGCGTTGGCCACGGATAGGCGGGAGAGGCGAAAGGTCGCGACGCGGCGGTTGGATCAATTCTGTCCAGTCGCCGCCGTTCGGGCCGGCATCGTTACGGCGTCGACCACCCACCACCGGGTGTCGAGCGACTAAACTGGCGGCTCCTCGGCCGTCCGGAATTCGCGCCATGAGCTTCATACGCAGCATTGCCTTGGAAGAAGCCAGCGGGCGTCTGCAGAGCATCTACCAGCGTATCGCCGAACACGGCCGGCTGGACAACATCATCACCGTGCATGGGCTCAGGCCGCACACCCTGGACGGGCATCTGGCACTGTACCGCGCGGCCCTGCACCACGGTGCCAATACCCTACCGATGGTCTATCGCGAGGCGATCGGCGTGCTGGTCAGCCGGCTCAATGGCTGCGCCTATTGCGTCGCCCATCACTCGGTCGGCGTGTGCCGCCACGCCCGCGACGCGGCGCACGGCGAGGCGCTGCTGGCAGCCCTGGCCCACGATCCGCCCGGCCCGGCCTTCGACGCACGCGAACAGGCGGGCCTGGCCTACGCCCGGCAGCTCACGCTGGCGCCGGCCGGCATCGACGCTTTGATGATCGATGGCTTGCGTGGCGCTGGTTTCGACGACGGTGAAATCCTCGAGATCAACCAGATCGTTGGCTACTTCTGTTATGCCAACCGGGTCGTGCTCGGGCTCGGCGTGGCGCTGGAGGACGAAGGCATCGGAATCGCGCACGATGACTAGGCCGAATCCGACCAGCCCGGCCCCGGGACTGACCGCCTGGCTGGCCGCGCGGCCAGCCTTGGCGCCGGTGCTGGCCGATGCCGGCGCGCGCGCCAGCATGGTAGCGATCGCGGCCGGACGCGAGGCCGAACTGGTCGCCGTGCTCGAATTGCTCGACTGGCTGCGGGTCGACGCCGAAACCCTGGCCGCAACCATCCTGTTTGCGATCGGCAGCGAGACCGCGCCGGATGCCATCGTCAACCTGATCGAAGGCCAGCGCGAGGCGGCCAAGGTCTGGGCGCTGTATGCCGAACGCGGCAGCAGCGGCGGCGCCGAGGGTCTACGCCGGCTGCTGCTGTCGATCATCAAGGATCTGCGCGTGGTGTTCATCCTGCTGGCGACGCAACTGGTGCGCCTGCGCGACGCCGCGCGGCTGGCGGAATCCGAACGCCGCGGCCTGGCCCAGCTCACCGCCGACATCCACGCGCCGCTCGCCAACCGGCTCGGCGTCTGGCAGCTCAAGTGGGAACTCGAAGACCTGAGTTTTCGTTATCTGCAACCTGAAAATTATCGGCGCATCGCGCTCGCCCTGGACGAGCGCCGCGACGACCGCGAGCGCTTCATCGAAGCGGTCAAGCGCGAACTGCTGAGCGCGCTCAGCGCGGCGAATATCCAGGCCGAAGTCGCCGGCCGGCCCAAGCACATCTGGTCGATCTGGAAAAAAATGCAGCGCAAGGAGGTCGAACTCGACGGCCTCTACGACATCCGCGCGGTACGCCTGCTGGTCGCCGATGTCGCCACCTGCTATGCCGCGCTTGGCGTCGTACACAGTTTGTGGCCGCCGGTGCCGGGCGAGTTCGACGATTACATCGCGCGGCCCAAGGGCAACCACTACCAATCGCTGCACACCGCGGTGATCGGCCCCGGCGGCAAGACCCTGGAAATCCAGATCCGCAGTCACGAAATGCACGAGCACGCCGAGCTCGGCGTGGCCGCGCACTGGCGTTACAAGGAAGGCGGCGGCGGCGATTCCGCATTCGAACGCCGCATCGCCGGATTGCGCCAGATGCTCGAAGCCAAGGCCGACACCGAATCCGACGCCGCCCTGCTCGCCGGCATGGAAACCGAGGTCAGCGACGACCGCGTGTATGTATTGACGCCGCTCGGCCGGGTGATCGACCTGCCGCGCGGCGCGACCGTGCTCGACTTCGCCTACAGCGTGCATACCGATGTCGGCCACCGCTGCCGCGGCGCCAAATTGAACGGCCGGCTGGTGCCGCTGGATTTCGCCCCGGCCAGCGGCGACCAGGTCGAGATCGTCACCGGCAAGGCCGCCGCGCCGCGCCGCGACTGGCTGATCGCCGGGCGCGAGTTCCTGACCACATCGCGCGCCAAGGAAAAGGTCCGCGCCTGGTTCCGCAAACTCGACCACGCGCGCAACATCGCCGCCGGCAAGACCGTGCTCGAACGCGAACTGAAACGGGTCGGCCTGCACGAACTCGATCTTGACCCGATCCCGCCGCGCTTCAACCTCAAAAGCGTGGACGAATTGCTGGTCGCGGTCGGCATCGGCGAAGTCAGCGCCGGCCAGATCGCCCGCGCCCTGCACGAACTGCTGCAACCGAAAACCGGCAAACCCGAACTGAGCGCCGAACCGGTCCGGGCGCGGCCGCAAAGCGGCGGCGCGATCGTGATCGAGGGCGTCGGCAACCTGCTCTCGACCACCGCACGCTGCTGCCAGCCCTTGCCCGGCGACCCGATCAGCGGCTATCTGACCCGCGGCCGCGGCGTCAGCATCCACCACCGAAACTGCGCCAGCCTGAGCGCCCTGCTGGCGCGTGCGCCGGAGCGCATCATCCAGGTCGAGTGGGGCGACCGTGGTAGCGAAGCCTACGAAGTCGGCATCAAGGTCCGCGGCTACGACCGCAAGGGCCTGCTCAAGGACGTATCCAGCGCGATCGCCGCCGCCGACGCCCACGTACTCTCGGCCAGCACAAGGCTGGATGCCGACCATGGCCTGGCGGAAATGCAATTCGTGGTGCGCGTACACGATTTCGGCCAACTGAGCGGACTGCTCAACCGCGTCGCCGCCCTACCCAACGTCATCGACGCCCGCCGCTTGCAGGGAACCGAGGACCGCGGACAGAAGACCGGCGACCGAGGACCGGGGACCGAAGTCAGAGGACCGAAGACCGCGGACAGCACCGGACCCCGGCGTTCGCCGGGACGACGAAAGTAGGGTGGTTAGGTGCGGCGCCTCCACCATTCCAGAAGACAGAAGACAGAAGACAGAAGACAGAAAAGAACCGTCGCCCCGGCGAACGCCGGGGCCCAGTGGTGACCGCATCGGCATCCCAGATACTGGGTCCCGGCTTTCGCCGGGACGACGCCTTTGCTGTCCTCTGTCCTCTGTCCTCTGTCCTCTGTCCTCTGTCCTCTGAACCGGCGAACGCCGGGGCCCAGTGGTGACCGCATCGGCATCCCAGATACTGGGTCCCGGCTTTCGCCGGGACGACGCCTTTGCTGTCCTCTGTCCTCTGAACCGGCGAACGCCGGGGGTCCAGTGCTGGAAGTTGCGGCAGCGTTGAGAACTGGGTCCCGGCTTTCGCCGGGACGACGGCCGTGCTATCGCTGCCGGCGAAGATTGGCCTTGGCCTGGCACGTTTCAGTCGTGAACGGCTTGTCGCTCGCTGTACGCGGTTTGCGCCGCGTCCGGCAGTTCTCGGTAGAGTTCCATGGCCAACGCTCAATGCCGCGACCTCGCCGTTATACAACAAGCGCCGCATTTGTTGTATAGCAGGCCGCGCCGGGCGCGGGTGGACAGCTCACGTCGGATTTGCCTCGCGGACTCGATCGGGGCTGCACGGATCCGAGATCCGACACGGCCGGCCGTGTCGCTCGGCCGAGCGCGTGCCTGATCGGCTCCAGCAGCGATGCGGACGATTAAACCTTTGATCCGCGCCCGTCCGCTTGACCCGCGGCCAGCGCCCTGCGCATCGCCGCTCGGGCGAGCCGGGCGCTATCGCGCAGCCGCTCGATCGCGGCGATCTTCTCCGGCCAGGACTTGGCCCGCGCCAGCCGCCGCAGCTCTGCCTGATCGGCAATCACCCGCTCACGTTGGGAAGGGTCGACGGGACGGTTCATGGCTTGTCCTCGACCAGTTAGGGACGGCATGGGTTCGCTCCTGCAGATGGTATCGACCGACGATAGCGTCCAGCGCTTCGGTGGCTTGCGCTTCGATATAGAACGACGCGCCAACAGCGCCACCGATCGCATAGCCGGGGATCACCCCATCAGCCACCAGTTCATTCAAGGTCCGCAAGACCTGGCGCATATCGCCTCCGCTTTCAGCAGCTCACGGCACGCCGTTCGGGAAGACGGCAGCCAATTCTTCCGGACTGACTGGGCTGAACTCCAGCTTCTGATTCAGCACGCCGCCCTCCAGATCAAGCACCCGCGCAATCAGCCGCGGGGGCAGGCCGGGACGGGTCGGCGTCGCCTCGAT
>JBFXKH010000156.1:0-7091 GCA_050173995.1 Lysobacterales bacterium | reverse complement strand
GCTCGGCCCAAACCGGCATGGCCGCGCCGACATCGACCTGCTGCGCAAGCTGCGCCAGAACAGCGACCTGCCGGTGATCCTGACCGACCGCGGAGACGACGCCGGCGAGCGGATCGTGGCCCTGGAATTGGGTGCCGATGACTATCTCAGGCAGCCCTTCGATCCGCGCGAGCTACTGGCCCGGATCCGCAGCTTCGAGCGCCGCTGGTTGAACCCGGGGGGCGGGCTGCGCGCGCCGCAGGCTTATGTCTTTGCCGGCTGGACCCTGGTACCGCAGTGTATGCAACTGGTCGATCCGCAGGGCCGGACGGTGCGCCTGACGGCGACCGAACACCGGCTGCTGCTGGCCTTGGTTTCCTCGCCCCGGCGGGTGTTGAGCCGGGCACGGTTGTTGTCCAGTTTGGGCAATCTGAACGAGGAATCCACCGAGCGCAGCATCGATATGATGATCTGGCGTCTGCGCCGAAAGCTCAGCGCCAACCTGATCCGAACCGAGCGCAACGTCGGCTACATGCTGTCCGCCCAGGTCGATAGCGATTGCCTGCCGCCCGGTGTCGCCGGCCAGACAGCGGCGCAGCGCCTGCACAACTGATGATCCCCGAAGCGAGCGTAAATGATCTGCGCCGGGTACGCCTTGCGCATCGGGGGCGGCCAGTGGGCAGCCGATGTCCGTCGATCCGCCAGCAGTTCGCCGCGCTGGCGGCGTGCCCACTGCCGCCTGGTCGGCCGGCCCGAATCGGACACATCCCGCACATGAAAAAGACGATCGGCATCCTGCCGATCGTCATCGCGTGCATCAGTACCAGGGTCGATTCATTCCTGCAGGGTTTCCCGCGCGGCATCCGCCTCGGCGGTAGCAGCCGCCTTTTTACCCGCGGGATTGACATTCAGCGCAGCGGCCTCGCGTTCGGCATTGGCCTCGACGCTCGGTTCCTCGCACTTCACGTTCAGGGTGGTGCCCCAGGCCTGGTAGACCACGTTCGAGGTACTGGACGCGACGCGGGTGACATTCGCCGGGGTACAGGTCTTGGTTTTGCCGAGGATGGCATGGACCTCAACGCTGAACTGTTGGCCATCGCCCACGCCGCTCAGCGACTGACATTTGGTCTGGCCGATCGCAAACGAACCGGACCAATCGGTGTGAAACGAGCCGGAGACGATGCGCATCTCGGCGGCGTAGCCGGCGCCGACCAGCAGGCTGACGCAGGCGTTGGCCTGGGCGTGGGCTTGGCTGCCGAAGCCGAGACTGCCGGCCAACAGGACCAGGCTTGCAGACAACAGGCGAATGGATTTGTACATGGCGACTCTCCTCAAGGTGTGAAAGTGATTTTGCGTGGGCCGGAATCAGCCTGGGTGGCCGGGCAGATCGAGGCCGGCCACAGCGAGGCACGCTGTGTCGGCTCCCTACGCCCGTTCAACCATGCTGCGTCCAGCCAGAGCAGATTGGGCCGACCAAATCACCTTCCGGTCACTGTCAACGGCACTTTGTCACCGGTGGTGATGAACGTAGCCTTGGTGCAGGTTTGGCTATACTCGAACTCGCACGCGGACAGTGCCGGCAAATTTGGGGTTTGCCTCTGTCCGCTTCGCCATTGGGGGTGGTGGGTGAGTTGCCTTTATTCCGACGGTTTCAACTTGACGCAAGCGTCGCCAGGCATGCTGCTCGTTGATTGGCGCGAGAGCCGGTCTGTGTCCGGCGGGCGGTGCTGACCGTGTCCACCGCTAGGTCGCATGCTGCGTCGCCACAGTCGCCCTTGCGGGTCGGCGACTGGCTGGTGGTTCCCGCCAATCTGCTGTTGCGCCAGGGCGACGCCGAGGTCGCTCTCGAACCCAGGGTTATGGAGCTGCTGTTGTATCTGGCCGAACGCCAGGGCGAGGTCATCAGTGCCGAGCAACTCCTGGTCAATGTCTGGCATGGGCCGTTCTACAGCGATGCACCGGTACAGCGGGCCATGTCGATCCTGCGCCGCGCCCTGGGCGATGACCCGCAAGCGCCGCGCTATATCGAGACCATCCGCAAGCGTGGCTACCGGCTGCTGGCCGAAGTGGTGTTGCCGGAGAATTATGCCGCCCACCTTGGTCGCCAAGACGCCACTTGGAGCGAGGGCAGTCCGTTCGTCGGTCTGCGTGCCTTCGACGCAGAGCATAGTGGGGTGTTTTTCGGTCGCGCTCGCAGCACCGCGCTACTGCTCGCGGCAATGCGTCGGCAATGGCGGGAAGGCGGCCGGCTGGTGCTGCTGCTCGGAGCCAGTGGCTGCGGCAAGACCTCGTTGCTGAATGCCGGCGTGCTGCCCCTGCTGACTCGTGCCACCGGCTTCGACGGCATCGGCGCAGCGGCGCTGGCCCGGGCGGATTTCAGCGAAGCGCAGGCGGGCGAAGCGCTGGCGGTGTTGGAGAGCGCCCTGATGCAATGGAAGCTCGGCGATCGTCCGGTGTTCGCCGACCGTGCCGCAATCGAACGTTTGCTGCGCGAAGACCCGGAAGCAATGGTCGCCGCAACCGAGGCGGCGTTCGAGCGCGATCCGGCTGCGGCGCGCCAGCGCGACCGGATGTTGCTGTTGGTCGTCGATCACTGCGAGGCCGCGCTGTCTTCGACGCCAGTCGACCTGCTGAACTTGAACCGCGCCCTTGCCTGTCTCGGCGCCAGTCCGCGGGTATTGCTGGTGGTCATCTGTCGCAGCGACTTCTATCCCAGCCTGCTGGCGCGATTGCCGGTGATCGCGGAACTGAAGCAACCCGACGGGCACTTCGATCTGCTGCCGCCCTCGCCAGGTGAGTTGGCCGAGATCATTCGCCGGCCAGCGCATGCCGCCGGCCTGCAGTTCGAACAAGACGAGGGCACCCGGCTGGGTCTGGACGATGTGCTGCGCGACGCTGCGATCGCCCACCCGGAAGCTCTGCCCATGTTGCAGTACAGCCTGCAGGCCCTGTACGAGGCTTGCCGTCCCGACTATGTGTTGCGGTTCGCCGCCTACCATCGACTGGGCGGTCTGGGTGGGGCCCTGGCCAAATACGCGGAGGACTGTTTCCTGGCGATGCCCGCGCCAGCCCGGGATGCCTTGCCGTCCCTGCTCGAACTGTTGGTGAACAGTGAAGCCGCCGGTTCGGCGTTGACCGTGCGGCGACTGCCGTGGACGGCACTGCGCACCGATGGCGAGCGCGATCTGGCCGAACGCCTGGTCGGGGCGCGATTGCTGACCAGCGCCCTGTGCGACGGGGTCGCACAGATCTCGGTGACCCACGAGACCCTGCTGCGTGCCTGGCCCCGCGTGCAATCCTGGGCGGAGACCAACCAGCGGCGACTGCAAACCCGCCAGCGTTTGCAGCAGGCCACCCAGCGCTGGCAACAATCCGGGCGACGCCCGGACCTGCTGCTGACCCAGGGCCTGCCGTTGACCGAAGCGCTCGAATTGCAGGTCGAGGCACCGCGTCTGCTTGACGCCGAGCAGCACGAGCTGGTGCGCGCATCGGCCCAGGCGGAACGCCGCCGTCGCAGCCGCCGTCAGGGACTGCTGCTCGCTGCGCTGCTGTTGACCGTGGTTTCGGCACTGTCGGCCGTGCAGGCCTACCGCGCGCATCGCGATGCCGAGCGCCGCCGCGTTCAGGCCGAGTCGCTGCTCGACTACCTGCTCACCGATCTGGCCGCAGAGCTGCGTCCGCTTGGTCGCCTTGCGTTGATGGACCATATCGCCAGCCGCGCGCTCGACTATCTCTCGCAGTTGCCGCAGCAAGATGCCGATGGCGCCGCGCGCCTGCAGCGGGCGCAAGCTTTGCGCACGCTGGGCGAAGTGTTTGTCGAACGCGGCGACAGCCAGGCTGCGGCGCTGGCGCTGGCCCAGGCCGACCGAAGCCTGGGATCGATCGCGGCAGGCGACGCGGAACCGCAGAAGGTGCTGCTCGAAACCGGTACGGTGGCTTTCTGGTTGGGTTCGCTGGCCTTTCGCCGTGGCGATCTGGACCGCGCTGAGCAGGAATTTTCCCGCTATCGAACCGCCGCGCAGGCCTTGACCCGCCGCGAGCCCAACCGTGCCGACTGGCAGTTGGAGCTGTCCTACGCCCTCAACAATCTCGGCAGCGTGGCCAGCAAGCGCGGCGATGTCGCCCGCGCCCTGGGCCTGTTCTCGGAATCGGTCGAGCTGAAGGAACAGGTGCTGACCCGGCAACCAGACAACAGTGCCCTGGCCGTGGAGCAGGCAGACAGCCTGTCGTGGATCGGCTCGACCCTGGAGCGGCAGGGTCGATTGGCCGAGGCCGGGACTTACTACCAACGGCAGTTGAGTCTATTGCAGGGCATCCGGGAACTTGACCCCGGCGCAGACGGTTGGCGCCATCGGCTGGCGCTGGCGCAATTGCTCCGCGCCAATCTGGATTTGCTGCTTGGCCGAAGCGCGGCGGCGGACGATCTGTATGCCGAAGCGCGGCAGGCGCTACAGCAACTGGTCACCGCAGATCCGACCAACAGCCATTGGCAGCGCAATCTCAGCTATGCCGAAATGCAGCAGGCCTATGCCCGACTTCTTGGTGGCGGGGTGGACGAGGCCGAAGTGCTGTTGCGGGCCGCAGACGCGCGCATGCAAGTGTTGCTGTCGGGCAGTGAGGCGCCGGCGGAATGGGTGCGACTGGGCGCCAGCATTCAACTGCGCCGTGCCCAGGCCGCTCAGCGGTCGGGGGCGAACCAGCTCGCTGGCAACCTCTTGCGGACTGCGCAAAGTCTGGCCGCTGAACAACTGCGCAGCGATCCGGACGGGCTCGACGCACGCATTCTGCTGGCCCGTGTCCAGGTCGCCCTGGGCGACCTGGCGGTCGCCGAAGGCCGCGGGGATGCCGCGCAGTCGAACTTCTTTCAGGCCCGGGAGCTGCTCAGCCGGTTCATGCCCGACAGCCTCGACCACCGCGTCCTGCAACTGTGGCTGGCCACCGGGCTGCGGCTCGGAACCGGCACCGAGCCGGCCAGGCAGCGTCTGCAGGCGTCCGGCTATCAGCTGGCCGAGACGGCGCCGCCATGATCGTGAGCATCGCTTAGCGGCCCAATTTTACCGGCCTGACATTGTCGGCCGGGTTTCACCCATCGACCGACCCGCATGGTGCGGACGGCGATGTCAACACGAAGTACTTCCAGGAGAAGGGCAACATGGCCAATCCAATCATCAATGTCTCGCTCGCGGTTTTCCCGGTCGGCAGCGGCGGCAACACCCGCGATGGCCGTTACTTTTACAGCTTCACACCGGCCATCATCGAAGTCACCAAGCCGGAAACCGAAGTGGTGTTCACACTGTCGCCGGAAACCTCGGCCAGCTGTACGATCGCCGATATCTACTACACCATCGGCGCCGACACCGACCTGTCCGGCAAGACCAAGTCCAGCGACGGCCGCAGCCTGCGCATCACCAACAGCAACAAGCACCACCAGTTGATTTTTCTGTCGATACTGGTGCTCGACGGCACGACCCGGGTCAACTGCGATCCGCAGATGACCAATACCCCCGGGGTCTGAGTCCAGACCGGCGTCAGTTGCCGGTGATGCGCACGAACAGGGCCGCGCCCGACCCGACCAGTCGAACGGTCGGGCCGGGCCGGTTGCCATCGACCAGCAGGGTGTCTGCCGCGGCCAGTTGCGGCGCGTCGTTGCCCTGCACATGGGCGCTGCCGTCGAGCAAGTGCAAGGCGCTGACCGTGCCTGGCTCGCGCAGTAGCACCATCGAACCGAGTAGCGGCCGATACAGCATTTCGCCCGACAGCGCGGGGTCGGCCAGCATCAGATTCAGATCTTCGACCGGACCATCCAGCGGCACCGCTTCGACCGCGGCATCTCCGGCGAAGGCAATCCAGTCGCCTGGACGTTCCAGCATCCGCGGCGGTTCGCGATCGATGCGCAGTTCAAGCGCGCCACCGGCGGCCAGAGCGAGGACACGGCGTACGCCAGGAAAAGCCGAGAACGGACTGGTGGCGGTGATGCGGGCGCGGCTCAGTCGCCAGCGAAACGGCGCGCTGCTGTCGCCGGGTGGATCGCGGGCGATTTCCCAGGTCAGGCCCAGACCGTTCTTCCATGGACTGGGCCGCAGTTCTTGATAACGAATCACCAGCATGAGCAGCGCCGTCGCAGGGTGGCAGAGCAGAGCGCAGACCGCCAACGATGTGCACGCAGGTGGAACAGCGCCGTCGATAGGCGGCCATGGTAAAGCAACTGTGGCGAGCGACGCCGGGCGGCCCCAAAGAGGCGGTCCGGCGTCGTTTGCGAGCGAGCCAAATCAGGGCTGCTGGGCAGGCGTGGTGCTGGCGACCGCCGGCTTGGCGGCAGCGACCGCGATATTGGCGCGGTTCTTTTCCACGGTCTTGAGGCCGATGCCCTTGACGTTGGCCAATTGGTCGGCACTCTTGAACGCGCCGTTCTGTTCGCGGTAGGCGACGATCGCCTGGGCCTTGACCAGGCCGATTCCGTTCAGCTCGGTCAGCTGCTCGGCGCTGGCGGTATTGATGTTGACCGGGCCGGCCTGGACCGCGGTGGCAAAAACAAACAGCAGGGACAGCAGCAGGGCTTTAAAGGTGTTCATGGTGAGACTCCTCGGTTGCGCTAGTGGGTTGGCGGCGACGAAGCGGACGGGTTGCCGGTCGTGACCGGTGTCGGCGTGGTTCGCCGCACGGGTCACACTTTAGGCAGCGCAGCGGCGCGCCGCCTCGGCGTTTCTCGGGAATTCGCCTCCGGGTTTTCCGGACTTTGCCTGGGAGATTTCCCAGGGCTTGCTACACTGGGCATTCCGAGCTTGTCGGGTACCAGCCGCGCCACGCTCATCCGGTGGCCGCGGTCGCCGGTTTTCGTCTTCCGCCTTCCAGGATTCCGGCATGAACAAGCAATCGATCTACGCCTTTTGCGAACAGATGTGGGAAAGCCAAATCGTTCCGCAGTTGATCGACTACATCAAGATTCCCAACAAGTCGCCGATGTTCGACGCCAACTGGGAACAGCACGGTTATATGCGCGAGGCGATGGACCTGATCGAAAGCTGGGTGCGCGCGCAGCCGATCACCGGTATGCAGGTCGAGCGTTTCCAACTGCCCGGGCGCACCCCGCTGCTGTTCATCGAGATTCCCGG
>JBFXKH010000155.1:0-7142 GCA_050173995.1 Lysobacterales bacterium | reverse complement strand
CGGCCGTTTTCGATGCTGCCGGCGAGGGTGTCGTAATTGACGTTATCGATGTCCAGACGCTCATGGAAAAGAAACGCACCGAGCTGCCAGCTCAATGCACGATCGCCGCCTGATTCAAGACGCAGCTCCTGGGTGAGCTGGTCGTGCTTGGGGATGCCATCGCCGGATTCGGCCGGGAACGGAATCGGGCCGGGGCCGAACGGCGGCGCGAAGGCGGCACCGAAGCCGCCATCGACATCGCCACGGGCGAACATGTCGAGGGTATCCCAGGCACTGATCGAGACCAGCCGGTACTCGCCCAGATCCCAGCTCAGACGCGCGCTCAGACCGGCGCTTTTCACGTCCAGGGTCGGCTGCGCGTCCTGGGCCAGACGAAAGCGCCGGAAGCCCGGCGCAAAGTCATTGCTGCCCGGTTGAAACAAATTGGCGCGGAATACCGCCGAACCACCATTCAATTTGCGCGCGCGGGTCTGGAAAAGCCCTTCAAAGCCGGTGCCAGGATCGAACAGCCACTGCCCGCGCAACGCCCGTTCGGTGAAACCCTCGCGACGGTCGCCGGGCACAAAGGTATTGCGCGAGAAATCGTCGCGCGCCTGGTACAGCACCGACAGCCGGGCCGAGGAGTTCTCGCTGACCGCGCCGCCGACCGCGCCCTCGAAATTGACCAGATCGAAGCGGCCGTAGCCGAGTCTGGCGTATCCGGAGGGCTCGGCATCAGGACGCACCGATTCGAACTTGATCACACCGCCCGGGGTATTGCGGCCGAACAGGGTGCCCTGCGGGCCACGCAACACCTCGACCCGGTCCAGATCGAACATCGGAAAGCCCTTCAGCGCAGGATTTTCCTGCACCACATCATCCAGCACCATCGACACCGGCTGGCTGGCGTTGAGATCGAAATCGGTATTGCCGAGTCCACGGATGTAGAAGCGCGGGAAAGTGCGTCCGAATGAGGATTCCGCATAGACGCTGGGCGCGCGGCCGCCGAGTTGCAGAATGTCGCGACCGGAGGCGCCGTAGGCCTGCACATGCTCGGGCTTGAGTACGGTCAGCGACAGCGGCACGCGGTTGGCGTCCTCGCTGCGCCGCTGTGCGGTCACGGTCACCGCAGGGAGTTCGGTCGGGGCGGGCTGGTGCGCGGATTCTTCGCTCCGGCCGTCGGCAGATTCGGCCGCCGCCGCTGTGCTTCGTTCATCGTTGCCGGACCGATCGGCGGCCGGCGCCGCGTTACCGACCGAGACCAAGACCATCAGACTGGTGAAGGTCGCAAGCGAGAGCCGCAAAGGGCGGATCGAGACGGACTGATAAGACAACATGGAAAACTCCTGGATGGACGGAACGGAAAGGAAATCGGGATTCGATCGACGCCGCTAGCGGACATTGGCGGGCGCGTGCGTACGCTGACCGGACTGCACCTTGGTGTTCATGACTGCGGCCGATTCAGGCGCCAGTCGTAGTCGCCAAAGCGGATGCCCAGGCCTTCACTCACCAGTGCGGCGCGTGATCGCGCATCCAGCCCGAGGGCGGCGGCATAACGCAGCAGGAAGGGCTTCAGCCCACCGGCCAGGCGCTCGAAGTCGGCGCCGTACCAGTCGAAGATCGGCGACAGCAGCAGGGACCGGTCGTCGGCGTCGAAGCGGTTGCGGCTGCGGTCGGCGAGAAAACGTTGGGTCTGGTCTTCGAGTTGCTGTTCGAGTTGCACGCCGCTATAGGCCTCATTACGCAGCGCCGGACAGCCGATCGAGGCGCAGTTGACCGCAAAATGGATACGCGGATCGCGGTAATTCGCGGCGCCGCGCAGCAGCCCGTGCTCGATATCGTCGAGGCTGCGGGTCTTGCCCAGCAGATCCAATACCGGCTTTTGCCAGGGCGAGCTAAGCAATCCGCCCAGGTCCTTGATCGATTCCAGCGCTGGATAGTGGCCGAGGATCAGCTCGATGGTGGCGGCGTTGTAAGCATTGATCAGAAACGCCTGCTGGTCCGCCTGCGGCCAGCCGGCATAGGTCTCCGTGCTGACCGCCGATAGCGACTTCAGATAGGCCTGCAACCCGGCCCGATCGCGGGCAAAGCCGGCATAGTCGACCACGCTGGCGTGGCCATTGGGCAGCCAGCGCACATGCCTTTGCAGCAAGCGACTGAAATCGCCGTGCGCCGGGATCGTGTCCGCAGCAGTTGCCGCTCTGCCACCGAGATCGATCAGCACCAGCAGCAAGGCCAGCAGCCAGCGTTGGCCAAAACCTGGCGGGTTGCGGCGCCGGACCGGGAATGGGACAGTGTGCAATCGGGTCAACATAAGATGCCTCGGGTCCTTTGGCGGCCAACCGCGGCATGCCGCAAGCTTGGGTACAATCCCGTTAGAGGCAGCAGCGACCGAAAAAGATTCGCGCCACCCGCCATTTTGTTCCCGAGGAAACCCATCCATGTTGCTTCCGAGCAGCCACGGCGCCTTGATTGGTGCTGCCCAGGCAGGCGATCTGCAGGCGCTCGAACAGTTGCTTCGGCAATCGCGGCAAGACCTGCGTCGTTACGCGGAGCGCCATTGCGGCATCAATGATGTCGAGGATGCCATCCAGGAGACCCTGTTCGTGGCCTCGCAGCGGATCGGCGACCTGCGTTCATTGGAAAGTTTTAATTCCTGGCTGTTTCGCATCATCAAACGCGAATGCCATCGCCTGCGGCGCGGCTGGCGGATGCTCACCAACCAGGAGATCGACGAACAGATCCAGCCGGTGGTCACCCCGGAGTCCGGCGAATGGCGCATCGATATCGGGCGCATGCTGGCCACGCTGCCGCCGCATTACCGCACCATCCTGTTATTGCGCGATATCGAGGGCCTACCGCTCGAAGTCATGGCAGAACGACTGGGTCTAAGCCTGGCCGCAACCAAGTCACGCCTGCACCGCGCCCGTCTGCTGGCGCGCGATGTGTTGATGGCGCCTTGAACCCGCCGCTATCTCCTGACACCTGGCCTTGTTGCGCTGACCGGCTCCGCCGTTAAAAACCGCTGCGCTCAGCACAACCTATACGCTGACACCTGGCCTTGTTGCGCTTCGCTGCGCTCAGCACAACCTATACGCAGGCATTGTCGCGCGGTGTGGGCGGCCCTCCAGGTCACCCCTACCAGCCCCTAGCCCCTAGTCTCTAGCCCCTAACCCGCGCTGCCAGGACAAGGCCCAAAATGATAAGGCGAGCAAGGCATAGGCAGCGATCAACTGGCTGGCGATAAACGCGCCGTGACCGGCCAGCGACCATGGCCAATACACCCCGCCCTGCGGCTCGACCGAGTGAATCAGCCCGAACGCGGTCAAGCCGGCGGCGATCAGCAGGACGCCGGCTGCACGCCGCGGCTGCTGGTCGATCAGCGCCACCAGCGCGCTCGCCCACAGCATCGAGGTGATGATGAAGCCATTGCCAAGCACCACGATCACTGCGACCTCGCTTAGGCCGTGGCTGGCATCGGCGAACAACCCGGCAAATAGTTCGGCCGGGACGATGGCCGGGTTGCCGAGTTTGATCGCGAGCAGGTAGGCGATCGCCGGCAGAAAGGCAAACACCACCGCCGGTGCGTGTTTCGGTGGGGTCGCGGCGAACGCCTGCACCGCGATATCCATGGCCACGTAGATGATGATCGGCGCCAATACCGCCATCGGCAGCAACTCGACCAGGCCGGAAACGTAGCCGAGCATGCCACCGAGCCCGATGAACAGGCCGGTCAGCAGGGTGTAGCCGCTGCGTGCTCCCATATGCTTGTAGGCCGGTTGGCCGATGTACGGCGTGGTCTGCGCCACCCCGCCGCAGATACCGGCGACCAGGGTGGACAGCGCCTCGGTCAACAGGATGTCGCGGGTGCGGTAGTCGTCGCCGGCGGCGCGCGCGCTTTCGCTGACATTGATGCCGCCGACCACCATCAGCAAACCAAACGGCAGCACCAGCGACAGGTACGGCCGCAGGTAATGCATACCCTCGACAAAGCCCAGCGACGGCCACGGCAGGGCCAGTCGCAGTTGCGGCAGTTGTGGCGACTGGTAGCCGCTGCCGAGAAGTCCGGCAGCACCCAGCCCGTAATACAGCAGCACGCCCACGGCAAACGCGAACAGCACACCGGGCAGGCGCCAGGGCAGCGGCCCCTTGGCGATCAACGCATACAACAACAATCCCAGCGTCACCCACCCGACCAGCGGTACCCGCAGCGCTTCGAGCAGCGGCAGAAAGCCCATCAACATCAGCGCAATCCCGGCGATCGAACCGAGCAGGCCGGCGCGCGGCACCCGCTGCGTCAGCCAGTCGCCGAAAAACGACAGCACGAACTTGAGCACACCCATCGCCACCAACGCGGCCATGCCCAACTGCCAGGTCGCCAGCGCCGCCGCGTCCTCATCCATGCCCTGCGCCTTGAAGCCAAGGAAGGCCGGACCGAGCACCAACAGCGCCATGCCGATCGAGGTCGGCGCGTCCAGGCCTAGCGGCATCGCGGTCACGTCGTCGCGGCCGCTCTGGCGGGCCAGCCGCCGCGCCATCGCGGTGTAAATCAGATTGCCGATCAACACGCCGAGCGCGGTGCCCGGGAACATCCGCGCAAACACGACTTCGGCGGGAAAACCGAACACCCCGACCAGGGCCGCGGCAAGAAAACCCAGGATCGACAGATTGTCGACCACCAGCCCGAAGAATCCATTGATATCGCCGGGTGCGATCCACACCAGTCCTTGACGCTTGCTCACCGCTGGATCCTGTAGCAAAGGGTGGGCGAGTATCGCAGGCCGAGGTGCCATGCCGTCAAATCTCAGAACCGGCGGCGGCCAACACTGGGCCGCGGCGTTCGCCGGGGCGACGGATGCGCAGGGCGACGGATGTAGGGTGGATAAGTACCGCGCATCCACCATCCAGACGTCGGATGAAGGCGATTCGGAGCCACCCACACCCATCCCTATTTTGATGTTGTTGCGAATCAGTCGCGTTTAGGTTAATGTTCGTGGCACCACTTTCCGGAGCCGACCATGAACCGATCAAGACTCGCCCTGGCAATCTTCCTGTCCCTGCCGTTCGCCGCCAGCCATGCCGAACCTGCCGACCGCGGCAGCCTGATGACCAAGCTCGACCGACTGCTGGTGGTCGGCAGTGCCGCCGAGGCCGCCGAGACCGCTGGATCGGCCCAGTTCATCGACCAGAGCCAGCTCGATCGATTCGCCTACACCGACGTCCAGCGCTTGCTGCGCCAGGTGCCTGGGGTGTACGCCATCGATGAGGAAGGCCTGGGCCTGCGGCCCAACATCGGTATCCGTGGCAGCGGCACCGACCGCAGCAGTCGCATCACGCTGATGGAAGACGGGGTATTGATCGCACCGGCGCCCTATGCCGCGCCGGCTGCGTACTACTTTCCGACCATGGCGCGGATGAGTGCGCTGGAAGTCCGCAAGGGTTCGTCCGCGATCAAGACCGGCCCGCGCACCACCGGCGGCGCACTGAACCTGGTGTCCACTCCCATCCCGAATCAACTTTCCGGCCTGGTCGATCTCGCCTACGGCAGCGACCAGACCGCGCTCGGCCACGCCTGGGTCGGCGGCCGCGGCGAGCGCACCGGGTTCCTGCTGGAGACCGTGCAGCAGAACACCGACGGCTTCAAGCGACTGGACAGCGCCGGCCCGGCCGGCGACGACACCGGTTACAACCTTCAGGACTATATGGGCAAGTTCTTGCTCACCAGCGACGCCAATGCCGAGCACTATCAGGAACTTCAGGTCAAGCTCGGCCACACCGAGCAGGATTCCAATGAGACTTACCTTGGTCTGATCGACGCCGATTTCCGCAGCGATCCCAATCGTCGCTATGCCGGCTCGCAACTGGATAACATCACCACCAATCACGACCAGTACGAACTGCGCCACCGCATTGAACTGAACCCGACGCTCGATCTCACCACCATCGCCTATCGCAACGAATTCGACCGCAACTGGTTCAAGCTCGAGCAGGTGGGCGGCGTCGCCATTGCCCGGATCGTGGACGATCCGGAATCGTTCGCCCAGCAACTGGCCTGGATCAAGGGTGAAACCAGCCCGGACAATGCGTTCGATGTGCGCAATAACCGCCGCAGCTACGAAGCCAACGGTGTGCAAAGCGTTCTCGGCTGGCAACTCGACACCGGCAATGTGTCCCATCAGATCGAGCTCGGCGGACGCTATCACGAGGACGAAGAAGACCGCCTTCAGGATCAGGATGGCTTTCGCATGGTCAACGGCCGCCTGGTGCTGACCACCGACCGCGCACCTGGCACCCAGGACAACCGCATCGGCGAAGCCGAGGCGTTCGCCTTCTACCTTCAGGACGAGATGCGCCACGGCCGCTGGATCGTCACTCCCGGCCTGCGCTACGAGACCATCGATCTCACCCGTACCGACTTCGTGCGTGCCAGTGACGGCCGCGAACAGCCACCAACGCGCGTCCGCGAAAATCATGTCGCCAATCTAAGTCCTGGCCTGGGCGTCACCTGGCTCGGCTCCGATGCCTACACCGTGTTCGCCAGCGTCCATCGCGGCTTTAGCCCACCGGCACCTGGCGCCACCGCCGACGAGGAAAAAAGCACAAACTTGGAACTGGGCCTGCGCTGGCACCAAGGCGCGCTCAACGCCGAGCTGACCGGATTCTGGAACGACTACACCAATCTGGTCGGCACTTGCACCGAGTCCTCGGGAGGCGACTGCACCATCGGCGATCAGTTCGACGCCGGCAAAACCCGTATCCGCGGCATCGAGGCCAGCGCAGGTTACGATTTCGGCCAAGCGCTCGATTTGGGCTTCGGACTGCCGCTGTCGTTCAACTACACCTATACCAATGCCGAGTTCCGCAGCAGTTTTCTTAGCGAGTTCGAGGAGTTCGGCGACGTCCGCAAGGGCGACCGGCTTGCCTACCTGCCCGAGCAGATGTTCCATGCCCAAACTGGTTTGATTGGCCGGCGTTGGAACCTGAATCTGGGCGCAACCCACCTCGACAGCATGCGTACGGTCGCTGGCCGGGGTAACCCGCTACCCGGACAGGCCACCGACAGCGCCTGGGTGTTCGACCTGACGGCGAGCTTCGCCATCACCACGGGTACCGAACTGTACGCCCGGGTCGAGAATCAGATCGACGAAACCTATATCGCCGCA
>JBFXKH010000154.1:0-7214 GCA_050173995.1 Lysobacterales bacterium | reverse complement strand
CGGCAGATAGCTCGGGCCATACACCGGTTCGCTGGTCGCGACACCGATCACGGGTTTTTCGTCGAGCCAGATCTCATGGTAGGCGCGGGTGTTGGGCAGCAGCCGCTCGGACAGGGCGCGGGCATCGGCAACCACGTGCGCGTGCAGTGCCGACTCGAGTGGATTGGCCGCGACCATGACGTTGCGGTTGACATCGCCGCAGGCGGCGATGGTATCGATCAGGGTCTGGTTGATCGCGGCAATGGTCGCTTTCAGATCGCGCTTGATGATGCCGTGGATCTGCACCGCCTGGCGCGAGGTCAGGCGCAGGCTGCCATTGCCGTAGCGTGTAGCCAGCGCGTCCAGGGCCAGCCACTGCGCCGGCGTGACCACGCCGCCGGGCAGGCGGGTGCGGATCATGAAGCTGTACGCCGGTTCGAGCTTTTGCAGGCGGCGTTCCTCGCGCAGGTCGCGGTCGTCCTGCTGGTAACTGCCGTGGAACTTCAGCACCGTGGTGTCGCTCTCGCGCAGCGCGCCGGTGAGCTGGTCGGCAAGGCTCTCGCGCAGCGTGCCGCGCAGGCCATGGCTGTCTTGCTTGATGCGTTCGACCGCGGACGGGGGGGCGTTCATCAGTACACATCCCGGGCATAGCGGCCGGCTTGTTGCAGCCCGGTCAGGTAGTCATCGGCGGCTTCGTGATCGCGACCGCCATGCTCGATCAGCAGATCGCGCAGGGCGGCGTGTACCGAGCGGCCCATGGCGATCGCCCCGCACACGTAGAGATGCGCGCCGCCTTCCAGCCAGGCGTAGACCTCGCGGCCGTGTTCGCGCAGACGTTGGGTGACGTGTTGGCGTTCGGCCTGGTCGCGCGAGAAGGCCAGGTCGAGCCGGTGCAGCTCGCCCGCGCGCAGCGCCGCCTGCCATTCCAGTTGATAGAGAAACTGCGAGCGTTGGTGGCGGGCGCCGAACAACAGCCAGTTGCGGCCGCGCGCGGCCGCTGCTGCGCGTTCCTGCACGAAGCCGCGAAAGGGTGCGAGCCCGGTCCCCGGGCCGATCATGATCAGGTCGCGGCTGTCATCGGCGGGCAGACGAAAGCGTTCGTTGCGGTGCAGATAGACCGGCAGCGTGGCGCCCTCGACGGCTGCGGCCAGGAAGCCCGAGGCCACCCCGCGCTGCGTCGCTTCGACGCCTGGCTGCTCGAATACGGCGACGGTCAGATGCGCTTCCTCGCCGACCGCCTTGCGGCTGGAAGCGATCGAATACAGCCGCGGCGCCAGTGGCCGCAGCGCGGCGACCAGGTCGGCCGCGGTCCAGTCGGCCGGAAACTCGCGCAATACATCGTCGAGCTGGCGGCTCGCCATCCAGGCGGAAAGGTCCGCGCCGGCGCCGGGCGCGAGCAGCGCGGTCAGTGCCGGCGACGGCGCGCGCTCGGCCAGGCTGCGCAGGAATCCCGGGTGCAGTCGGGTGAGCTCGCGGTGGCCGATGAGCCAGTCGTGCAGGGAACGGATCTCGTCGCCCAGGCGCACGCTATCGGAGCCCGACAGCGCGAGCCTGTCGAGCACCCGCTCGATCAGCGCCGGGTCGTTGCGTGGCTTAATGCCGAGCGCGTCGCCGGGCTGGTAGTCGATACCGCTACCGGCCAGCGACAGCTCCAGATGACGAATGTCTTGATCGCTGTCGCGGGCGGTGATGCGCTGGTTTTGCAGGACTTCGGCGGCAAAGTTCTGGCTCGTGTCGGTCGCAATGGCGGACGTCGAGGCTGGCACCGGCTGCGTTGAACGTGGCGTCGCACTGGCCGCCAGCCGGCGGGCGCTGGACAAGGCCTGCTCGCGCCAAGGTGCGGCGACCGTGTCGATATCGGTGTCGGCCTCGGCCAGCGGCAGCAGCGCTTCGGCGCCGAGCGCGCGCAGGCGTTGATCGAGCCGGCGCGCGACGGCATTGAATTCGGCGTAACTGGAATCGCCCAGGCCAAGCACCGCAAACCGCAATCCGGGCAGCTTGGGCGCCCGCCGCGATTGCAGATGTTCGACCAGGCCACGGGCGTCGTCGGGCGGCTCGCCCTCGCCCTGGGTGCTGATGACGAGCAGCAGCGTGCGCTCGCTGGCCAGTTCGCGCAGCGGATAGGCATCGGCGCGCAGCAGCCGCGCTTCGATGCCGTTGGCCGCCAGCTCGGCGTGAATGCGTTCCGCCTCGCGTCGTGCGTTGCCGGTCTGGCTGCCGTAGAGCACGGTAATCGCGTGCGTATTGCCGGTGGCGACCACGACCGGTGCCGCGGCGATCACCGGCCGCGTCGGCGCAGCAGCAGCGGCGAGTCCGGCGGCGTAGCCGGAAATGAAATGCAGCGCTGCCGGCGCCAGGCCTTCGGTCAGGCGCACGAGCAACTGCTGTTGCGCTTCGCTCAGCAGCGGCGTGGTCGGAGCCTGCAGTTGCGCGGAAATGATCCTCTCCTCGAATTGGCGCGGGGTGGTAGAAGTAAAGGTCGGTGCCGGGTGTAGGGACGACCCGCCGGGTCGCCCACGAGCCCACCTTACGCAGGCGCGCGCCTCGGCCAAAACAATGCTTCGCCATGGTCATATGCCGGTTGGCTATGTGGCCGGGTCGCCGATAGGGGCGTAGGGGCGACCCGCTGGGTCGCCCTGGTGGGTACGGCGATGGTGCGAAGGGCGACCCAGGTCTGTAATTGTCGGCTCCACCGCTGCGCGGCTTGAGCCGACCTACGATTACTGTGTTCGGTTAGGCTTTGTTGCGCTTCGCTGCGCTCAGCACAACCTATGCGAAGGGCGACCCAGCGGGTCGCCCCTACGGGTGCGGCGGCAATCGGCGGCGGCGATCAGCCGTGGCGGAACACCGCGAGGCGACGTGGCCTGAGGTGCAGCACGTCGCCACTGGCGGGTTCCGGCGCCGGCAGCTCCGATTGCGCCCATTCGGCGGTGAGATAGTCGGTGTCGGGCAGGTCCACCGCGAGCTCGATTCGGTAGCGTCCGGCCAGCCAGCGCGCGTCGACCACGGTCGCCGGCAGCGCATCGAGCGCGGCGTGCCGGGACCATTGCCAGTCATAGGGGCGCACGCAGACATCGACGCTGCCGTCGGCGACGTCGGTACCGGGCGGTGCTGGCCAGATGGTATTGCCGAGCGCGATCCGGCCGTCTTGCAGGCGGGCGCGCAGGCAGTCCACCTCGCCCAGAAAGCGGCTGACGAACAGGCTGGCTGGGCGGTCCTGCAGATCGAATGGGCTGCCGGTCTGGGCGATCCGGCCCTGGTCGATCAACACGATGCGGTCGGCCACGTCGAGCGCTTCGTCCTGGTCGTGGGTGACCATGACGGTGGTGACATGCAGTTCGTCGTGCAGGCGCCGGAGCCAGCGTCGCAGCCGGCGTCGCACCTGCGCGTCGAGTGCCCCGAACGGCTCATCGAGCAGCAGCACGCCGGGTTCGATGACCAGGGCGCGGGCCAGGGCGACGCGTTGGCGCTGGCCGCCAGAGAGCTGGTCGGGATAACGTTTGGCCAGCGCGCTCAACTGCACCAGATCGAGGAAACGCTCGACCGTGGCACGAATCTGTGCTTCGCTCGGACGGCTGGCGCGCGGGCGCACGCGCAGGCCGAAAGCGATATTTTCGAATACGCTCATATGCCGGAACAGGGCGTAGTTCTGGAACACGAAACCGACCCCCCGATGGCGCGCATCGATCGCGGTGACATCGCGGCCGTGCAAGTGGATGCTGCCGGCATCCGGCGACTCCAGTCCGGAGATCACCCGCAGCAGCGTGGTCTTGCCGCAACCGGAGGGACCGAGCAGGGCGACCAGCTCGCCGTCGCCGATAGCGAGATCAATGGCATTGAGCGCGGTGAATGCGCCAAAGCGTTTGTGCACGCCGCGAATGTCGATGCTCAAGCGAACTCCTCGTCGATGGCGGCGGTGGTGGCGGTGGCGGCGCTGCGCTCGCGTCGGGTCCGCCCCTCCACCCAGGTCTTCAGCGCCAGCGTGACCAGCGCCAGCAGCGCCAGCAGCGAGGCCACCGCAAAGGCAGCGGTATGGTTGTATTCGTTGTACAGAATTTCGACATGCAGCGGAAGCGTGTTGGTCTTGCCGCGGATATGCCCGGACACCACCGACACCGCGCCGAACTCGCCCATGGCGCGGGCGTTGCACAGGATCACCCCGTACAGTAGCCCCCACTTGATATTCGGCAGGGTCACCCGCCAGAACATCTGCCAGCCGCTGGCACCCAACGAGAAAGCCGCTTCTTCGGGCTCGCGTCCCTGCTGCTGCATGACCGGAATCAGCTCGCGCGCGACATACGGAAAGGTCACGAAAATGGTCGCCAACACGATGCCGGGCAAGGCAAAAATGATACGGATGTCGTGCGCCAGCAGCCAGTCGCCGAGCAGCCCCTGGGCACCGAACAGCAGCACATAGACCATTCCCGAGATGACCGGTGATACTGCCAATGGCAGGTCGATCAGGGTGATCAGGGCGCTGCGGCCGGGGAAGTCGAACTTGCAGATGCACCAGGCGGCGACCACGCCGAACACCAGATTGAGCGGCACCCCGATCAGCGCCACGGTCAAGGTCAGGCGCAACGCGGCCAGCGCCGCGCGTTCGTCGATCGCGGCCACATAGGCCGCCCAGCCCTGGGCGATGGCGCCAGTCAGCACCAGCAGCAAGGGCAGCAGCAGGATCAGGCCAGCGGCGGCCAGCGCCGCTGCAATCAACAGCCGGCGCAGCCAGGCATGGCCGGCGCGGACCCGGCTCATCGCCGCCCCCGTGCCGCCAGCCGCGCCTGCAGGGAATTGATCAGCAACAGCAGCGCAAACGAAGCCAGCAGCATGACCAGGGCGAGCGCGGTGGCGCCGGCGTAGTCGTATTGTTCGAGTTGGGTGACGATCAGCAGCGGTGCGATCTCGGAGACCATCGGCATGTTGCCGGCGATGAAAATCACCGAGCCGTATTCACCGACGCCGCGCGCGAAGGCCAGGGCAAACCCGGTGATCAGCGCCGGCAATACGGTCGGCAGGGTCACCCGCAGGAAGGCCTGGGCAGGCGAGGCACCGAGACTGAGCGCGGCCTCCTCGACATCGTGTTCGACATCCTGCAGCACCGGCTGCACGGTACGCACCACGAACGGCAGGCCGACGAATACCAGCGCGACCACGATACCGAGCGGGGTGAATGCAATCTGCAGGCCATGCGGTGCCAGCCACTGTCCGAGCCAACCGTTCGGCGCATACAGGGCGCTGAGCGCGATGCCGGCGACCGCGGTCGGCAGGGCGATCGGCAGATCGATCAGGGCGTCCATCCACTTGCGCCCGGCGAACTGGTAACGGGTCAGCACCCAGGCCAGCAGCAGGCCGATCAGCACATTGATGCCAGCGGCGATCAAGGCGGCACCGAAGCTGACCTTGAGCGCAGACAGCGCCCGCGCCGAGCCGACCTTGCGCAGAAACTCGGCTGGGCTCAACTCGGCCGAACTCAACACCACCATCGCCAGCGGGATCAGCACGATCAAACCCAGATACAGCAGGGTGTAGCCCAGGCTGAGGCCGAACCCCGGCAGGGGTCCGGCGACCCAGCGTGGCGATCGAAGTGGCGACGGTAATGCGTGGGCGCTCATCCGCACACACTGCCACGGATCGTTGGGAAATTCACTCCACACGCATCCCGACGGTGTCGGCGACGGCCCCTGGGGCCGTCTTCAGTGCAGATAAATCCGATCGAATGTTCCGCCATCGGCGAAGTGGGTCTGCTGCGCAGCCTGCCAGCCGCCGAACTCGGTATCGACGGTGACCAGATCGATTCTGGGAAACTGCCCGCGGTGGCGTGCCATGACTGCGGCATCGCGTGGCCGGTAGAAATGCTGCGCGATGATTTCCTGCGCTTCCGGGGTGTAGAGAAAGCGCAGGTAAGCCTCGGCGATCGCCTGGGTACCGCGCCGAGCGGCAACTTTATCGACCACCGCCACCGGCGGTTCGGCGAGGATGCTGAGCGAGGGCAGCACTATTTCGAAGCGGTCGGCGCCGAACTTCTGCCGCGTCAGCAGGGCTTCGTTTTCCCAGGCCAGCAACACATCGCCGATGCCGCGTTCGATGAAGGTGGTGGTGGCGCCGCGCGCGCCGGAATCGAGCACGCTGACGTTGCGGTACAGGGCGCGCACGAACGCCTGAGCAGCGGCCGCGCCACCGCCGCGTCGGCCGTAGGCCCAGGCAGCCAGATAATTCCAGCGCGCGCCGCCCGAGGTCTTGGGATTGGGCGTGACCACGCCGACCCCCGGCTTGACCAGATCGCCCCAGTCGCGGATGCCCTTAGGATTGCCCTTGCGCACCAGCAACACGATGGTCGAGGTGTAGGGAGAGCTGTTATTCGGCAGGCGACTTTGCCAGTCGGCAGGGATGCGCTGGCCGGTGCGGGATAGTGCGTCGATGTCGTAGCCCAGAGCCAGGGTTACCACGTCGGCTTCCAGTCCGTCGATCACCGCCCGCGCCTGCTTGCCCGAGCCGCCGTGGGATTGGTTGATCAGCAAATCCACACCGTGCGCGGCTTTATAGAATGCCGTGAATTTCGGGTTGATCTGTTCGTACAGCTCGCGGGTTGGGTCGTAGGACACGTTCAGTAGTTCGACCGCTTCGGTCGCAGCCGCGGTGCTGGCAAACCAAACGGCCAGCGCCAGACCAGGTCCGGCAAACATCCGCCGGTAACAACGTCGGGCCTGGTGGGGGCGGCAGTTTTTCGGGAACAAGCACTCTCTCCATGTTGCGCGGTGGTAGACCCGCAGACCGATCCTACCGCGACCACCGCTTGGCCGTTGTCTGGTTTTCGGAACCGCGCTGTGAGCGATACCTCCTCCGACCCAACCAGAACCTCAGGCGGACGGGGTCGACCGCGCAGGGGCCAGACGGTGCAATGCCGCAGCGCAGCCGGCAAGATCGGTTAGGCTTGGGGCGAAGTGCTTGGAGCGATTATGGTCCGGACCTACGACCTGGTAATCATCGGTGGTGGCATCCATGGCGCGGGCATCGCCCAGGCGGGGGCGGCGGCCGGGTATAGCGTGCTGCTGCTCGAACAGACCGCGCTGGCGCATGGCAGTTCCAGTCGTTCCAGTAAGTTGATTCATGGCGGCCTGCGCTATCTGGAGACCGCCCAATTCCGGTTGGTGCGGGAGAGCCTGGACGAGCGCCGCCGCTTGCTGCGGCTGGCGCCGGAACTGGTGCGGCTGATTCCGTTCCACATCCCGATTTAC
>JBFXKH010000153.1:0-7444 GCA_050173995.1 Lysobacterales bacterium | reverse complement strand
GGCATCCCCTTCCTCTCGAATCCGCCAGAGCATTCAGAATCTGGCATCGGAACATCACTATTGCTTTGCGATAACGCTCATCGGCATCGCGTCAACTCGGTTGCGGTCGAGAACGGTCGCTGTCGAGCCAGCATGGCATGGCGTGCATGGTGGATGCGCAGGCTTATCCACCCTACTTCCAATACGCCCGAGGCATCGGTCGACACCGAACATGGTCGCACGGCGGCGCGTTTGCGGCCTGCCGCGTTCACGCCGGCCACCGCAGCACGCGATTGATGCGGGCGATGATCGCGTCGAGGCGTTCGGGGCTCGGGGCACCGGACAGCACCTGCAACCAATCGCGCCGTACCCGGAACCGCGGCGTGCTCGCTTGCGCCAGTTCCCCTTGTTGCGCCAGCTCGATTGCTTGCGCCAACGCCTGCCGGTCGATCCGGATGCGGCAACGGCAGCCGGCGTCCTGATAATCGAGCACCGTTGCGTCACCGTCCACACAACGCCGGCTGAGCGTCCAGGCAAAATCCAACGCAATGGTCTGGTCGGTGGCATGAAGATGGATGAAATCGTCGGTGTCGGGCATGCAAGTCTCCTTCCTTGGGGTGGGGCTTCCTACACCTACCGCTGCCGCAAACTCTCCACCCATTCTGCATGAAACATGGATTGCTGTTGCACCGTTCCGACAGTTGGAGATGGTGAATAAGAGAATATATCAATTAAGTCCGATCTATTCGCTGGCTCGCCAATTCTGGTTACATAGGCCTTGCGGCCATCGCTCATTGACCGGGACATACCGGATGGAAAGACATCTTGGCGGGCACCTGCACAAAGCAACGCTGATCCGCCCTGCTCCAAATCCTTTCTCAACTCGATCATGGCCTCAAATAGATCGTCACCGACATAGCTACGCCCCGCCATAGCCATATCCAGCACCTTCAATGACCACAAACCCATCTCACCAATTTGTTGTATGTCCACACGTATCGCCTGAATCGTGCCGTCGGCGAGTAGCACATGTATGACTATTTCCTCGTTCATGGCAGTAGCTACTCAGGAACAACCAAGACGAATCGCTAATTGAGACAAAGTAAGCAATTGTTCAGAACCTATATCCGACGAAATAGCCCCTCTGACACCATACACTTTGGACATAACATGATCTTCACCAAGTGCGTGATCTAGTAACGTCACAGCTAGTCCGTATGATTCATCAATAGACAGACCAAGCATGGCATTAGAAACCACAATCACTTCGTTACCAAAGTCGGTGCTGACAAGTTGAAAACGGGCGTCGCTTACATCAAGACCATAGATTTTACGGACAAAGGTCAGCGCATCTTCAAGACTCTTTCGTTGTCGACGCCCAAAGAAACTCCAACCCGGTATTTCCGGCTGGATGGCAAGCAAATCGTCGATTCGACGTGCCTGCAGGGCGTCGCCCTCAGGTGTGAGTACCAAAATGGCAGAATGTTCATCTTTTGTTAATTCAAAAGCAAAGTTGAAACCACTCCGCTGAAGCAACATTTCGACTATTTCAAACGCTTCTCGCATTCGGTCTGTCATTATGTGCTTACGAACAGCTTCTGACGAGTTCAGGAATTCTCGCCAGAACTGTTCATCCCGAAACTCGTTCATTGGCCACCTTCTGTTCGGCTGGCCTTCTCCAACAACTTTTTCGCGGCTTCAATACGGGCAGAGTTTTTCGACAAATTAACATTAAGCGGCGGGATAGCATTTGAAAGCCGGTCAAGGCCGCGCTCGTTAACCAATAGGGCCTCAAGTCCGGCCGCTTCGTCTGGCGTTAGGTTCTCCGCCAGGACTTCAGCTCTAGGTGGTTGGCCGCTGGCAGTTTTTCGGCGATGGTCTTTGTCCGTCATTCGTTTGGGAACACTTCGTCTGGTTTTACCAATGTAGGGAAATTCAGCAATTAACTCATCTGCGGCTATCTCATATACCGAACATGGTCCGCCAGACCCACAGATGATATTTCTGTTAGGCGTGACACCTACGCCACCCGACGACAATTCAGTCCCACGGACTCCTGTTGCCGCCCCAGTCCCGCCACCAATTGCATTTGTTGGGACTGGCGTCGCATCCGCCGCCCGCGCCAATGATGGCAGACCACTGCGATCAATGCCGCCATCCAGGTCGAAGTCGATGTCGCGCGGTCCAATCTCGGGTGCGCCGACCGACGGCCGCGGCAATTTCGCCCGCGCCTTGCCACCCAGGTCGCTCAGCGCTTCGCCGGCTTTGCCAAGCAAGCGCCCGCCGAAGCCGGCGGTGGCCGGAGCCAGCAGCACGCCGGGCAGACCCGAGAAAGTCTCGGCGGCGGCACCGGTGTCGCCTTCGATAAAGGTGCGGGAGAGTTGCCTGCCCGCACCCTGCGCGCCGGCCTTGGCCAGGGCCAATCCCTGGCTTGGATCGGCTGCCACCTTCTGCGCCAAGGCAACCCCTTGGCCAACACCCGCATCGAGGCTCTGGAACGAGGCATCCAGTTCGCCATCCAATTGCCGGCCGAGTTCGGATTGGTCGCTGATAAACTGGCGCGAGGCGCTGTTCGCGACAAAGTTGGTGGTGCGCACCAGGCCTTCGCCCAGCACCGCCACACCCTTGATGCCGACACCCAGCGCGATGCCCTTCAATCGGGTGAAGCTGTCGCCGAGCACGCTGCCGTTCAATTGACCGTTGAGGTCATTGGCCGCGCCCTGGGCGTTGGTGGCGACCTGCCCAAACCGATCGGCCAGCCGCTGCAGGAAGGCAAACTCGCCATCCGGATCGATGTAGATCAGCGGATTGCCATTGGCATACAGATAGCGATGCAGGCTGACCGGCGAGTTGGGATTACCCTGCGCCGGATCCATGCCATTGAAGCTGCCGGTGAGCGCGTCGTACCACCTGGCACCGGCGTAGTAGAGGCCGGTGTCGCTGTCTTTTTGGTAGCCGGTGAAGCCGATGAGTTGGCCGTCGTTGGTTAGTAGGGCGGCTTGGCCGGTCTGGTCGGGGTTGTAGTTGGGGAGTTGCCAGGAGGTTTGGACTGCGCCGCCCGCGATCTGTTGTTCGATGTTGCCCCAGGCGTCGAAGGTGGTTCGGGTGACGGTGTTGCCGTTCGCGTCGGTCATGGCGACCGGGGTGTCGAGCGCGTCCAACTGGTAGAAGCGTACGCTCGCGTTTCCGGCCAGATCGAAGGCCAGGTGGCGGTCGAGTTTGGCGCTGCTGCGGTAGGTGTCGGTCAGGCGCAGGCCGCTTGCGTTCGCGCTGCTGGCGGCGCCGTCCGGGATCGCTTCGTGCAGCAGGCTGCTGCCGTTGTAGAGATACAGGGTCGCTGCCGGGTTTTGGCCGGTGGCGGGGAACGCGATGCGTTCGATGCGGCGGCCATCGGCGTCGTATTGGTAGGCGATGCGCGGGGCGTTGGGGCGTTCGGTTGTACGCCGGTCAGGCGGTCTCTTGCGTCGAAGGTGTAGGTGGTGGTTTCGGGGGGTTGGCCTTGCCGGGTGACGGTGCGGCTCACGCGGTTGCCGTTTTGGTCGTAGCTGTATTCGACCGTGAGCTGGTTGACCGTGTCGGTCATCGTCAACAACTGATCGCGGTCGCTGTAGATGTAGGACTTGTTCGAGGTCGTGGTGTTGTCCGGTAGCCGCGTGACGGTTTCGGTCAGGCGATTGCCGACCGCGTCCAGGGTCCAGTCGCTGCGTTCGTCCGGGGTGCTGGCATCGCTGGGTTGATGGCTGACCGTGGTCTGGATCAATCGGTCATCGCGGTCGTAGGCGTAGGTGGTGGTGGTGATGCTGCTGGGTGAGGGCGTGCGCTCTGCCGATGCCCCCAGGCATCGGCTGCACGACCGAACGACCGGCAATGGATGGCCGGGCCGGGCGTACGCCACCAGGGACGGTTGCGCCACGCGGTGGCGATCGAAGGAGGCTTCGCTTTGCTGTTTGTCCATCGATGGCGTGGGCTTGGCCATTGCCGCCACCGCCGAACACAACAGCACAACGGTCAGCAGCGAAGTCAGCCAAGCCGCAGGCCAGCGCCGATCGACAACACACCGGATTTGCTTTGCGGTAACGCGCATCGGTACCAAGTCAACTCGGTCGCGGTCGAGAATAGTAGCTGTCGAGACAGCATGGCATAACGTGGATGGTGGATGCGCAGGCTTATCCACCCTACTTTCCGCCCCGGCACACGCCAGCCCATTCCGTAGGATGGGTGGAAAACAGCGTTGTTGCGGCGCCAGCCCGCGCGCGGCATGCTTTGGCGGAACCCATCCACGAATCAGACCCACGCTTCCGACCGCGCCCGTTTTGGAGAAAGACCGTATGCGTCGAGCCGTCTACTGCCTTGCCGTCTGCATTGCCATGCTGGGTACCGCCTGCCAATCGGTAATCCCTGGACGCTCTTGCCAGATCCGCTCGCAATTCGTGGTTGCGCACCAGGACGATGACCGGGTTCGGATCGATTTGACCACGAAACAGGTGTTTTATGAGCGCTTTGACGGCAAGCAGGGCGAACTGGACTACAGTTTCCTGCGCCGTGTCGACGACCCGGACAACAGTTTTCTGGCGATCTTCATCAGCCATGATGCCATGCATGTGCAGATCGACGACCGCGCCTGCATCGGCGCGCTGACCACCAAGCTGTTGAAGGTCGCAAGCCCAGAGGTGATAGCGAGCAGCGAGCGATTGGCGCAGCGTTATCGCGCAGACCGCGAGGCGGGCTGGTCGGACATGGCCGTCGCCGATCTGCGTGAGGGAGCTGAACTGGGACTGGTCTGGGCGCAAACTGCGCTCGGCCTGGCCTATCGGAACGGCGATGGGGTGAGCCAGGACAACGGTCTGGCAATGCATTGGCTCGAATACGCCGCGAGTCAGAACGAGCCGGAGGCCATGTACCAGTTAAGTGGAATATACGCACAAGGCCAGGCCGGCAAGATCAAACAGATGCGGGCACTGGATTTGATGCAGGACGCAGCTCGCCAGCAGCATCCGAAAGCGAAATTGTTCATGGAGGCCGGGCGCCACCGCGGGCTTCAAGCGGTCGATGGCGAAGGTCGCCCACCATCATCGAGCGGGGTTCGGTGACGGAGCGCGGTGGTTGTCATTCTGGAAATCTCTATGCATCAATGCCTTGCAATCCATTCCTAATCCAGATTTCAGGTTGTTGACATGCCCGGCCCGGTATCACCGCATCGGCCTTGAGCGATGAACGTAGGCTGGCGGTGAGCGCAGCGAACCCCAGCGCCTGTGACGGTGCGGCATCGGTGACGGTGGGGCATCGGCTGCTGGGGTTTGCTGCGCTCACCCCAGCCTACGCGCTGCGCGCTGCGCTTTGCCCATCCTACGAACTGCTGTCGCGACGTTCCGTCGCTCCCACGGGCCGCTGTGCCGATTCGGGCCATGCTCAGTCGCGCAGTTCGCCGATGCCGCAGCAGCAGGATTGCAGGCGTTCGACGATGGCCTGGGTTATGGTGCTGGTGCTGTGGGCGGGGTTGCCGTGGGCCAGGTCGGCGCTTAGTTCACCGGCGTAGAGTGCGTCGCTGACCGCCTGTTCGACGGCCTGGGCTTCGGCTTCCAGGGCGAGCGAGTGGCGCAGCAGCAGGGCGGCGCTAAGGATTGCGCCATAAGGGTTGGCGATGTCTTTGCCGGCAATATCCGGGGCCGAGCCGTGGATCGGTTCGTACAGTCCGCGGCTGCCATCGCCGAGCGAGGCCGAGGGCAGCAGGCCGAGCGATCCGGCGAGGACCGCGGCTTCGTCGGTGAGGATGTCGCCGAACAGGTTTTCGGTGACGATCACGTCGAAGTCGCGCGGCCGGGTGAGCAGGTGCATGGCCATGGCGTCGACCAGAATGTGTTCGAGTTTCACGTCGGGGAATTCATCGGCGACCACGCGGGTGCAGACTTCGCGCCACAGCCGCGAGGTTTCCAGCACATTGGCCTTGTCCACCGAGACCAGATAGCCACGGCGCTTCTGCGCCAGGCGGGCGGCGCGGCGCACCACCCGTTCGATTTCCTTGACGCTGTAGCGACACAGATCGGAGGCGCCCTCGGCATCGCGGGTCTTGTCGCCGAAGTAAATGCCGCCGGTCAGTTCGCGCACCACCATCAGGTCCACGCCGGCCAATAGATGCGGTTTGATCGGAGCGGCGGTGAGCGCGACCGGATGCGGCACCACCGGGCGCAGGTTGGCGTACAGGCCGAGTTGCTTGCGCAGCTCGAGCAGGCCCTGCTCGGGACGCAGCGGCGCCTTCGGGTCGGACCACTGCGGTCCACCGACCGCGCCCAGAAACACCGCGTCGGCGCGCAGGCAGGCGGCCAGGGTGGCAGCGGGCAAGGGACTGCCGTGGGCGTCGATGGCGTTGCCGCCGATCGGGTGACGGTGGAAGACGAATTTGTGGGCGTGGGTCTCGGCGACCATGGCCAGCACCCGCTCGGCGGCCGCGGTGACCTCGGGGCCGATGCCGTCACCGGGCAACAGGACGATTTCAGCGCGCATGGCGATTCTCCTCGAAGGTGGCGATGGCGGCGGATCGGGCCAGCAGGTAGCCGAGCTCGTCGCTGCCATCGAGCAGGCAGGTTTGCTGGAATGCATCCAGCGGAAAGGTGAAACGCCGGCCGTCCGGCACCGTGAGCGTGCAGAGCGCCACGTCGATGTGCAGTTCCCAGTCCGGGTTGGCCAGCAGTTCGGCCACCACCGCTTCCGGCAACACCACCGGTAGCAGCCCGTTTTTCAGCGCGTTGCCACGGAAGATGTCGGCGATCTCGCTCGCCACCACCGCGTTGATGCCGGCGTCGATCAGCGCCCAGGGCGCGTGTTCGCGCGAGGAACCGCAGCCGAAATTGGCGCCGGTCACCAGGATCGAGCGCCCGGCCGATTCGGCGCGGTTGAGCACGAACGCCGGGTCGGGGCTGCCGTCCTTGCGGTAGCGCCAGTCGTTGAAGGCGTGGCGGCCAAGGCCGCCGCGCTCGGTGGTCGATAGAAACCGCGCGGGGATGATCTGGTCGGTATCGATGTTGCTGCGCGGCAAAGCCAGCGCTTTGGAGCGGATCGAACGCAGGGCTTTCATGGCCGGTCTCCGGCGTTGAAATAGGCGCGCGGATCGGCCACGCAGCCGGCGATCGCCGAGGCCGCCGCGGTCGCCGGCGAGGCCAGGATGGTGCGTGCCCCCGGCCCCTGGCGGCCCTCGAAATTGCGATTGCTGGTGCTGACCGCGAGCTGCCCGGGTGCGACCAGATCGCCGTTCATGGCGATGCACATCGAGCAGCCCGGCAGGCGCCATTCGGCACCGGCGGCGCGCACGATGGCGTCGATGCCCTCGGCTTCGGCAGCGCGCTGCACCGCGGCCGAACCCGGCACGACCAGCATGCGCACGCGCGGATCGACGCGACGTTCGCGCAGGATCGCCGCCACCGTGCGCAGGTCGCTGATCCGGCCAATGGTGCAACAGCCGACGAATAAC
>JBFXKH010000152.1:0-7771 GCA_050173995.1 Lysobacterales bacterium | reverse complement strand
GCCAGTGGCCAGCTGCGAACGCCGAGCCTGACCAGGCCGGGTGGCCTGCGCTAGCTGTGAACGATGGCTGCTTGTTCTTCCAAGCCCGTGGGACGCAATGCCAGACCTTTGTCGCCCACCGTCCCCTGGCTGACGGGTTCCGAAAAGCTAAGGCTGGCACGGTTGCCGAGACTGCCGCATAATCGCCGACCCCTGCGAATCTGGAGTGAGCTGTGTTTTTGGAGCGATTGCCGCAATTCATCAGCAACCATCCGGTGCTGGTCGCCCTGTTCGTGCTGGTACTGGTTGTCCTGGTCAAGCACGAACTGGCCAGCATGGCGCGCGGATTCCAGCTGATTTCGCCAGCGGCGGTGGTGCAGATGATCAATCGCGACAATGCGCTACTGATCGATGTTTCGCCGCGGGCCGATTTCGAAGCGGCGCATATCGCCGGGGCCAAGCACCTGGAGCTGGCCCGGCTCGACCCCGAGCAGCCGGACCTGGCCCGGGTGCGCGACCTGCCGGTAGTGGTCAGTTGCCGCAATGGCAGCGCCTCGCGCTCGGTCTGCCAGCGACTGGTCAAGGCCGGCTTCAGCCGGGTGCACTGTCTGGAACGCGGCATCGAAGGCTGGTTGGTGGCCGAATTGCCGGTGGTCAAGGGCAAGGCCTGAACCGCGCCGACTGTGCCGTTCGCTGGTAGGGGCGACCCGGTGGGTCGCCCGTTGGTCGCGGCCACCGTTGGTCGGGCGGCCCACTGGGTCGCATCTGCCCTTGTTCGGGCGACCCACCGGTCGCCCCTACGTATGACCGATCGCGGTCGCCGCTATCGCCCTTCACCCACCGCCCCGCTCGTGGGATAATGGTCGGCCGTTCCCCCACCAGTTACCGTCCGGTCGCCCGCCGACCTCAGGAGTTTCCATGTCCGATCCGAATCCGAATACCCAGCCCAACGGCCTCGACCACGAAGCCGCGGCCCAGGGCCAGGCTGGCGTCCAGGTCACCGTGCAGAAAATCTACGTCAAGGATGCCTCCTTCGAGGCACCGAGCTCGCCGCACATCTTCCAGGAACAGGCGCAGCCGCAGATCCAGCTCAACCTCAACCAGAAAGTGAACCCGCTGGCCGAGGGTGTGTTCGAAGCCGTGCTCACGGTCACCATCACCTGCAAGATCGCCGACAAGACCGCCTATCTGGCCGAAGTGCACCAGGCCGGCATCTTCACGCTGAACGGGGTCGAGGCGACCATGCAGCATGCGGTGCTCGGCACGTTCTGCCCGAACACCCTGTTCCCCTATGCCCGTCAGGCGATCTCCGACCAGATCCTGGCTGGCGGCTTCCCGCCGCTGTTCTTGCAACCGATCAATTTCGAACAGCTCTATGTCGACCAAATGCGCCGCCGCGCCGCCGAGGCCGAAGCCGCACAAACCACCCCGCCTGCGGCCTGACCGCAATTGGCCGACCTCGTTCCGGCGTTTAACCGTGCCGCAACAAAGGTCGGACTAGGCTCGGACCATGGCTACGGCTGATTCTGCCATCGCGGTTTTGGGCGCCGGTTCCTGGGGCAGCGCACTGGCCATGGTGCTGGCCCGGCACGGGGTGCCGACCACCTTGTGGGGACGTGATCGGGCAGCGCTCGCGCTGATGCAATCGACCCGCTGCAATGTCCGCTACCTGCCCGAGTTCCGCTTTCCGGACGCGCTCGCGCTCAGCGCCGACCTTGGCGCTGTCCTCGGCCACGCGCGCTACTGGCTGATCGTCACGCCAAGCCATGCGTTCGGCGCTTTGCTCGGCGAGGCGCTGGCGCTGGCGCCGACCGCGCCGCTCGGCGTGGCCTGGGCGAGCAAGGGTTTCGAGCCCGGCAGCGGCCGTTTTCTGCATGAAGTGGCGCAGTCGCTGCTGCCCGCGGCGACGCCGACCGCGATCGTTACCGGCCCCTCGTTTGCGCGCGAAGTCGCGGCCGGTCTGCCGACCGCGGTCACCGTACACTCGCGCGAGGTCGAGTTCGCCGAGCAGGTCGCGCAATGGCTGCACGGCCCGACATTCCGTGCTTACACCGGCAACGACATGATCGGCGCCGAGCTCGGCGGCGCGATGAAGAACGTGCTCGCGGTTGCCACCGGCATCGCTGATGGCATGCAACTTGGTCTCAATGCCCGTGCCGGCCTGATCACCCGCGGACTGAACGAAATGCTGCGTCTGTGCATGGCGCTCGGCGGCCGCGCCGAAACGATCATGGGTCTGGCCGGGGTCGGCGATCTGGTGCTGACCTGCACCGGCGACCTGTCGCGCAACCGCCGGCTCGGGCTCGCGCTCGGCCGCGGCCAGAAACTCGCCCAGGCGGTGGCCGACATCGGCCAGGTGGTGGAGAGCGTGCAAACCGCCGACGAAGTCATGCGTCTGGCCGAGCGCCACCGCATGGACCTGCCGATCAGCGCCCTGGTGCAGGCCATCTTGCACCAGCAGATCACCCCGGAACAGGGCCTGCGCAGCCTGCTCGCCCGCGAACAGAAGCCCGAATACCCACCCGGATTGTTTGACGCCATCGATGGCGCCGGGGCTAGAGGCTAGAGTGGGGTAGGCTGGGGTGAGCGTAGCGAACCCCGGCATGTTCCATTTCGATGCGGCAACGGTGCTGGGGTGACCGGCTCCGCCGTTGAAAACCGCTGCGCTCACCACCGCCTACGTGCTGTTGGCAACCGCTGCGCTCCGCAGAACCTACGCTGGGTCGAAATCCGCAGCGGATTTTTTCGGCAGGTCATCGTCAGCCAAGGTCAGCCAGGACACCTGGCTGTCGTGGAACGCATGCATCTGCGGCGCCTGGCCCGGGTCCTCGGTGAACAGCGCGCGGGCGATATGCAGTTCCCCGGGCCAGCGCGCGGATTTGAAAAACATCGGGCTGCCGCAGTGGCCGCAGAAACCGCGCTCGCCGCCTTGCTCGACCCGATACCAACGCAGCAGCGCCGAAGCATCGCTGATCTGCCCGACCTGCTCGGCGACCCCGACCCAGGTCACCACGCCCGCGCCATGCGCCCGCTGGCAGCGCGTGCAATGGCAGTGCGCCACCCACTTGACCGGCAGGGCGACGCTGAATTTCACTGCCTGGCATAGGCAGCTGCCGTGGATTCGCTGCTGGCGCATAGCGCGCATCTTGCGCCGGCGCGGGAACCTTGGCAATCGCCGGCCGGATCGTCTCAATCCTTGCGACAGACGGCGGATAGTTTGTTACCCGCCTGTCCACGCAGGCCCACCCATCGCCAGGAGACCGTTATGAAAAGACGCCGTTTTCTCGTCCACACCCCGGTTCTGCTGGGCGGCGCCTGCCTGGCCGCCCACGGGCCGCTGGCCACGGCCCACGGCACAGCGCCGACCGGCAAGCCGGCGGCTGGGCAGCGCATCGAACTGGTGCGAACCTACCTGACCGCCAACGAGTGGGACGAAGGCTGCTGGACCTGGCCGATGATGCCGGTCGGCGATACGCTCCATCTGGTGCGCGACCCGCACAGCCGCTTCGATCCGCTTACCGTTCGCCTGTATTGGCGAGGTCATCGGGTGGGTCAATTGACCCGCGTCGACAATTCGATCGTCGCCCACCTGATGGATACCGGTCACCGCGTCGAAGCGCGCCTGGACGAACGCAACCCGCAGCGCCCCTGGGCGCCGAACGATATTACCCTCTGGCTTTGCCTGTAACCGAGGTAGCGGCCGGGACCCGCCGAGCCAGCGGCAAGAATCCTGGTGCCGCTGGTGACCGGCGCGGTGACCCCCGCCAAAAACAACGGACGCATGCGCGTCCGTTGTTGGCAAGCCACTTTCGAGTGGGCGATCAGTAGCGATAGTGTTCCGGCTTGTACGGGCCGTCGGCGTCGACGCCCAGATAGGCCGCCTGTTCCGCGCTCAGGCGGGTCAGCTTGACGCCGATCTTTTCCAGGTGCAGACGCGCGACTTCCTCGTCGAGCTTCTTCGGCAGGATGTAGACGCGGGCCTGATACTTGTCGCGGTTCGCCCACAGTTCGATCTGTGCCAGGGTCTGGTTGGAAAACGAGTTCGACATCACGAAGCTCGGGTGGCCGGTGGCGCAGCCAAGATTGACCAGGCGGCCCTCGGCGAGCAGATAGATCGAGTGGCCGTCCTTGAATGTGTACTGGTCGACCTGCGGCTTGATGTTGAGCTTGCTGGCGCCGCTCTGGTTCAGACGGTCGACCTGGATCTCGTTGTCGAAATGGCCGATGTTGCAGACGATCGCCTGGTCCTTCATCTGCTGCATGTGCTCAAGCGTCAGCACGTCCTTATTGCCGGTGGTGGTGACGTAGATGTCGCCGCGGCCGAGGGTCGCCTCGACGGTGTTGACCTCGAAGCCTTCCATCGCCGCCTGCAGGGCATTGATCGGATCGATCTCGGTGACCACCACCCGGCAGCCGTAGGCGCGCAGGCTGTGCGCCGAACCCTTGCCGACATCGCCATAGCCGCAGACCACGGCGACCTTGCCGGCCAGCATCACGTCCATCGCGCGCTTCAGGCCGTCGGCCAGCGATTCGCGGCAGCCATAAAGATTGTCGAACTTGCTCTTGGTCACCGAGTCGTTGACATTGATCGCCGGCACCAGCAACTTGCCGGCTTCGAGCATCTGATACAGACGATGCACGCCGGTCGTGGTCTCCTCGGAAACACCGCGCCAGTCCTTGACCACCCGGCCCCAGAAGCCCGGGCGTTCGGCGGCGACGCGCTTCAACAGGTTCTTGATGACCTGCTCCTCGTGCGCGGCGGACGGGGTGTTGACCCAGTCCGAGCCCTGCTCGAGCTCGTAGCCCTTGTGGATCAGCAGGGTGACATCGCCGCCGTCGTCGACCACCAGTTGCGGGCCGAGCTGGCCGGGGAAGCTGACCGCGTCCAGGGTGCAGTCCCAATACTCTTCCAGGGTCTCGCCCTTCCAGGCGAACACCGGCGTGCCGGTGGCGGCGATCGCCGCGGCGGCGTGGTCCTGGGTCGAAAAGATGTTGCACGAGGCCCAGCGCACATCGGCACCCAGGTCCTTCAGGGTCTCGATCAGCACTGCGGTCTGGATGGTCATGTGCAGCGAGCCGGTGACGCGCACGCCTTTCAGCGGTTGTAAGGCGGCATACTTGTGGCGGATCGACATCAGGCCGGGCATCTCGTGCTCGGCGATGGCGATTTCCTTGCGGCCCCAGTCGGCAAGCGACAGGTCGGCGACCTTGTGTTCGGGCTTGATTTTTACCATGGCGTTCATGCGGGCTTGGCTCCAGATCGGGTGAGCGGGCGCCGTTTCGGTAAACACCATCGAGCCTGGCCTCGGCCATCCGGAAAAAACACGGCATGCCGGGTCGCAGCGCCCCTCGACGGGAACTGCGGATTATAGCCCACATTCAGCCGTTTGCGAGCATGAGCATGCATGGCGACAGCTGCGGCTGCGGTCAGAGTTTTTCGTAAAGACCGTGAACAACCTCGCCTTCGCGGTCGAAGCTGTTCGCGATGACGTCGAACAAAGTGCTGTCGGACGCTTCGTACTTTCGGTAGATGGCAAACGCAACCAGATCGGCAAGCTGAATCAATCTGGATGCTCTGGAATCCAGAAACACAGGAACTTCAGCGTAGTTTCTGGTCCGTCCCCAGGCGTGGCCGGTGTACTTGAACTCGCGGGCCAAGGTCTGAATTCTGGTCTCGGTAGACGATTTGTCGAACAGCATCAGCCCGCGTTGGGTGTCTTTATGTTTGGTGTGAAGACGCATCAGGAACAGGTCGAATCTGCTGCAAATCTGCTCGAAAGCGAATTGAACTGGATCGGTCCCCGGCAGAGCAGACTTCCTGATTACCACACCGAACAGGCGGGTGTGCCTGGGTCCACACTTCAACACCCCAGCGCGCAACGCATCCTTCATCGCATCCAAACGTTCCTGGACCGGGAACCTTCGCCAATCCCCGCGTCCGCCACGCATGGGGGAGCCGTGAAGCTCAATCGCATGCGGGTCGTCCTCATTAAACCGTGCGGCTATAGCGTGTAAGTCCTGCTCTATCCAGTGCGTCTTTCGCTCTGAAACAGAGACCCCAGCGAGCACGAAGTGCTTCTGATCCGGGTCATCAATCGAACCAGACTCATCAACATACAAAAGATGCATGCTTCACCCAAAAAAGAACAGGCCGTAAACCGGCCTGTCAAAAGAAGGTGAGCCAAGTGGGACGCATCCCAACGCACCGCAGAAAAGACGGTGCTCTCGACCCGCCAGCAGTCTGTGGGCTGTACGCGCGCTTGTCAAGGGTGAGCAGGGGGTGAGCGGGTCACTCCAGCCACCGAGCCCTTGCTGACAGCCGCTCGGGATAGGTCGAGCCGACGGCCTATTTGCCGATACAGAAACTGCTGAAGATGGCGCCGAGCAGGTGGTCGGCGCGGTAGTCGCCGGTGATTGCGGACAGCGCCTGCTGGGCCAGGCGCAGTTCTTCGGCACAGAGTTCGGGGGCGCGATCCGTGCGTAAGCGCTGCTCGGCCTGCTGTAGGTGGGCAGCGGTGGTCTGCAAGGCGGCGACATGCCGGGCGCGGGCGGAAAAGGCGCCGTCGCTGCCCTCGCCGCCACCGGCCAGATGCACCAGTACGGCGCGCAGTGCATCCATCCCAGCGCCGCTCTGGGCCGACAGGAACAGTTCGATCGGGTCTCGTTGGTTGAGGCCTGCGATCGCCGTGGCAGCGTCGCTCGCGGCCGCGCCGCTCAGGTCGATCTTGTTGTGGATCAGGATCCGTCGCGCCGCTGGCGGGGCCTCGGCAGCGAGAGCCTGTGCGGCGTCTGCATCGCAGGCATCGAGTACGATCAAGACAAGATCGGCCTGGGCCAGCTCGGCGCGGGCGCGACGTACGCCCTCCCGTTCGATCGGCTCGGCGGATTCGCGCAGGCCGGCGGTATCGACCAGGGTCAGGCTCAGCCCATCGATCTGAATGGTCTCGCGCAGCAAGTCGCGGGTGGTGCCGGCGATGGCGGTGACGATGGCGCGCTCATCACCGGCCAGGGCATTCAACAGACTGGACTTGCCGACGTTTGGTCGGCCGAGCAGGACCGCGTGCAGTCCATCGTGCAGCCGCTGGCCGCGGTGCGCTTCGGCGAGCAGCGCCGCCAGGTCGTTGCGCACGACGTCGAGCTGGTCGAGCAGGCCGGCGTCGGCCAAAAAGTCGATTTCCTCGTCCGGAAAATCCAGCGCCGATTCGAGCCACAAGCGCAGCCGCTCCAGCCCCGCCTGCAGCGCCTGCACCCGTGCCGAGAACTCGCCGCACAGCGAACGCAGCGCCGCCCGAGCCTGCGCCTCCGACTGGCTGGCGATCAGATCGGCGACGGCTTCGGCCTGGGCCAGGTCGATGCGGCCGTTGAGGAAGGCGCGTTCGGTGAATTCGCCGGCCCGCGCCGGTCGCGCACCCAGCGCGATCGCGGCGTGGTTCAACTGCGCGAGCAAAACCGGCGCGCCATGCGCCTGCAATTCGACCACGTCCTCGCCGGTGAACGAGCGCGGTCCGGGAAAAAACACCGCGATGCCCTGATCGATCGGCCGCTGGTCCTGGTCGCGGAAACGCACCAGATGCGCGTGTCGGGGGCGCAGTCGGCGCGCGCAGATCGCCTCGGCGATCGCCAGCGCACGCTCGCCGGACAGCCGCACGATGCCGATCCCGGCGTGGCCGGTAGCGGTGGCGGTGGCGACGATGGTGGGCATTGAGAGCGGTGTTTGGTTTTAGGTTTTAGGGTAGTGCGGTTTTAGGTTTTAGGTTTTAGGGTAGAGCGGTTTTCGGTGTTCGGGTTTCGG
>JBFXKH010000151.1:0-7809 GCA_050173995.1 Lysobacterales bacterium | reverse complement strand
TGGAGACCGTGCAACAAAACACCGACGGCTTCAAGCGACTGGACAGCGCCGGCCCGGCCGGCGACGACACCGGCTACGACCTCCAGGACTATACGGGCAAGTTCTTGCTCACCAGCGACGCCAATGCCGAGCACTATCAGGAACTTCAGGTCAAGCTCGGCCACACCGATCAGGATTCCAATGAGACTTACCTTGGTCTGATCGACGCCGATTTCCGCAGCGATCCCAATCGCCGCTATGCCGGCTCGCAACTGGATAACATCACCACCAATCACGACCAGTACGAACTGCGCCACCGCATTGAGCTGAGCCCGACGCTTGATCTCTCTACCATCGCCTATCGCAACGACTTCGACCGCAACTGGTTCAAGCTCGAGCAGGTGGGCGGCGTCGCTATTGCCCGGATCGTGGACGAGCCGCAAACATTCGCCCAGCAACTGGCCTGGATCAAGGGTGAAACCAGCCCGGACAATGCGTTCGAAGTGCGCAATAACCGCCGCAGCTATGAAGCCAACGGTGTGCAAAGCGTTCTCGGCTGGCAACTCGACACCGGCAATGTGTCTCATCAGATCGAGCTCGGCGGACGCTATCACGAGGACGAAGAAGACCGCCTTCAGGATCAGGATGGCTTTCGCATGGTCAACGGCCGCCTGGTACTGACCACCGACCGCGCACCTGGCACCCAGGACAACCGCATCGGCGAAGCCGAGGCGTTCGCCTTCTACGTGCAGGACGAGATGCGTCACGGCCGCTGGATCGTCACTCCCGGCCTGCGCTACGAGACCATCGATCTCACCCGCACCGACTTCGTGCGTGCCAGTGACGGCCGCGAACAGCCGCCAACGCGCGTCCGCGAAAATCATGTCTCCAATCTAAGTCCTGGCCTGGGCGTCACCTGGCTCGGCTCCGATGCCTACACCGTGTTCGCCAGCGTCCATCGCGGCTTTAGCCCACCGGCACCTGGCGCCACCGCCGACGAGGAAAAAAGCACCAACATGGAACTGGGCCTGCGCTGGCACCAAGGCGCGCTCAACGCCGAGCTGGCCGGATTCTGGAACGACTACACCAATCTGGTCGGCACCTGCACCGAGTCCTCGGGAGGCGACTGCACCATCGGCGACCAGTTCGACGCTGGCGAGACCCGTATCCGCGGCATCGAGGCCAGCGCAGGTTACGATTTCGGCCAAGCGCTCGATTTGGGCTTCGGACTGCCGCTGTCGTTCAACTACACCTATACCAACGCCGAGTTCCGCAGCAGTTTTCTTAGCGAGTTCGAGGAGTTCGGCGACGTCCGCAAGGGCGACCGGCTCGCCTACCTGCCCGAGCAGATGTTCCATGCCCAAACTGGTTTGATTGGCCGGCGCTGGAACCTGAATCTGGGCGCGACCTACCTCGACAGCATGCGTACCGTCGCCGGCCGGGGCAGCCCGTTACCCGGACAGGCCACCGACAGCGCCTGGGTGTTCGACCTGTCGGCGAGCTTCGCCATCACCGCGGGCACCGAACTGTACGCCCGGGTCGAGAATCTGTTCGACGAAACCTATATCGCCGCACGGCGCCCGGCCGGCGCCCGCCCCGGCCGCCCGCGCGCCAGCTTCGTCGGCATCCGCAGCCGATTCTGAGCCACTCGAACGCGCCTGGCGCTTGTGTATGGCCCTTATCTGTTCGGTCGGAAGGGGTGTCGATGGTTCGTTGAGGGCTTTTCGGCGAGCCGGGATTCCGAGATGCGATGCAAAGGACAGTTGCGGGGTGCTAGCCGGCTGCGGCTTCTGCGCGCAGGAGCGCGCGCTCTTACCGGGGGCCCCTCGGCGGCGGTGATCGCTGGCCGCGAACAGCCCGCAGGGTGGCCGACAGGATGTCGGCCAGGCGCCGTCTCGCACAGGGATGTGCGATACGGCGACCAGCGGCCAGCGAGCACGGACCCGGAGGGCAGGATGCCCGCAGGGCGCCGACGTGGGGTGGCCTTCTCTTTGGTTACTTTCTCTTGGCCACTCAAGAGAAAGTAACTCGCTCGCGCAGCGAGTGAAAGCTGTTGGGAGTCCCGCAGGGACGACCCACTCGCGCAGCGAGTGTGGGCACTTCGGCATGCGACCACGCAGGAGTAGTGCTGCCTGTAGTCCACGACGGGACCGTTACGGAGCTGCCTGCACCAAGCCGCCAACCTATTCTGAAAATAAGCTCCAAACAGAGTGAAGCACCACACTCGGCGAGACGGCGGCCCGCAGGCGGCGCTTCACTCGTAGCGCAGCGCCTCGATCGGGTCGAGCGCGGCCGCCTTGGAGGCCGGCATGATGCCGAACACCACACCGACCAAGGCGGAGAATCCGGCCGCGGCGACCACCACCCAGACCGGCACGCTGGCCGGCGGGAACCCCGGGATCAACGCGGCCACGCCGATCCCGGCGGCGAAGCCGAGCACGATGCCGATCAGCCCGCCGAGCAGGGCGAGCAGGCCGGCTTCGAGCAGGAACTGCACCAGGATATCGTGGCGGGTGGCGCCCAGCGCCTTCAGGATGCCGATCTCGCGGGTGCGCTCGGTGACCGAGACCAGCATGATATTCATGATGCCGATCCCGCCAACCAGCAGCGATATGCCGACAATGCCGCCGAGCACCGCGGTCGCGGTGGTGGTGATCTGCTCGAACTGCTTGACCACCGAATCGGCCGCCTCGACCTTGAAATCGTCGTCCTGGCCCGGCTTGATGCCGCGCGAAATGCGGATCGCACGCTTGACCCGCTCGCGCACTTCCTCGACCTCGGCGATGTTCGGCACGGTAAACGACACCGACAGAAACGGTTCGCGATCATGGCCCATCAGCGCGCGCCCAACCTCGAACGGAACGATCGCGTAGTTGTCCTGACTGAAGCCGAGAATCTCGCCGCGCTTCTCCATCATGCCGACGACCTTGAACCACTCGCTGCCGATGCTGAAATACTCGCCGACCGGGTTCTCCGGCATTTTCAAGTCATCGCGCAACTGGGTACCGATCACCGCCACCCGGCGGCGGCCGCGGTCGTCGCTCTCGACCACGAAGCGGCCGAATTCGGGATAGCGCGCGCGCACCGCCTGGAACTCGGCCGAGGTGGCAAAGATTTCCGGCGTGCTGCTGCGCCCGCGGTAACTGGCGCCGGTCGCCTGGATCTGCATCATCGGCGCGATCGCACCGATCCCGGCGACGCGGTGGCGCAGCGCGTCGATGTCCTGAAAGTGCAGGTTGTTGATCTTGCCGGTGCGGAAATTCTCGTTGTTGTTTTCCGCCCGCAGGGTCAGCGTGCCACCACCGATATCGGCGAACTGGCTCTTGATCGATTCGGAAAAACCCTGCACCAGCGAGACCACGGCGATCACCGAGGCGGTGCCGATCAGGATGCCGAGCGTGGTCAGGAAGCTGCGCATACGGTGCGCGAGCAGGCTGGTCAGTGCGGCGCGGAAGGCTTCCAGCAGGGCGTTCATGCCAGCGCCTCGGCGTGTTCGGGATGGGCCGAGTCCTCGACGATACGACCGTCGCTGACGCGGATGGTACGCGCGCAGTGTGCGGCGATTTCCGGCTCGTGGGTCACCACGATCACCGTCTGACCCTGGCGGTGCAAGCGATCGAACAGCGCCATGATCTCGGCCGAAGTGCGGCTGTCAAGATTGCCGGTCGGCTCGTCGGCGAGCAGGATCGACGGCTCGCCGACCAGGGCACGCGCCACCGCCACGCGCTGGCGCTGGCCGCCGGACAATTGATTGGGACGGTGGCCTAGGCGATCGCCCAGGCCGACCTGATCCAACGCGGCGCGCGCGCGGCGTTCGCGCTCGGCCGCCGGCAGGCCACGATAGACCAGCGGCTGCATCACGTTTTGCAGCACGGTCATGCGCGGCAGCAGGTGAAAGCTCTGGAATACGAAACCGATTTCGCGGTTGCGGATGCGCGCCAGTTCGCTGTCGTCCAGGGTCGAGATATCGCGTCCGTTCAGTAGATAATGGCCCGCCGAGGGCGTATCCAGGCAGCCGAGCAGATTCATCAGGGTGGACTTGCCGGAACCCGAGGCACCGATCAGGGCAACGTATTCGTTGCGGCCGATGTTGAGGTCGATACCGTTCAGTGCGAGGATTTCCTCCTCGCCCATGCGATAACGCTTGACGATGCCCGACAGCACGATCATTGGCTGGCAACCTGTTCCTTGGCCGCGGCCGGCTTGGCCTTGATCTCGCTCAGCCGGTCGCCGGCCTTGATCAGCCGCAGCGCCTTGGCCGGGCCGGTGACCACGCGATCACCGGTTTTGAGACCCTTGCTGACTTCTTCCCAGCGGTCGTCGGACAGGCCGGTCTCGATCATCGCCTTGACCGCCTGCTGGTCGCGCCACAGCCAGACGTGGCGCACCAGCTTGTCGTCCTCGCCGGTCTCGCTGACCACCGCTTCGACCGGCACCGCCAGGCGTTCGCTGCCGTCGCTCAGAAAAATATCGGTGCGCGCGCTCATCCCCGAGCGCAGTTGCATATCGGCGGGTACCGTCAGCGTCACCGTGACTTTGTACGCACGCCCCTGCGCCTCGATGGTCGGCGCCAACGCGATCTGCTCGACCCGGCCCTGGATCGCGCGATCAGGATAGGCGACCGCGTACACCTCGGCCTGCTGACCGATGACGATATTGGCGATATCGGCCTCGTCGACCTTGAGCTCGGCCTGGATCGAGCTGGTGTCGGCGATCTGCATCAACTGTGCGCCGGCCAGGGCATTGGTCGAGGGGATCGCAGTCTCGCCGACCTTGATCGGCAGGGCGACCACGGTGCCCGAGATCGGCGCGTGGATATCGGTCTTGGCCATTTGCTCGTGCGCCTCATCGAGTACCGCGTTGGCCCGGCGCAGTGCCTCTTCGCTGCTTTTCAGCTCGACCCGGGCCAGCTCCAGCGCATTGCGGTCTTCGTCGTAGCGGTTCTGATCGATCATGCGCGCGGCCAGCAAGGCCTTGCTGCGCTCGAACTGTTTTTCGCGCAAGGACAACGCGACCCGCTGGCGTTCGATACTGATCACGCCCTGACGACGGCTCGCCTCCTCACGCGCGATCGCATTGCGATAGGTCTCCGGGTCCAGGCTCAGCACCACTTGGCCGGCGACCACGGCGTCGCCTTCCTGGACATGGATGGCACGGACCTTGGCGATCAGCTCGGCGGTCAGAGTGACACTGGTGCGGTAGGCGAGCGTGCCCGAAGCCAGGATGGTCGGACGGATCTGCTGCAACCCGACCGTGGCGACATGGACCTCGATGCCCTTCTCACCACGCAGTTTCTTGACTGCGATCGGCAGCGCGATGACCAGTAACACCAGGCCGGCGCCCAGCCACTTGCGATTGAACTTCATCAGACTTCCCGGTATTCGGCAGGATCAGGATTTGAGCAGCGCGAAGATCGCCATGACGCCATAGACCAGCACACTCGGGATCGAAGCGACCGTCACCGCCTCGGCCCAACTGGTGCGGCCCCAGGTCCGCCAACCCAGCGCCGCCAGGAAGATCGACCACAGGGAGAGCAGACTGAAGCGCTCGGCCAGCCCATTCCAGGCATGATCCAGCGGCAGTTGCACCAACAGCGGATCGAAATTGGTCAGCATCAGCGATTCCAGCGAGGTCTGCGGACTCATGCCGACGATCCCGATAATCGCCACGACCAAGCCGAGCAGGCCAGGCATACCGGACCAAGTGGCCAGACTGAGCCCGTGCCGGAACGAAGTAGCCGCTCCGGTGATGCGCCCGGCCAGCATGTAGTACAGGGCCATCAATGCACTGATGAAAGCGATCGCCAGCGCGCCCACCGGCGCGCCGATGTAGCCCATGGTGCGGGCGCTTGGCATGACCTGCTTGGCCTGGGCGATCTCGCTGGCCGACATTTCCTTGCCGGAAGCGGCGAGCTGATGGTCGACGAACCACTCGCTATCGACCTTGCCGAAATACATCAGGGTCATCACCACGGTCAGCACGATGCTGAGCGAAAGCGGCAGCCAGAAGCTCGGCTTGTCCTTGAGCGCGGCAAACACCCGGCCCGGTTCCAGAAAAATATCGATCAGAAAACGCATGGAGCTCTCCAAAGTGGGCGGCAATGATATCGGATGCAGACTCTTGATGACCCCGGCTGCAACCGGGTTCGAGCAGGCAGAACAGCAATCACCAATCGGTCGGCCTCGAAACCGACGAGAGTCGATCGATATTCCGGGCTGAAAGATATCATACAGATATCATTATGCCAAGATGCCCGACAGCGGCGGGATGGTCGCGGCGCGTCCGGTCCAGAGCACAGAGGACAGAGGACGGTGCAAGCCGTCGCCCGGCTCACGCAGGGGTGAAGGACGTAGGGTGGATAAGCGCAGCGCATCCACCACTTATCCGTCCGCCGCCAGCAATGACACGAGCGAATGCGCGGGGCTTTCGACGGGCTTGCGCTGTTCGCGCCGAAGCCCAGCATTTCAGTCACCCGATTCCACCGGCAGTCCGGACGCAATCCAACCGCTGATGCCAGCCGGCATCACCCGTACATCCAGGTAACCCATACGTTCCGCGCGTCGCGCGGCCAGCGGCGCTTTGCTACACAGGGGATTGGAGCAGTAGAAAACCAGGGCGGCACGGCGATCAACCGGCAGATCGACTTCGCTGAATCGAGCGTGGTCGATCCGTCGCGCGCCCGGAACACGGGCCTTGCTCCAACTATGCTGCGCATTCACGTCGAACAGGCTCACTGGCCGGTCCCTGACCATCTGCTGCAGCACTGCCGGCGTAATCGCTTTCAGTCCCATGATTCTGGTGATCAGGCTCTTCGCGGCGACCGCTCGCACCAGTCATTGCCGAACACGGCAAAGAGGAAGCAGAAACCGACCAAAATCCAAGCTGCCAGATCGTGAAACCAGTCTTGATCCCTAAACAGGAAAGTGACGCAGGCCGTGGCCAGCAAATAAAAGAACGCGAACAACAAAGCCACAACCACCTTGCGTTGTTCCTTGGCACGCCGATCCGTGCCCGCAGTCTTGCCAGCCGACTTGTCCCAACCCACCCACGCGACTCGCGCCCATCTCGCCCAACTCAGCGCAATCACCAGTAACGCCCCGATGCCGATCAAGGACGCAATCATCCGCGCCCGGTCGAGCGGCGCGAGCAGGAACAGGGCCAGGTAGACGATCCCGGCCGACACCATCACCCAGCCTGCCAGCCGCTCGGCGGAAGACGCCTGGGCTGGAGGGCAGCCCGGCGTTTGCAGTGGCCGCATTTTTGGCAGCAGGTTGCCAATGACCAGCAACATCACACCGATCAACACTCCCATGGCACGCTGTTCTTCGCCCAGCCCGATCAGACCCATCCGCCTGGCCATGGCCAAGACCAGGGCTATCCCCATCAGGCCCAGAAATCGCAACACCGCTGTCTTTACCGGTGCAGCAAGAAAAACCTGGGTACCGTTCATTTCTCTGCCTCCCTAGTGGATCGTCTGGATATCGACTTGGCAGCACTTTGCCATTGCCAACCGAAGGCTCGGGCAAAGGCCAACAGCGCATCCTCCAGCACGGATAATTGCAACGCATACACCACCGACTTGCCCTGCTTTTCCGAGACGACCAGGCCGGCCTCCCGCAACACAGCAAAGTGCGCGGACATGGTCGGCTTGGATACGTTGAACTGCTCGGCCAACTCACCTGCTGTCATCGGTCCGCGCCGCAGCAGTTCGAGGACGCGCCGACGGGTGTCATCGGAAAGGGCTTTGAAGATCGTGCTCATGATTCGATATTTAGCCAACTATCGAACTGTTTGTCAAGTCCGGTGTGAAGTCGAGGGACAAGCACGAAA
>JBFXKH010000150.1:0-7937 GCA_050173995.1 Lysobacterales bacterium | reverse complement strand
CGGGCTCTCCAGGCGCCGCAGCAAATGCCGAGAACGCGTCCACCACCGCGACCGGCGCGGCTTCCAGCCGATACACATTGGCCGATGTCTGCCGCTCGACCCGGCGCCCGGTCTGACGCACGCCGCTGCTGACCGAACCTCCACCGGCGAAGCCCGCAGCGGGTGCCAGTGCCAGCAAGGCCGGCAGCGCACGCCTCATCGCCATCGCCAACTTGCCATCGGCGCCCTTGTTCTTCGATGCCTGGTCTCTCATGCTGCGGTCCCCTGTCAAATTCCCATGTGTGGACGATCAACGCCAGCCCCGGAACACGCCCGCGGACTCTGCGCTACCCGAATGCCCTCGCACTTTGCGCGTTGCAACGCCCTCTCGACACGGCCCGCGCAGCGCCGCCCCAGGCCCAACCCGGCGACACCGGCCATCCGGCAAAAAACACCCCGCACCGGTCGAGTCCGGCACCGGTGATTATCATCACACAACCCCAGCCAAAATATCCACCCGCGCTACGATGGTTTGGCCTACAACGTGTACAGGCTCCCCACCCGCTCATCGCTCCAATCCAGGATTTCCGGCCAGGTGCTGCCATTCAGCACGGCCACGTCGTAGATCTGCGTCACATCGCCGGTGAAGTCCATATGGGCCACCAGCGCACCGTTGTCGAGATCGACCACCCTCAGGCCGCAAACGGTTGCGGTGCTCGAAATAGGCGGTGGCAACGCCGCCTCCGACACCCGCGCCCGCGACAGGCCAACCAACATCAGCGGCCCGGCAAACGCCAGACCACGGGTGAATCCCGGTAACTCGACCACCGTGCGGCAGGCGCCGGTTGCCGGATTGAAGGCGCGCACCAGGCCCCGCCCGGACTCGCAGAAATACACTTCATCGCGGTGCCAGCGCGGCGAATGCGGCATCACCAGACCGTCCAGCAATACCCGATTGTCGGCCACCTCCATCAAGCTGCCATCGAACTCGGTCCATTCGCGCCAGGCGCGCGGACGATCGAACTTGCCGAAGGTAGTCACGTAGGCCGGCAGTCCGTCGCGCATCGCCATGCCGTTGAGATGGCACCGATCCTCCGGCACCAGGGCACTGATGAAATGCGGTTGCCAGCGCGGCACGAAACTACTGTCGGGATGGAAGCTGCACAAACAGGAAAAGGTCGAATTCACTGCCCATAACCCACCCTCGCCCCAGGCGATGTCGTGCACATTGATCATGCCACTGACGTGCGAGGCACGTGGCACGAACAGCGCATCGGCCGGGTTGTCCGGCAGTTCCACTACCAGGTCGGTGCGGCTACGACGGTAGTCGAGAACCTGCGCCCAAATACCCAAGACCAGTCGGTCCGGCCGCACCGCCAATCCCATCGGCCGCGGAAATGCCTTGAGGTCGGTATCGATGCACTCACCGTCGCTGCGCACCGCTATCAGCCGGCTGGCCTGGTACGAAGTCATCAACACCGAAACGTTCAGCGCCTTGAGCAGTTTTGGCAAGTTGGCGGAATACGCGCTTGAAAAGTCGAACGGCGCGTTTTCTACAGGCGCCGGAGTCGCGGCTGGGCTGGGGTCGTTGTCGCGATCCTGGTCCTTCATTGTGGTCTCTCTCGGTTTGCGGCCACCCTTTGCAGAGCAGCCAGTGGCGTCACTTTGCCGAATGCTCGCGCCGACCGATACTGTTCGGGAAGTGCGGTCACCGTAGCGAGCAGCACCGCCCGCGCAGCATCGGCGCTCAGCGACGGATCGGCCGACAACATCAACGCAAGGGTGGCGCTGACCACGGGCGCGGCCGCCGAGGTCTTGCCCAGGTAGGCGGATTCGCGACCGCTGTCCGCTCCCAGGCTGGGTAGCATCGACGGCGCAGCGATGTCGACGCCCCGACCGAAGGCGGCGATCGGTTGGTTGGCGTGGTCGAGTGCCGTGACTGCAATCACCTCGTCGCGATTGGCCAGACTGGACCGCGCCGAGGTATCCAGCGCACGATTGCCAGCCGCCACCACAATCAACCCACCGCGCCCACCACGCCCCTGGTGGACGATCTGCCGCAACACATCCAACACCGGCTGCAACACCAACGGGTCGTCCCAACTGCAATTGATGACATCGGCCTTGGCGAGGTAGGCGGCCTGAAACGCCAACACCAGGTCGGATGTCCAGGTGCTCGCCAAGCGTATGGCGATCAAGGCGGCGTCGGGAGCGATGCCCCTCGGCGTTACGGTCTTGCCATTGGCAAATACCAGGCCGGCCACCAGGTTGCCGTGTCGATCGCCCTTGTGCCGCGGCGCGACGTCGGTGCTGCGGCTTTCGGTATCGTAGGTGAATGCGACTGGCACACCGGCCAGACCTGGATGACCCAGGTCCACGCCGGAATCGATGACGGCGACTCTTACGCCACGGCCAGTGCCGCTCGTCCACGCCGCTTCAAGTTGCAGGTCCGCCCGCAGGGAATAGCCGACCATGTCGTAGCTTGGCTGGAGGGTGCGCTCGCGTTCGCCGCCACGCTCCACCTTCAGTACGTCGGGCTGCGCCCAGAGCACTGCCGGGTCGCCACGTAAGCGCAGCACCAGGTCCTGAAGCGTATCGGCAGTGGCAGCATCGGCACGGAATATGCGCTCGTCGCCCAGCTCCGCCAGCACAACCGGCTTGGCCAAGTCGGGAAAGCGACGCCGCAGTTGCGCTCGGCTCACCTCGCTGCGCGTCTTGAACAGCACGCCACGCCCCACCGCCAACGCTAACGATGGGCTGTATTCGTACAGCCGCAGCGTTTCAGCAGACAGTCCGGTACGGAAATGCGGGTCGAGCAGCGGCAGCTCCCGCGAACCCTGATCATCCTGCCAATGCAGACTTTCCCCGGCCGCGGCCGCGACCACGCAGCAGCCGGGCACCGCGTCCACAGCATGGGCTCTCCCGGACAGGCAGCCGATCAACAGCACCGACAGAACCGCGCCCGTCGCGGCCGGCCATGTCATCTTTCCCTGCGCTTTCACCGCATCGCCCTGTCCGTCCAACATGCTTCCCGCTCTCAACACCATCGCCGCCATCCCGACCGCAGACCACCCAAAGCGATCCTCGACGCCCCGTGCCAATCGCAGTCGCTGTTTGCGTCAAGGGGTCAGGTCTTGGGTCACGTCAAGAGGACGGGTCTAGCCTTTTCAGAAAAAAAGTAAGTCCTGACCCATTCCCCGCAGAACAGGAAGTGTACAGACCTCCGCCTTGCAGAAAATGGGTGTCCAGGTTTCTTCCTTCATCCCATCACCCCACCAAGTCAACCATCGGGACGCCATCAAACCCGATTAGCCGCGGGACGGATAGATGCGCTGTGGCGGACGCTTACGAAGCGCACGCCGCTCTCGTCGCGGCTTATCTCCGCGCGCGGCACTGCTTGTCCTCACACGGCGATGCTCTGCGTTTCGACCGCACCGGGCTCGGTGCAAGTGCGAAGACAAGGCTGACGAGCAGGTTACGATTGTCTGCGCGCGGCTGGCTTGCGAGTTCACAGAGACGCTCTAATAAGCGGTTGATCTCCTCGAGATCGGACGAACTGACCCATCCCTTGTTACGTGCCGCCCACAGCTGGCGCCGCTTGCCGGCGGTGACGACGCCTGGAATCGCAAGAGCCCCTTCGAAATCCCGAGCGGCCACCTGCACCAGGCCTTGCATGTACGCACGCAATGCGTCTGAGTTGCCCTCGACGGCGGGCCGATAGGCGAGGCGCAGCGGCTCGCCTTTGCGCCCCGGTAGCCGAAAGCGCCGCTCCCTGCCGCTGCCCGAATCCGTTTCGATCACCAGGCCCGCCTTGCACAGCAGTCGCATGTGGTAATACATGCCGTCCATGTGGCTGCCGATGTGCTGCGCCAGTTCGGGAACGCTGGCTTCGCCCCCGAGCGCCGACAGCGTATCCACGATTTCCTGCCGAACGGACGAGGCCAGCAGTTCTATATGCGCAGGAGTGCTGATGGCGCGAGGATCGAGTCTGGCGTGGGGCATGTAGACACCTTGGTTGAAAATACATACTATAGTTTCAACAGACATCGGATCGCTCCGCAACCATGAAACAATCGATACGTCTTGTCGTGCTGCTGGTGTTTTGCTGTCCGCAGATCCGTGCGGAGCCATCGCTCCACTCGCCGCAGGAATTGCGCGAAGACCTCGATGCGCTGCTGGATTTTGTCGATCGCACCCATCCCGACATCCGCCATTCGGCGGATCCACGTGCCTTGGATCGTGCGGTGAAGGAAGTGCGAGCGCATCTGGATCGACCCATGACGCAAGTGCAGGCGTGGCGGCAGCTGTCCAAGCTCAATCCGCAGTTTGCGGACGGCCATCTGTTCATCGGCCTGCCGGACTGGCGCGCCGACGCGAAGCGGCATCTGCAGCGCGGCGGAACGCTGTTCCCCTATGAAGTACACGTGGACGCGCGCGGCGACGTGTTCGTTCAAACGATGCTCGGCGGCGGGCCAACGGCGCTAGCAGGAGCGCGCATCGAGTCCATCGATGGCGTGGCGGCACGCCGCATTGCCCGGCAACTGCTGGCGCATGTTCACGGGGATACGCCGGCTTTTCGCGCGCATCTGCTGTCGCAACGCTGGTGGTTGTATTACTGGAAAGTCTTCGGCGAGCGGGATAGCTACACGCTGCGCATCGCCGGTGCCCGGCAAGTCGTCGCCGGCAGCAAGCGCTTGCCTGCGATGATCGCAAGCGAGGACAGCTTCGACAGGCAATTCGGCCTGGAACTGCTGGATAATGAAGCTGCCGTCCTCAACCTGGACTCTTTCGCCTGGCCCGATAAGGCAGGCTTTCGAGAGTTCACTCGCAAGTCATTCGAGCAGTTGCGCGATTCGCGAGTACCGACGCTGATCATCGATATTCGCAACAACGGCGGCGGCGACGACGATCTGTGGATCGAGGGAATAATGCCGTACATTGCGACCCGGCCGTACCGGACCGGTTCGAGCTACCGAGTGAGAATCATCGAGGGGCGCGCGGCGCCAGGGGAAAAAGTGGGTGATGTACGCAGCGGCGAGCAGGGCACCTGGATCCAGCCCGAGCCGGAAAACCCGTTGCGCTTCGCCGGACGGGTGTACGTGCTTGTCGGCCCCGGAACCTATTCGTCCGCCGTCCTATTCAGCAACGTGATGCAGGACTTCGGGTTTGGCACAGTGGTCGGCGAAGGCGGCGCCGTGCGAAGCAGCCAGAGCGGCGGAGTGCAGAGCAAATCGCTCCCGCACACGGGGCTGATCGTGTACTCCCCGCGATTCGTGCTGACGCGCCCGGCAGGTGCCGAAGGCTGGGTGCAGCCATCAATAGCCATTCCGGACGATCCCGCTCGGCCACGAGCCAGCGTCGAGGCGGTGTTGGGGCGGTAGTAGTCGAGATAATCTGCTTCCGGTTCGCCGGTGGAGATGCGTACGAAGTCGAAATCTGCGATTACCACTGACTGGAGGACCTGTTCATGAACATACCAAATACGACCGGCATGAAGCGTCGGCCCACGCACCCAGGTGCCATGCTCCGCGAGGATTTCCTGCCCGACTATGGTTTAACCGTAGCCCGCTTGGCAGAAGGTGTTGGCGTTGCCCGCCAGTCGATCAACGATTTGTTGCGCGAACGCCGGGCACTCAGCCCGGAAATGGCCCTGAGGCTGGCACGCCTATTCGGCAATTCGCCCGAGTTCTGGCTAAACGCTCAGCGCGCCGTCGATCTTTGGGACGCAGCCCAGGCAATCAAGGCGGACGTGGCGCGAATCAAAACCCTAAAAGCCGCATAAACACCCAGAAAAGTGGGTGTCCCGTGCCGGTGCGGTCGCCCAAAAAAGTCGGCGCCTTGCCCGTCGGCGACGATGGCCGACTGAAACAGACCAACGAAATCAGCGCCGTCATCCCGCTGCTCGAACAGCTCGATCCAGGATCGATCGCCGGCAAGACCATCACCGGCGATGCCCTGTTGACCCAGCGCAAGCTGGCCGCGTACCTGATCGACCGGCACCAGGCGCATTACCTGTTCACGGTCAAGGGAAATCATCCCGGCATGCTCGCCGCGCTGAAGATGGGCTTTGCCGACCGCGGCTTGCCCGCCTTCCGCGAGGCCGACAACCTGGCCCATGGCCGCATCGAATCGCGGGCGATCTGGACCCACTGCGCCCTCAACGGCTATCTGATCGAGGAACCGCAATCACTGGGCGATAGAAAACCGCTGCCACTGGGTGCTCGACTGGAACTGGGACGAAGACCGCAGCACCATCCGCACCGGCCACGGTCCGGCAAACATCACCTGCTTGCGCCGCTTCGCCATTGGCTTGATCAGAACCAACACCAGCGCCAGCATCGCCTCCACCATCCGCCGGCTCCACCGCAACCCGCGACTACTCTTCGAGTTCCTGAGAATGACCAACAACTCGCAGCGCGCTACCCCGAAGCGCAGCGCGGGTCAGGGGCGGAGAACAAATTAGCCCTGACCGCAGACTACCCGAAGCGAACCAGCGCGAACGAGGCGTCCTGCCAGGCGAAGTTGCGGTTCGGGTTCGAATTTCACCGCGAACGCACTCACTCGGTTCAGGCCGGCCGCAGCCGCAGGGTCAGGCCCTTGAGGAAATTGCGCAGCATCTGGTCGCCGCAGGGGCGGTAGTTGCGGTGATCCGGGTGCCGGAACAGCGCCGACAGTTCCGGCTTGGACACCGGGAAGCCGGCCTGTTCGAACACGTCGTGCATGTCCTGGTCCTTCAGTTCGAAGGCGACACGCAGCTTCTTCAACACCAGGTTATTGCTGATCCGGGTTTCCACCGGACGCGGCGCCTGGCCGGGAATCTGGCCACGGCGGTGGATCACCAGACCGTCGAGGAAGTGCGCCAGCACCCGGTCGCTACATTCGACATACCCTGGTTCGCCTTCTTTCCTCAGGTAGCCCTGCAATTCAGGCCGGTCGATTTCGAAGGCGTGGTCGGCCAGTCGGCATAGATCGATGACCATGGCCTCGCCCAGGTCGAGCAGGTAGCGAAGGCTGCGCAATACGTCGTTGTTGATCATGGCCGGGCGGGTTCAGTCGGTGAAGCTCAGCACCAGATCCGCCGCACAAAAATCGAATTCGACCGGTTCGCTCTCGCCGCCTTTGTCGAATTGCGCCTTCACCTGCCATACGCAGGCGTTCTTGTCGGCCTTGGAGTTCCAGCGCAGCTCGGTCATCGAGTGCGCGGGGATACCGCCTTGAATGCGGATCGTGCGCCAGTCCACGCCGTCCTGGCTGGCGCTGAGCGAGTCGATGTCGCGGTCGGTGTTGTTGCCGACACTGAAGGTGTACTGGCTGGCCCGCACGGGTTCTGCGGACATCAGGCCGCATAGACACAGCAGGGGCAACAAGATTCTGTGCATGGCAGTGGCTCCGGTTCGGGTGGTCGGGACAGCCTAGCAGCAGAGCCTGCCCAGGACCTACGCGAGGGGAAAAATGCGACGGGAAGCACGCCTGTGCCGCCAGCAAAAGGCGCTGTCAGCCCGTCGACGCCGAAGCGTGCGCGGCAAGCAGGCGAGCCCAGGCCGTTCCGGCAAAATCCGGCACCAAGGCCGCTGCGCCCAGTTTGATCAGGGAGCGGCGCAGCCGGCGCAGGTTGCGCTGCTGCCAGTCGGCATGCGGCCGGCGCCGCCGTCCACGATCGAAATCGATCAGCGACCAGCCTGGCGCGGTTTCTCCCCCGGACCACAGCACGTTGTGTGCGTTCAAATCGGCATGCCAGACACCGACACGATGAAAGCGTGCGATGGTGACGCCGAGCCCCGCCCAGTCGATGATGCTCGGCGAGAGCCGCAGCAACTCGGCCAGGGTCGCGACCGGCTGGATGCGCAGGGTGACCAGGTCAGCCCGATACCAGAGCCCGTCGCGGCGATAGCGCGCCAGCAGCGGCCGCGGCACCGGCAGCCCGGCCGCGTGCAGCTCGGCCAGCAGGCGAAACTCGC
>JBFXKH010000149.1:0-8058 GCA_050173995.1 Lysobacterales bacterium | reverse complement strand
CTCCGGTCGAACTCGGAGGCAGCCTCGGCCACGGCGCGCAGACTGCGCAGCGAATGGTAGGCGAGCGGACGGACCAACGCCGAGAGCAGCGCGACCAGCAGCGCCAGGCTCAGCGCCAGTCGCAGCATCGGCACCAAGATCTGCAATTCACCGACGCCGGCGGCTCGCAGGGCGTCCATTTCGGCGTCGGTGTGCAGCCGGCCGAGACCGAGAATGATGCCGACGTAGAGCGCAATCGGCAGCAATACTTCGAGCGCGATCACACCCTTGAACAGCGTCAGGACGGCGACCTGGCCTGGGCTCAGCAGGCCGCTGCTGGCATCGGCCAGGAAAACCGTCAGGCTGTAGGTGATGAACACCACCACCAGCACGGCGGCCACGCCGATTACCGGCCCGGCGACCTCGCGGATCAGGTAGCGATTGATGATCAAACCGACGCGCTCCGTGCGGCCATGAACGTCCGGACCGGGGCGCGTTGCGGACGGCGGTTCATGGCGGCCTTGCTATGATCGGCTAATCGCGAGTTGGACGGCATCGGACGGGTGGAAAGTGATGAGACAGAGGAATCGAAGGGAACCGCGGCAACAGATCGCATCAGCAGACCGGTCAAGTCCGGGTTGGCAAACGCAGCCCAGTCAGGCGGGAATCAGAGGTGCACGCTCGAAGCGGGTGTTGGCAGGCGGTCCGGCACTTTTCGATGGGCCGTCGGCGCCCGGCAACTTGCGGTATGTCGCGCTGTGCAGCGCTATTGTAGCGGCCTTGCTGGCCGCCGGATCGCTGTCGGCGGCCAAGCTGACGGTGCCGGCCGATCGGCCGATCCGGGTCACCGCCGATTCGGCATCCAATGACCCCGATAAAAACATCACCGAGTTCCGCGGGCACTTCAGTCTGAGTGGCACCGACTGGCCGCTGGAAAGCGACCAGGCGACCGTGTACGGGCCGATCGAGAAACCCACTCGGGTGGTGCTCAAAGGCCGTCCGGCGCGGATATGGATCAAGCGCAACGGTCGCGATCGTGACGTCAGCGCCGAGGCCGACGAGATCGATTATTTGCCGGACGAGCACAGGTTGCGCCTGCAGGGCAATGTCAGCCTGGCTGAAAGCAGTGGGCGTCATGTCAGCAGCGACGGTTTTGAATACGATCTGAAGACCGACCGAATGAAAAGCATCGGCCCGATCCGCATCCAGGCGCAACCCGAAAAGTCCGATGGCGAGGCGTCACAACCCGCGCCGCCGGCCGCCGACCCGGCCGCCGGCCGGCAGTGAGGCCGTTCGTTCACGGCACCGCTTTGACCGCGTACACGCTGGTGGTGCCGCTGACCGCGTTGCCGACGATCAACAGGGAGTCGGCGGTCGGCGAGGAACTGGTCGGCACGAACGCCAGGCCGCGCGGACCGAGATCGCCAGCGGCCGGATTGCTGTCGGCGCTGCCATCGCCGTCGGCATCCGCAAACGATACCGGCACGTCGAAATTGCGTTCATTGCGGTAATCGATGAAGCGCAGGAACAGCAGGTCGCCCTCCAGCGCGTAGACCATCACCCCGCCCGGCTGAGTCAGTCCGATGAAAGCGAAGGTGGCGCCGTCGATCTGGCCGAGCGCGAGTGCATTCGGCGCCGGACCGGATTCCACCGACAGCGCATCGCCGCTGCCATTGCTGTCGGCACGGCTGTTGAAGTTGCCGCCCATTCGCTCGGCGGTGATACGTTCGAAATCGCCCAGCGAATCGTTGGCGATGGTGCCGGCGACGCGGAAGATCGAAAACGAGCGGGTGCCGAAGATGAACAGGTTTTCGAAGTCGGGGTCGGCCGGCACCGTGGCGGTGGCGGCGTCGCTGCCTTCGTTGGCCGACACGTAGAGACGACCCATCTGTTCTGGCGTCTGCAGGCCGGCCGCATCCGGGAACGCGGTCGGGTCGAGCAGCAGGTCGCTGGCGCGGGCGCGTTCATCGAAACTCGGCAATACCTTGGGCGCGCCGGTATTGGCTGTGAGCAGCAGGATCTCGCTGGAGTTGCGGAACGCCATGATCGTGCCGGGCTGGTAATAAGCCTTGACCGGGCGGCTGTTGAACACCGCGGTGTGGTCGCCGTCATTGGTGTCCAGGGCATTGCCGGGGATGCTGTAGTCCTTGCGGCCGAATGGCAGGATGCTCTCGATCCGGGGCGGGATCAATTGAACCGTGGCGAAGGCGTTGTTTTCCTGGAGGCTCACATAGGCGCGGCCGTTGATGCCGATGCTGACCGATTCGGGCTCCAGATCCTGGGCGCGGGTCGCCACCGGTAGGGGCGCGGGTTTGATCGGAAAGCGTACGCCCGCGAAAATCTCATTTTCACGCGATCCGGTTGGTATCGGCGTCACCCCGCTCACATTGAAATCGGCAAAGCCGAGCACAGTAATCGCTGGCGGTGCCGAGGTGGCCGGTGCGACCGGGTCCGGGGTCAGATCGACCACGCTGATCGAACCTTCTGGGTCCACGCTGTAATCCGGGCTAGGTTCGCCTTCGTCGGCGGTAACCACGAAGCGACCGTCACTGCTGAAAGCCGCCGAGCCCGGGCCGACACCGGTTTGGAGCACGGTCAGCAGACTGCGGTCCAGGGCCCGATAAATCGCCACGGCGCCCGGATCGGCGACCGCTGCACCGAGGACGGTCACGGCGATGCGGTCTTTGCTGGTATCACTGCCGCTCTCGTCGTGGACCGCAACCGAGCTGACTTGACCCATGCTGCGTCCCAGCGCCTGGGCGGCATCGGCGCTGGCATCGAGCGAGGCGATCTGCTGCGGGCTGGCCGGGTTGCTGAGACTCAGCACGTCGATCCGGTTGGCGTGGCGGTTGGTCACCAGTGCCACTTTGGATTCGCCGTACCAGACCAAAGGGCCCGAGGCATCGACATTGAAATCGCCGGTGCTGAAACGCCCGAGCAATTCCAGATTGACCGATCGGGGTGGGGACTGCGGGGGTGGTGGCGGTGGCTGGGGGGTGTTGTCGCTGTTGCTGCTGCCGCCGCAGGCGGCCAGCAGGGCCAGGGCCAAAAGCGCGGTGCCATAAAACGCGGAACGCAAAACCACGGGCATAGACCACTCCTGATACGAATAAGCCGCCACACGCCGGGCGCGGGCGGGAACAGCGGAGGCGAAAGATTGCCATGGTAATCGATAGAATGCCCGAGCACACTTGCGCTGGCCGCCCACGACCCCATCTGCGGTTCATGTTGGATCTGACCCCACCCCCCGCGCCGAGCCCCGAGCAGGCCCGCGAACAGCATGCCCGGCTGTGGCGTGCGGCCGCTCGGGTGCTGCTGTTCGTCGGGTTTCTGTGGTTGCTGTTGGTGGTTTTGGCGGCGACGCATTTCGACCCGGCCGGGTTCGGATTATTCCCGGGCCGGGTCGACTCGCTTACCGGCATTCTGACCGCACCGCTGGTACATGGCGGGGTCGAACACCTGCTTGCCAACAGCTTTGGTCTGGTCCTGCTCGGCGTGCTTGTGTTGTATCGCTATCCGCAGTCCGCGCCGATCGCGATCACCGCGATCTGGCTGCTGTCCGGGCTGGGTACCTGGTTGATCGGCCGGCCGTCCTGGCATATCGGCGCCAGCGGTCTGACCCACGGCCTGATGTTTTTCGTATTTGTGTCCGGCCTGATCCGCCGCGATCGCACCTCGATTGCGGCTTCGATGCTGGCCTTCGCGTTCTTCGGTGGAATGCTGCACACGATCTTTCCGCAATCCGAGGAGATCTCCTTCGAATACCACCTGTCAGGCGCGGTCGCCGGGGTATTGCTGGCGGTGCTAATGCGTCGCCGCGACCCGGCTCCGCCACGGCGCAAGTACAGTTGGGAAATCGAGGAGGAAATGGAACGCGAGTTGTCTGAGCGGCAAGGCAATGAACTGGAGATTCCGCGTCCCGAAGCCGTGCCGGTGCTGTGGCAGCGGCCGGAGCCGGAACGCGGCACGCTGCTGCGCTTTCCCGATCGAAGGCCGAAGGGCGACGATGATGACGACGACGATGATCCGCAACGGCCGACGGTGCATTGAATAGCGAGGTTTTAGGTTTTAGGTTTTAGGCGAAGGGCGCCGGGCTGCTTCGCCCTTGTGGGAGCGACGGCACGTCGCGACTGCTGCCGACTTCGGCAGTCGCGACGTGCCGTCGCTCCCACAATTTCCGTCTCCGGCCTACGCCTTTCCGCGGACAGCTGACGGAAGATCAATGCTTTCAAGCATCGGGCGCGGTACAGAACCCACCACGCATACCTAAAACTTAAAACTTAAAACTTAAAACTTAAAACTGATTTCCCCCAACAGCAAGTCGTGCAGTTGCGCCGGTGCGGCCAGCACCGAGCGGGTATCCAGGGTCAGCGCCCGGCCACCGAGGTCGGTGAAGATGGCGCCGGCTTCGCGGCAAATGACCGCGAGCGCCGCGATGTCGAGGATGTTGAGGTCGGACTCGATCACCGCATCGACCGCGCCCTGGGCGAGCAGGTGATAGTGCAGAAAATCGCCATAGCCGCGGCAGCGATTGGCGCGCTGCACCAGGCTGCCGACCCGCGACCAGTATTCGGGATCGCTGGCCAGCGTCTTGATGTTGCCGAACGAGAGTTGCGCTTCGGGCAGATCGCGCAGCGTTTCGATGCGGACCGGCTGCGCATCGACGAAAGCGCCGCCGCCGCGCCGCGCCCAGGCGGTCTGGCCGAACTGGCCGGCACTGGAGACGCCGAGCACCAGTTCGCCGGCATGCATCAGCGCGATCTGCGTGGAAAACAGCGGGTAGTCGCGGACGAAGGCCTTGGTGCCGTCGATCGGGTCGACCAGCCACAGCCATTCGCTGTCGCCGGAGTGGCCATATTCCTCGCCATAGACGGCATGGCTCGGATAGTGCGCGCGCAGCACTCGGACGATCGCCTGTTCGGCCTCACGGTCGGCCTGGGTCACCGGCGACGCATCGTCCTTGGTTTCGACCGCAATGCGCGTGCGGTAATACCGGGCGATGACCACTTCGGCGGCCGCGGCGGCTTCCCGGGCGGCGGCTAGTGCCTGGTCCAGCATTGTGGCTTCGGTTCGTGTCATGGCTTCAGGGCAAGCGGTTGATTTCGCCCTGCACACTGAGCCGGGAACCCCCGTCCGGTCGGCGTTCGCCGACGTAGAGCAGGGCTTCCTGTACCGCAGTTTGGCCAGGGCGGGCGTTGAGATCGGCTTGCAGGCTGAAGTGTTGGCCGCGCAATTCCAGTGTGCCGCGCACCTGCATCGGGCCGCCGAGATCGCGAATGCGGCCGATTACCACGCCGGCTCCGGCCGGTTCGAACTCGACGCGAAGGTCGCCGAGCTGGGCGGCGGCGGCGCCACCGACCGCGAGGTCGGCCCAGACCAGCTTGCCTTCGGCGCTGGTGATCACCCCCTGCTCGATGCGCAGTAGCCGTGCGTCGATGGTGATGTCGCCGTACAGCCGCAGCGCGGGGATATCCAGCACCGGCGTCAGCAGGCTGGCGGGAAACTGCAGATGGGCATCGTCGATCTCGATCTGGCTACGGTTGCCGCTGAAGCGTCCGTCGGCGTCGATCAGCGGACCGTCCAGCGCCAGCCGACCAGCGAGCCTGCCGCCGAGCAGCGACCAAGGCTCGATTTGCCAATGACCCTGGCCCAAGGGGACCATGGCGTAACTGAGCAGGGCACGGCCGTCCCAGATGCTGCCATCGATTGCCTGCATGCGCAGCGGCTGCAGACGCTGGCCGTAATACCGATACAGCGTGGCTGCCGGTAACGTCAGGGCCAGCGTGAGCGCAGCGCCGAGCAACAGCAGCAAGGCCACCAGCACAGTCAACCAACGGCGGGATCTGCGGAGCATCATTCAGCCTGGCGAGTCGAGCAGGCCGATGCGGGCATCGACCGTGCCGGTAGCTTGTGCGCGCTGAAACGAATATTCGTCGACGCGGATGCCGTAGCGCGACTCCAACTGTTCAAGCCAGGCCGCGACCACATCGAAATCGGCTGCTTCCAGCCATACCGTGGCGCGGCTGGCCGACACCGGTTCAATGCGCTTGATCGCGTTGCCGAGCCGCGCCTCGCGGGCGCTGCCATCGGCGACCGCCAGCAATGAACGGCCGGCGCGATCGAGCGGCGAGGACACACCGCTGCCCGGCAATCTGGCCAGTTGCTGGGCAGCCTGCTGCATGAAGGCAAGATCGGTCTCGGCGGCGGCGACCTGGCCTGCCAGGCGGTGGCGGGCCGACTGCGCCGGATCGAGCAGCGCCGCCCAATACAGCAGCAGCGAAAGAATCGCAGCGCCGATCCACACGACACGGCGGTCTCGCGCCGATAGATTCTGCCACCAGACGTTCACTTGCCTGCCTCCAGTCGGATCCGACCGTCGATGCCGCCGTCCCCCGATTCGACCGATTCCAGAACCGCCTTGCTGCCGACCGCGACGCCGATGCTCTCGCGCAGCGCATCCAGCGTCTCGATGTCGGGTGCGGCCACCGCCAGCAACAGAATACCGTTGCGCAATTCGGCCGAGCGCAGGCTGGCACGGTTCTGGCCGACCAGCACCGGAGCGGCCCGGGCGAGTAAGCCGAGACCACCGCCGGCATCGCTGCGACCGCCAGCGGCGGCGAGCGCGCTGCGCATTTGCGCGACCGGATTGGGAATCTGCTGTGCACCGGGGAATTGCTCGCGATAGACCCGCAGCATTTCCGACTGCAATGCGGTCAGGCGTCGTTCCAGGCGCCACTGATCGAGCCGGACATAAGCAAAACCGAGCACCAGTACCGCCAGCGCCAACCAGCCCAGGCGTCGCCACGGCGCCAGCGCATCGCCGCTGTGTCGGCGTACCGAGAAATCACCGCGCAACAAGTTGAGCGATTCCGCCCTCGAAAGATGACCGGCCAGCAATTCCAGCGTTGACTGGCTGCCGCTGCCGTTCAATTCCTTAACCTGGTCGTGGCGGATGCCAGCGGATTCCAACAACATGTCGAGCAGTTCCTGGTCGGCGACCAGGGCCCGTTCCGTGCCGATTCTGAGCAGCACCCGTTCGCCGTCGCGCAGCAGATGGGCACCCGTGCTGGCTGCGGGCAGCGCCAAAACATCCGGCAGCAGTCGGCTGGGCTCGATGCCGCGGGCCTTGAGGTCGGCTAGGCATTCGCGCAGCGGTCCGGGTTCGACCGCCGCAATCCACCAACGTCCCGGGCCGTTCGCGGTGACCGCAAAATGCAGGTTGTCGACCGCCGTCGCCAGTTGCTCCTCGATGGCAAACGGCGCCGCCTTCAGTGCCTGCTCGGGATGGCGCGCAGGCAATGCAGCAGAGATCAGCGTGCCACGCTCCCCCGGCCACAGCACCACGACTTCGCGCGCACGTTCGACGACCGCTGCCGGCGGCCCGGCGTCATGGCGAGAACCGCCGATTCGCCCGGCGCTGTCGATCAGCAGCCAGTCAATGGCCGCTTCACGGCCGTGCCAGGTAATCAGCAGCAGGTCGCGGAGTGAGGAATTCGGGGGCATTGCGGCATCTTAGCGAAGACTGCGGTGGGCCAACAGGGCGGACGTCCGAATCGTTCGAGTGCCCGACCTTGAGGTCGAAGCTGGGGGCAGCGCAATAAGTTGATCGCTGTCGCCCTGGCGTGCCGCGCAATTCCTGCCACCGGGAGCGGCGGAGGGCCCGCTGCTTACAGCCACATGACCCAAGATGCTGCTGTTGCCTCTCGGCGCAACGGCTCGACCATGAGGATACCCCCGGGTGCATCAAGTTGATCTCGGTTGTCCGCTAATTGGGCTACAATCCTGGTGCTATTTGGCCGTTGGCCTGGGCTCAGACGGCGAATAAATAAACTGGAGAAGGCAGATGAATTTCAATCGATTGATCGAGCGGGTGCGCAACATCCTGTTGGCGCCGAACACGGAGTGGCCGGTGATCGCCTCCGAGTCGACAACGACCAGCCAGATGTACACCAATTACATCCTGATCCTGGCGGCGATTCCGGCGCTGGCCGGCTTCATCAAGGGCAGTATCCTTGGATTCGGAATGCCGTTTGTCGGCACCGTGCGCCTGGGTTTCGGCACCGGCATCACCCAGATGCT
>JBFXKH010000148.1:0-8066 GCA_050173995.1 Lysobacterales bacterium | reverse complement strand
GCCGGCTGTCCCGGCTCGCTGCAATCGATCTGCACATCGAGCACCGGCACGCCCGGAAGATCGATAAAGCTGCGAAACGCCGGAATGATGTCGGCGCGACCGGAGCCATCGGCAAGCGAACGCAGAAAATCGTCCGCGCTTGCGTTGGCGTAAGGGAAGCGTTGCATGTGCAGTTGCACGCCTTGCTGAAACGCCTGGACACCGATGAAACTCTCGAACATGGACAGCACCTGTCCGCCCTTCTGGTAGGTGATGCCGTCGAAGGTGCTGGCGATCTGGCTGAAATCATCGATGCGCTGGCGAATCGGGCGGTTGGCGCTGCGCTGGTCGGCCTCGAATGCCCCGATTCCGGCTTCCAGAGTCTGCTTTTCCAGTCCATAGCCCGGCCGCCAGGCCGAAGCGATCTTGCGCCCCATCCAACTGGCAAAACTTTCGTTCAACCAAATGTCGTCCCACCACACGGGTGTAACCAGATCGCCGAACCACTGGTGCGCCAGTTCGTGTGCGTGCACCACGCCGTAGCTGCGCTTTTGGCTGAGCGGGGCGTCGCTGTCCATCAGCAACAGGGTATCGCCGTAGATGATCGCGCCAGCGTTTTCCATCGCACCCTGCATGCCGGGCGAAGCGATGATGTCGAGCTTTTCGTAGGGGTAGGCACGGTTGAAATAGGTTTCCAGGCGACTCACGATGTCATTGGTGTGGGCCAGGGCGAAGGTCAGCCGGTGGCCTTGTCCACGGGTGGCCACGCCGCGCAGCGACAGCGAATACTTGCGTACCGCGTTCGGCGCCAGCGGCGGCGCGCTGACCACATCCAACGGCCCTATCGCCAGCGCAATCAGGTAGGTCGGCAGCGGCTTGGTTGCGGCAAAGCGATGCACCTGCAGGCCGGCCTCGCTGCTCGGTGCAGCCGATTCCGGTGCGTTGGCGATCACCTGGTTGCCGGCACCGGTTCGTACCGTCAGTGTGAATGGGGTTTTGAAGCGCGGCTCGTCGAAGCCGGGAAACATGCGTCGCGCGTCGGTCGGCTCCATCTGAGTGAAGGCATACCAGTCGCCATTGGCCTGGATGTGATAAAGCCCGGCGGCGCCGGTACTGAACGCGGCCCGGTAGTCGATACGCAGCCGTGCTGGGCCTTTTTGCAGCGGCTTGGCGGCTTCGATGCGGGCCACGCCGGATGCATCCACCTGGCGGTAGCTGGCGGCGATGGTCGCGTCGCCCTGCTCGATCTCGACTCGATCAACACGCAGATCCGCCCCATGCAGATAAAACGCTTTGAGCGGCTTGCTGAGTTCGATCTCGATGCGGGCGTTGCCAGCAAAATCGCTTGCTTCGGGCTGGATGCTCAAATCGAGGCTATAGGCGGTCGGCGTGACCCCGGACGGCAGTTGTCCACGCGGCACCGGGTGTCCCGCAGCACAGATCGACCCTGACACGGCCAGACAGATACTTAGCGCTGCGAATCTGCCCTTGACCATGACTCACGCTCCTAGCTGAAAGCGGCGATGTTCGCGCAGCCGACTTCGCCCCCGCAAGTGCCGGACCACAATGGAGGCGAGGTGCGAGCTCGGTGGAGCGACCGCGGTCGGCGCGCAGCCAGTCCGAACGCGCTAATCGCAGATCGGGGTCTCGCGCCACAGTCGTCCGAGCGCGTCCCATAGTCCGCTGCGCTCGGCCTGCCGATAAAGGGTGTTGTCGCTCAACCCGGTCACCAGCCGTGCATGGGCCTTGTGCAGATTGTGATAAGGCAGACTCATGAACAGATGGTGGGTGGCGTGCCAGCGCAGCCCGGTCGGCGCCCACAGCGCGGTAATGAAACGCTGCCCGGGCACATTGACCGAATCCAGAAACTGGCCGGTGGTATCGAGCCTGTGATCCGGCCGATTGCGATAGGCATGCGCGGCCAGGGTGCGCAGCGAGTTGAGGATGAACATCAGCACCGCGACCGCGTACCAGACCGCCAGCGCTTTTATCGGCAGTGCGCCGATCGCGAGCGCGGTCACCGCCGCGGCGGCGTAGACGAAGGCGAGGATTTCCTGCAGCCACCACAGCCGGTCGTTGCGTATGGTGTCCGCGCCGCGTCGGTAGGCCGGATCGATCGACAGCGAAGAGGCGCGCTCCCAGACGATGCGGCGCAGCGGCGGAATCAACCAAGACAGCGGCGCCAGCAGCAGAAATCGCAGCAGCAGGAACCAGGGCAGGATGAACGACAACAGCACATAGCCGACCAGACCGGCGCGGCTGCCGCGGGCGAATGGCAGGTACTCGCCGTCTTCAGCGGTGCCGTAGGTATCGCGAATATGGTGGTCGTTGTGCACGCCGTCGTACATGAACGAGGGCACCATCAGCGGGATGCCACAGCTGAGGTTCCACACCCAACGGAAGCCAACAAAGCTGCCGCGCTTCAGATGCGCGAGTTCGTGCACAAAGATCACCGAACGGTAGAGGGCCAGCGCTGCGACCACCCAGGCGGCGAGCTGCATCGCCGAAAACCACGGTGCCCGCACCGCCAGCACCAGCGCAGCCCAACCGAGCAGGGCATGAAAGCCGAAATCGATCCAGTAGATGCGTGGGTTCGGGGTCATCAAATCGCGCACCAGGGCGTGCGCCTCGCGTAGCGGGAATTCGGGCACGGAAGAGGATTCGGACATGATTCACCTGCAACAAGGGAGATTGGAAGGCGCCTAATTTGACACAAGTTCGGCCACTTCGAAGCGCCCGACCGTTGGCCGGGCGGGTCCGACGCCGGCCTGAACCTGGCACTCTCGGGCATCGAACCACCCGTGGTCTCGATCGAAGTCCGCTGCTGCGCTGCAAGGCCCGGTCCGCCGAACACCGGCAAGTCGACCCATTCGGCTGGTCAAAGACCGCCGGAACCGGCCATAATCGGCGCAATGAGAGTTTGGACGCAGGCATGATCGAATTCGGACATCGCACCCACGTTGGTTTGCGCCGCGAGCACAACGAGGACACTTACTACGCCGACGGCGACCTGGGCCTGTGGCTGGTTGCCGACGGCATGGGCGGTCACGAGAGTGGCGAGGTCGCCAGTGCGCTGGCGCGCGACACCCTGGTCCGCGAGATCGCCAAGGGCACGCCATTGGTCGATGCCATCGAGCGCGCCGATGAGGAAATCATCCAGCTCTCGACCAGCCGAGCGCAAGCCCTGCCGATGGGCACCACCATCGCCGCGATCCGCGTGCAGGGCGACCGCTTCGATGTTGCCTGGGTCGGCGACAGCCGCGTCTACGCCATGGAAAACGGCACACTCAAACAGATTTCGCACGATCATTCCTATGTCCGCGAGTTGATCGAACAGGGCGCGATTACCCCTGAGCAGGCGCGTACCCATCCGCACCGCAATGTGGTCACCCAGGCGCTCGGCGTCACCGATCCGCAGAGCCTGCGCGTCGAGAGTCTGACTGGCACGCTGACCGCAGGAAAACAGATCCTGCTGTGCAGCGATGGCCTGACCGAAGAAGTCGATGACGCCAGCATCGCCGCGATCCTCAAACGCGACGACCTGTCCGCCCAGGAGTGCATCGACCACCTGATCGTGGCCGCCCTCGACGGCGGCGGCTCGGACAACATCACCGCGGTGCTGTTGCGCCAGAAATAACCGCTCGCGCCAGGTTGCGGTTGGCGGCGTCATTGCTCACGATCACGGCGGGCAATCAGGGATGGTGCGGCAGGTTCAAAACCGCGCCGACCGCGATGTTGTCGCCGGCCAGGCGGTTGACCCGGCGCAGTTCGTCCACGCTGACTTGGTGGCGACCGGCGATCAGCGACAGCGATTCGCCGCGCGCGACCACATGCTGGCTGGGCCGCTGCGGATTGCTGGCGAACAAGGTTCCGGGCGGGGGAGTATTGGCGAAGTAATCGCGCACGCCGACCACCAACGCCGCCGCCAGCTTGCGGCGATGCTCCGGGTCATGCAGGCGCTGCTCTTCGCTCGGGTTGGTGATGAAGCCGGTCTCGACCAGCACCGAAGGCACATCCGGCGAACGCAGTACCACGAAGTTGGCGCGCTGCACTTCGCTCTTGTGGACATTGCCGATCCGCGCCAGTCCACGCAGCAGATTCATGCCCACGTTCTCGCTGGCTTCCATGGTGGCGCTCTGCGACAAATCGAGCAGCACTGCCGCCAGCGTCGAATCTTTGTCGCCGAGCGAAACCCCGCCGACCAGATCGGATTGGTTTTCCTGGGTGGCAAGCATGCGCGCCGCTTCGCTGGAGGCGCCGCGATTGGACAGCACGAACACCGAGGAACCGCGCGCCGCCCGGTTGGCGAAGGCATCGGCATGGATCGACAGGAACAAATCGGCACGCGCCTTGCGGGCGATCGCATAACGCTGTTCCAGGGGAATGAAAAAATCCCGGTCGCGGATCAATACAGCGCTCATACCCGGTTCGGCGTCGATCTGGCGGGCCAGCTCGCGCGCCACCGCCAGGGTCAGGTCTTTCTCGTGTGATCCCTTGGCGCCAATCGCCCCCGGGTCCTCGCCGCCGTGGCCGGCATCGATCGCGATCACCACTTTGCGCGCTAACGCAGGTCGGATCGCTTCCACGGTCTTGACCGACGCCAGAACGCCATCCGCTTCGTACAAATCGAGCACCAGCCGTCGCGGCTTGCCGTTGGCCGGGGGCAGCAGAAACGAGCGCGGCTGCACCGATCGATCGATGTCCAGCACCACGCGCAATTGACCGTCCTGTCGCCCGGTGCGCAAGCCCTGCACCACACCCTTGGCGGTCGGCAGGCTCAGGCCGGCATCGTGGCCGGCGCGGAAATCCAACACCAGGCGCGGTGGCGCGTCGAGCTGGAACAATTTGTAATCCGGTTCGTCCGACAGGTCGAACACCACCCGCGTATGGTCGTCGGCCACCCACAACCGTAGCCCGGTCAGCTCCAGCGCCGAGGCGGGGCCGGACGGGCCGAACAGCAACAACAGCAGCAGGGGTCGGAACAGGCGCAGCATGGCGGTATTGAACCGCGACCGAAGGCCGAATGCAAGCACTTTATCCTTTGAAATCCGTTACCTGTGGCGCCTTCTTAAATTGTTCCTGACCAATGGTCGGAAACCCCCTCTCGCTCAAGGGAATCGCCGGGTCGTAGCCACGGACAGCATGAGCCGCTCACCGGCCGCCGAATGCGCCTCGACCTGCACCTCGCGGGCCTCGCCCGCATGGCTGAAAACCAAATCGATATCTCGCTGCGGCAACAGCGGTTCGCCGCGTTCCGGCCACTCGATCAACACCAGCGAGTGCGTGCCGAGCAGGTCGTCGAGTCCGAGATCCTCCAGTTCGGCCGGATCGCGCAGACGGTACAGATCCAGATGATGCAATTCGCATCCGCCCGGAAGAACATAGGACTCGAGCAGACTGTAGGTCGGACTCTTCACCACAGTCCCTGGCACCAGGGCATTGACCAGGGCACGCACCAAGGTGGTCTTGCCGGCGCCGAGATCGCCGCGCAGGCCGATCAACAAGGGTGGCGTCAGCCCAACCGCGAGTCGCGCAGCCAAGGCTTCGGTCGCCGCCTGGTTGGCAAGGTGCAGGCGGTTCATGGGTTGAGCTGGCGACCGAACCAATCGAACAGGTCGGAGGCGATCAGGCCGCGTTCCCCGCGCCGGGCCGCGACTCGGTCGGCGGCGCTGGCGTGTACCCACACGCCGGCCGCGGCTGCGTCGGCCGGGGCAAGCCCCTGGGCCAGCAAGCCAGCGATCAGGCCAGTGAGCAGATCGCCCATGCCGGCCGTGGCCATGCCGGGATTGCCGGCACTGCACACAAAGACGCGGCCATCGGCGCTGGCGATCAAGCTGCCCGCCCCCTTCAACACCACGCTGGCATCAAAGCGCGCCGAGAGCGCCCGCACCGCCGCGAAGCGGTCGGCCTCGACCGCGGCGACCTCGCTGCCGAGCAGGCGCGCCGCTTCCAGCGGATGCGGGGTCAGCACCGATCCTGCGGGCAGGGTGATGTCCCGGCCGGCGAGCAGGTTCAGCGCATCGGCATCGAACACACCGGCCTTGCCCGAAGCCAGCACCTGAGCGAGCAATGCCCGGCCCCAGTCGCCCTGGCCCAGCCCCGGTCCAATCGCGAGTACGGTGGCGCGATCGAGCAGACGCGCCAGATCGGCGCCGCCCTCGACTGCTTGCACCATCAGCTCCGGACGGTGCAGGATCAGTCCACCGGCATGGGCCGGATGGGTGGCGACGGTCACTCGGCCGGCGCCACTGCGCAGTGCCGATTCGGCGGCGATCAGCACCGCGCCGCCCATGCCGGCGTCGCCGCCGATCACCAGCACATGGCCGTAGCGACCCTTGTGCGCGTCGCGCGCCCGAGTCGACAAACGCCGCGCGGCGGCATCGACGCCTAGTAGCCGTACCACTGACGCTTCCGCCGAACCGCCTTCAATGTCGTGCTCACAGGGCTCGCTAGTCAGCCCAAGATCGTCGCACAGGCGCTGTCCGCAGCAATCCGGGCCACGCCCGGTGAACAGGCCGCGCTTCCAGGCGATCAGGCACAGACTGACCGTGGCCTGCACGCAGTCGCCCGGGGTCGCCCCGCGATCGGCATCGAGTCCCGAGGGCAGGTCCAGCGAAAATACCGGCCGCGCCTGGGCATTGATCGCCGCAATCGCCTGTTGAAACTCGGCACGCGGGGCGCGGTCCAGACCGATGCCGAACAGCGCATCGACCACGACATCGGCCGCGACGCCGGGCAGCGCCGACGACCACGGCTGCTCGCTGCCGCCCGCTTCCAGATAGCGTCCGCGCGCGGTCCGTGCCGGTTCGCGGCTGGGTGCCTGGCCGACCCGCCACAGTTGCACTTCGAGCCCGGCGGCACGGGCCAGGGTCGCCAACACGTAGCCATCGCCGCCATTGTTGCCGCCGCCGCAAAACACCGACAGCAGCCGCGCCTCCGGCCACAGTGCACGTAGCCGCCCGAACGCACGGCTGCCGGCCAGCGTCATCAGGGCCAGGGCGTCGAGCCCATGCCGGCGCATCAGGGCCTGCTCCAGCGCGCGCATCGAGGCGGCGCTGTGCAGCAGGGATTCAGTGCGCGGGCCGGGTCGCTCCATCGCGCGATTATACTGGCGGCCATGCCTGCCGCCGTCATAACCGCCGCTACCGACTTCAGCACCCTGCCTGCCCGCATCCGGCATTGGGCGGGCGAGCTCGGCTTCCAGCAGACCGGCATCAGCACCCGCAGCCTGGCGGAGGATGAGGCCCACCTGCAGCGTTGGCTCGAACAAGGCCACCACGGCAGCATGGACTACATGGCCCGGCATGGCAGCAAACGTTCGCGCCCCGCGGAACTGCTGCCGGGCACGCTGGCGGTAATCTCGGTGCGCATGGATTATCTGCCGCCGGACAGCGCCGCGATGCAGGCGATCCTCGACGACGGAAGACTCGGCTATGTGTCGCGTTATGCGCTCGGGCGCGACTACCACAAGCTGCTGCGACCACGGCTGCAAAAACTCGCCGAGCGCATCAGCAGCGAGGTCGGCGCGTTCGGCTACCGCGCCTTCACCGACAGCGCGCCGGTATTGGAAAAGGCGTTGGCGCGCAATGCTGGGCTCGGTTTCATCGGCAAACACAGCAACCTGATCCATACCCGCGCTGGGTCCTGGTTCTTCCTCGGCGAATTGTTCACCGACCTGCCGCTGCCGGCTGATCCAGCGGAGTCCGGAAACTACTGCGGTACTTGCACCCGATGTCTGGACGTGTGCCCGACCCAGGCGATCATCGCGCCGTTCCAGGTCGACGCACGCCGCTGCATTTCTTACCTGACCATCGAACTCGACGGCGCCATCCCGGAACCTTTGCGGGCGGCGATCGGCAACCGCATTTATGGCTGCGACGACTGCCAACTGGTCTGTCCCTGGAACAAGTTCGCCGGCTTCAGCGCCGAGCCGGATTTCCGCGCCCGCCACCGGCTCGATGCGACCCCACTGACCGCGCTGTTCGCCTGGACCGAGGCCGAGTTTCTGGCACGCACCGAAGGTTCGGCGATTCGCCGCATCGGCTATCTGCGCTGGCTGCGCAATATCGCCGTGGCACTGGGCAATG
>JBFXKH010000147.1:0-8333 GCA_050173995.1 Lysobacterales bacterium | reverse complement strand
CAGGCTGGAAGTGAACACGAACATCGCGTCGGAACTGGCCAGGTTGGCATCCGGGGTCGGATCCTGGATGAAGAACCCATTGTTGACCAGGCCAGTGACCACCGCCCCGGTGACCGCTGCGTCGGTATTGTTGAACGGGCTCTGGAAGCCGGTCCCCTGGATCTCGGCAATTTCGCGCTGGGCGATGCCATCGTCGTTGTTGATCGTACCGGTCGCGTTCGACGGCGAGCCCAGGTTGAAATCCACGCCATCGACCAGGCTGACGGTAAAGGTCTCGCTGGCTTCCGGGTCGGGATCGCAGTTCACCAGCACGCTCGCCGTACCGGTGGTCTGGCCTTCGGCAATCACACCGGCGCCGCCCACGACCGCGGTGTAGTCGCTGCCGGCCGTGGCCGTACCATCGGCGGTATTGAAGGTAAAGTTGAATCCACCCACCGGCGCCGCCTCGCTCGCGGTCACCGTGAAATCGAATGCGGTCGTGGTGCAGGCCGGCGAGTTGCCCTCGGCCAGCGCCAGGCTGGCGATGCTCAGGGTGGGGAGGACTGGACCTATGGCGCTACGCAAACCGTCGATGTAGGTCGTGTTGGCGGCGCCGTTCGGTTGACCTGCCGTGGTCGATGCCAGAGCGACACTGATGGACCAGTTACCGGCAGTAGTCGCCCCGGCGAGATCGGAGTTCAGTGCTGCACCAGAATTGTTGTTTGGCGCAGCAAATGCCACATTGGCCACCAGTCCAAAAGCCCCCACTGCCGGGCTCGGCCAGGTCACCGCGAAACCGTCCGCGGAGATAGTGGCGTTGCCATTGGTGCCATCGGTATCCACATAGGCAACGTCAGTGCCCCCCAAGTCCCCCGCGCTGCCGTTGGCGGTGATATTGGCGCCCGTGGTCTTCAGAACCAGATTCCAGTCGCCGCTGCCCGGGCTGTAGGTCAGGTCCTCGGCCGGGCCGGTGGTGCCGGACACCACGATCAGTGTGCCGGCGGGGAACGATCCGGCGATGGTGGCCATATTGGTGAACCGGTAGCCGGAAAACTTGGAAACTCGTGTGCCGGTAGAGTCGCCAACGAAAAAGCCGTCCAGTTCCGCGGCGGTCAAAGGCTGCACCAGCAGCACTTCGATCCACTCGTCGGTAGCACCGAGATTGCCTGCCCGAATAAACTCGTTGACGATGACCTTTTGCGCAAACGCTGGCGAAACCAGCAGCAGCAATGCCGCAGCGCGGGCCAGGAAGAGTCTTGATGGAAACAGCGACATGGCGATTGATCTCCTTACTTCACTCGATGATTCGAGCACGGAAGACTAGCAGCCCCAGGCTGCCATTACATGTCACGGCGCAGCAAGTGGACCGCTACCTCCGGGCGCATGGGGGTGCGTCGTGCTTATCCGCCCCGACGGGTTTCGGCCGGACCGGCATAGACGGTAATTTCCTCGCGGTCGTGGTAGAGCTGTTTGGCGCGCAGGTCGAGGGCGAACGGTACGTTTTCGCGCAAGGTGGCGAGGCAGCGCTGGGTTTCCGTCCAGCGCTTTTTCATCGGCAGTTTGAGGTTGAATAGGACGCGCTGGCAGGCGCCTTCGCGCAGCCAGTCGGCGACCAGGCCGGCCACCCGGATCGGTTGTTCGACCATGTCGCAGACCAACCAGTCGACTGGCTTTTTGGGACGGAAGCGGAACCCATCGGCGCGGATGTGCTGGACCAGGCCGCTGGCCAGCAGGGTTTCGGCGATCGGGCCATTGTCGACCGCGCAGACCTTGATCGAGCGGCGTACCAGTTGGTAGGTCCAGCCGCCCGGGGCCGCACCCAGATCGACCGCGCTCATGCCGGCTTGCAGCCAGCGCTCGCGCTCGGATTCGCTCAGCATCACCAGAAACGCTTCTTCCAGCTTCAGGGTGGAACGGCTCGGCGCGTCGCCGGGAAAACGCAGCCGCGGAATCGCTTGACGCAGGGCGGACGTGCGGTGTTCGGGAAGGCACAGGTAGCATTCGGTGCCGCTGGTGAAGAACAGCAGCAGGCGTTTGGCGGCGCCCTTGGCCAGCCAGTTCTCGCGCTTGAGTTTTGCCACCAATGCCGACTCGAAACTTCGGCAGAAGGCGTTCAACTGTTCGCCCGCGGGGCTGTCCGGGGCTTCGGTCCAGACTTCGCCGATGGCGTTGATGTGCCGGCCCAGCCATTCCAGGATCGGCGTGATCCGATCCTTGGGATCAAGATCCGGGAAATGCGCGGCGACCGCCAGGCACTGGCGCGGGAAGATCAACCGGGCGGCGTCGACCGACGGCAGTTCGCTGCCGTCGGCGGATTCGAACAGCAGGTAGCCGTTGTCGCGGTCGATGCGGGCGAAGCCGGCCAAGCCCTGCGCGGCCAGGTGCTCGCTCAACTCCTGGGCGCATTCGGCCTCGAAGCCGGCACGGCAGGTGAGTAATAAGGTGCTCATGGGGTTCAGGGGATCGGAGTCGGAAAGCGGAAAGCGGAAAGCGGAAGGCGGAAGGCGGAAAGCGGGAAGCGGGAAGCGGAAATAGGTTGTGCTGAGCGTAGCGAAGCGAAGCGCAACGATTCAGAGGAGGATTGGGTTGTGCTGAGCGTAGCGGCTTTTAACGGCGGAGCCGGTCAGCGCAACGATTCAGAGGAGGAAATAGGTTGTGCTGAGCGCAGCGGTTTTCAACGGCGCAGCCGGTCAGCGCAACGATTCGGAGGCGGTAAGTGGGAAGCAGCAGGTGCGATGCAAGGGCGGCCGGACGCAGCTTGGGTCACTCGTTGTTCGCTGCCGTGCCACGGTTCGCTGCGAGATCGAGAAGGCGTCATGCCGCGCTGCGACCGCGCGGAACCGTAGCTCAGCAGAGCCGGGACCGAACCAGGCCGCCGTTGTCCCGGCGAATGCCGGGATCCAGTGCTATCGGCTGCGCCGCCGCATCCAACACTGGGCCCCGGCGTTCGCCGGGGCGACGGCTGTTTCCGTCTTCTGTCCTCGGTCAATAGGCGGGGCCGCCGCCGGCACGGTAGTCGGCGAGGACCTGGCGTGCTTCGGCGCGCAGCAGGTCGCGCTCGACGTGGATGTCGCGGCGCTCGAGTTCGCCGATCCAGTCGGCGGGCAGCGGACCTTCATCGAACTCGGTCAGCTCGTGCACGTCCTCGGCGCGGGCGCCGATGCGCAGGGTGTCGATGCCGGCCCAAAAGCTGGCGCCGTAGCATTGGCAACAAGGTTGTGCCGAGGTGGCCAGGGTGTAGCGGTCGCCATCGGCGTTGAGCCGGAACGATTGCAGTCGGGTTTGCGCGGTCATCAAGGCCATGATTTCGGCATGCGCCAGCGAGCAGCTCTGTTCGGTGACCCGGTTGACGCCGACCGAGATCAGTCGCCCGGCGGCGTTGAACACCGCTGCACCGAACGGGCCGCCGGTGCCGGCTTCGATGTTGCGCCGGGCAAGCTCGATCGCCAGACGCATCTGCGATTTGGCGTCGGGATAGGCCGTTGTGCTATCGACTTCCTGCGCTACCCAGGCGGGTAGGGTCAGATGGATTTGGGCGTAGAGCATGGGTGGGGGCGGTTTTAGGTTTTAGGTTTTAGGTTTCAGGTTTCAGGTTTTAGGTTTCAGGTTTTAGGTGTTCGGAGTTCGGTGTTCGGTGTTCGGTGTTCGGTGTTCGGTGTTCGGTGTGGCTTGAATCCGAAAACCGAAAACCGAAAACCGAAAACCGAAAACCGAAAACCGAAAACCGAAAACCGAAAACCGAAAACTATCTCCCGACTATCGCCCCCCGCCTGCCTTCGCCCAGGTGTCGCGCAGGGTGCAGATGCGGTTGAACACCGGGCGGTCGTGACGGTGGTCGTGGCGGTCGGCGACGAAGTAGCCGAGGCGTTCGAATTGCACGCGGTCCTCATTGGCGGCACCGGCCAGACTGGGTTCCAGCCAGGCGCTGGCGATGACCTTGATCGAGTCCGGATTGAAATGGTCGCGATAACTCTTGCCGTCGCTCTCGTCGTCGGGGTCGGCAACGGTGAACAGCCGGTCGTAGAGGCGCAGTTCGGCGGCGATCGCGTGCCGCGCCGAGACCCAGTGAATGGTCCCCTTGACCTTGCGTTCGGCGCCAGCCATGCCGTGCCGGGAGCTTGGATCGAGCGTGCAATGCACGGTCTGCGGGCGGCCCTGGTCATTCTTGTCCAGACGATCGCAGCGGATGATGCCGACCCCGCGCAGGCGCACTTCTCCGCCTGGCACAAGACGGTGGAAGCCCTTGCTCGGCACCTCCATGAAATCGTCCTGTTCGATCCACAGTTCATTGGCAAACGGGACTTCACGCTGACCCTGGACCTCGTCCTTGGGGTGATTGGCAAAGCGCAGCGATTCCTGGTGAGCGGCAGGCAGGTTGGTGATCACCAGGCGCAGCGGATCGAGCACCGCCATGCGCCGCGGCGCTATGGCGTCGAGCTGTTCGCGAACCACGCCTTCGAGCACGCCATAGTCGATCACGCTGTTTTGCTTGCTGATGCCCATGCGTGTCCAGAACCTGCGCAGGGCCTCGGGTGGATAACCACGACGGCGGGCGCCGATCAGGGTCGGCAGGCGTGGGTCGTCCCAGCCGGCGACGAGTTTTTCGCCGACCAGGGCGAGCAGCTTGCGCTTGCTCATCACCGTGAAGTCGAGATTGCCGCGGGAAAATTCGATCTGGCGCGGCCGCGAACTGAGGATCGGCAGGCCGCGTGCCGACAGCGAGGCAAGCAGTTCCGGGTGGCCAGGCAGGTCGACGCGGTCGAGAATCCAGTCGTAGAGCGGACGATGGTCCTCGAATTCCAGCGTGCACAAAGAGTGCGTGATGCCCTCGATCGCGTCAGACAGGCTGTGCGCGTAGTCGTACATCGGATAGATGCACCAGGCGTCGCCGGTGTTCTGGTGACTCTGTTTGCGGATTCGGTACAGGGCCGGATCGCGCAAGTTGATGTTGCCGCTGGCCATGTCGATGCGCGCGCGCAGGGTCTTGCTGCCGTCGGCGAATTCGCCAGCGCGCATGCGGCGGAACAGGTCCAGGTTTTCCGCGACGCTGCGCTCGCGAAACGGGCTGTTCCTGCCCGGCTCGGTCAGGGTGCCGCGGTAGGCGCGCACCTGTTCGGCGTCGAGGTCGCAGACATAGGCGTGTCCGGCGTCGATCAAGCGTTCGGCGGCCAGGTAGAACACCTCGAAATAATCCGAGGCGTGGCGAAGTTCCGCCCATTCGAATCCGAGCCAGCGTAGGTCGGCCTGGATCGCTTCGACGAATTCGATTTCCTCGCGGCTGGGGTTGGTGTCGTCGAAGCGCAGATTGCAGCGGCCGCCGAAATCGGCGGCGATGCCAAAGTTGAGACAGATCGACTTGGCGTGACCGATGTGCAGATAACCGTTCGGCTCTGGCGGAAAGCGGGTGCGAATTTGCTCGTGCTTACCGGAAGTCAGATCGTCCTCGACGATCTGGCGGATGAAATGATGGGGTGCGACGGCGTCGGACATGGGTTGGCCAAGCGGGATTCAGCCGCTTAGTTTACTCCGGATCGGTGCTTGGCATGGCGGCGCGAGGCGTGGTTCAGGGGGTGCGCCGCAGACGCAGGCGCACCTCACCGCGGGCATCGCGCCAGGTGGTTGGCTTGCCATCGCAGAGGATATCCAGGCGGCCGAGCTCAGACAGACGGGTAGCAACATGGCGCACCGGACGGACCAGGTCGCGCCAGTCCATCGACACCTCGTCGGCGGCCAGTCGGGCCACTTCGCCCGGAGTGACACCCTCGTCCTTGCCGACCTTGCGCACCAGTAGATCCAGCAGACAGGCGTGGATCAATTGCGCCAGTGGATCGTCGAGCGAGGTCAGGCGGTTGCGGGAGGGCGACATGCGCATAGGGTAGCGCGACCGCCCCGAGATTGCCTTGGTTTGGCCCGGTTCATCTACGGATACTCCGTCCGGTACCTGACGGCACCGCCTGGCGCAGCGACTGGCACGGCATCCGAGCGCTCGCTGGTTAAGGCGCTGGTAGCGCCGCGGGTTCGGTCAACGACTTTTGGCTGGATGCGTTGTCAACAACGCAATCGGTAGCAAATCCACCCCAACCAGGAGACCAACATGAAACCCATCGCCCTTGCCACCTTGTTCTGGGCCTGCACCACCGGCCTTTGTGCTGAACCGCTGGACGCGGGTCAGCGCCAACACCGACAGGTCGAGCGCATCGCCGCCGGCGTTCGCTCGGGCGCGCTCGATGCTCGCGAACTGCGCGGCTTGCTGATCGAACAACGCTCGATCGCCCGCAGCCGCCGCGTGGCCCGCGCCGATGGCGTGATCTCGCCGCGCGAGCGCGTGTGGCTGCGGCTGCGCCAGGATCGTGCCAGCCGGCACATCTACCGGCAGAAACATGATCGCCAGTGGCGTCCGTGGCGGATTTGAGTGACGGGCTTTCGGTCTGGATGGTGGATGCGCTGCGCTTATCCACCCTACCTCCGTCCTCTGCAAGCGGGTCGTCCCGGCGAACGCCGGGGCGACGGCTTTGCTGTCTTCAGTCCTCTGTCCCCTGCCTCAGGCTTCTGTCTTCTGTCTTCTGTCCTCTGTCCTCTGAACCGCATTGACCCGAGCGCGGGCATTCGACATGCTTGGCAGCCGTTTCGGATTCCCTGCATGCGCGTGTTTGCCCGCTCCCTGGTAGTGGTTGTTCTGGCTCTGAGCGGCGCGCTATCGGGCGCGGCGCCCGAACCGGGGGCGATTCCCTATGCCGCGCTCTATCAGGCACTGCGGCCGGTGCTCGAACTGCGTGGCTATGACCGTTTGCTGGCCAGTGCGACGGTGCAGAGCAAGTTGCCCGGGGTGCAGGCTGCGTCGATCCGCCTGGTGATCCACCGGCGCGGCGGGCCGCAGCCGGTGAACGTAGCCGCGGATGGGAGTTTCGATTTTCCGCTCACCGGCGAATTGCTCGAAGAGAATCCCATGGTGACATCCAACCAGCCCCGTGGCTCGTTGACGCTGGCGGTTACCCTGTCGCTTCGGCCGGTTTCCGGATTGCGCATCAGTTATGGCGAACTGGCCGCCGGTATCGATCAGGCGAGGGCAGCGCTGGCCAGCGATCCAGCGCGAGTCGGGACCGGCATCCGTGGCGTCGAATTGCGCTTCCCGCCCGGACACATGGCCACGGTGGTGTTGAGTGGGCGCAGCGAACGGCTGTTGATGGCCGATGCTGGTGGCGTGGTGATTATCAACGACAGCCAGGAATGGCGCAGCAGCGACACCGAGGTGGTGTTCTCCGAGCCGCCGGCAAAAATATTACCCCTGCTCGATCAACCCGGAGATCTCCCTTGAACTCGCTCACACCCGTGCGCCCACGCCTGGTTATAGGCAACCGAAATTATTCGTCCTGGTCGTTGCGGCCCTGGTTGCTGTTGCGCCAGTGTGGCGTAGTCTTCGATACCGAGCTGATTCCGCTCGACACGGCGGATTTCGAATCAACGGTGGCGCGGGTTTCGCCGAGCCGGCGGGTGCCGGTGCTGGTCGACGCCGATGTCACGGTCTGGGACTCGCTGGCGATTGGCCTGTACGCCGCCGAGCGCTGGCCGCAGGTGCGATTGTGGCCGCAGGCGCCGACAGCCCGCGCCCAGGCGATGGCGGTGACCGCCGAAATGCATTCCGGTTTCGCGGCGTTGCGCGGCAGTTGCCCGATGAATATCCGGCGCCGGCTGACGGATTTCGATCTGCCGGAAGCCGCCGCGGCCGACGCGCGCCGGATCCAGCAGATCTGGCGCGAGGCGCGCGAGCGGTTCGGCGCAGACGGCGAGTTCTTGTTCGGCGAGTTCGGTCTGGCCGACGCGTTCTTTGCCCCGGTGGCTACGCGTTTCCAGAGCTATGGGCTGCGGCTGGACCCGCTTTGCCAGCGCTATGTGGATGCGCTGATGGCGCTGCCGGCAATGGTCGAATGGTGCGCCGCTGCCGCCGCCGAACCGTGGACCATCGCTGCTACCGAGGCAGTCGGCGGATGAACCTAACGCCCACCCGCCTGCGCCTGGCCCGTTGGGTGGGGCTGGCCGGGGTGGCGGCGGACGAGAGTTGCAGCACGCACCGCTGGTTTCTGCGCTTCGAGTGGTTGCTGCTGCCCCTGGCCCTGCTGCTGCCGCTGTTGTGGCTGCTTGAGTCGCATCGGCTGCTGTCGCCCGGCATGGCGATGCGGGTGGACGCGGTGATTTGGGCGGTGTTCCTGATCGAGACGATCGCGATCACAGCCATGGTCCGCGATTGGCGCCGCTATCTGCGGCAGAACTGGATGAACCTGCTGATCATCCTCAGCGCGCCACCGCTGTGGCTGCTCGGCGGTCATTGGCTGGCTGGGGTGCTGCGTCTGCTGCGA
>JBFXKH010000146.1:0-8398 GCA_050173995.1 Lysobacterales bacterium | reverse complement strand
CGCGATACGGATTCGGGCCGTCGCCGGCGTCGAGCCAGAGCGTCGCGCCCAGCGCCTGGGCGGCGCGACGCAGCACTGGCGCCAGGGTCGCCGGCGTGCGTCGCGAGCCGACCAGGTGGATCGTTCCGCCGACCTGGGCGTGGTGCGCGGCGAGCGCCGCGGACAGCTTGTCGATCGCATCAGGGTCGAGTCCGGCGTGCCGGTGCGGACCGCCGATCAACACCACGGTCAGCGGTCGCGGCAAGGACGCGAAGGACGGAAATTCGGCGCGTGCGCGCGTGATCCAATCCGCATCGATGGCGTGCAGGGCGCCAATGCTGGCGATCACGTTGTTGGCGTGCAGGCGGTCATGGCGCGGCGCGATCACCCGGTCGAAGGCGCTCGTGGCGATCCGCGGATCGAGAATCTGCACGGTGAAAACCCGCTTGCCCAGGGCGCGCTTGAGCGCCCGCAGCGCCAGTGCGGCCTGTCGCCCACAGCCGATTGCGATCTCGGGCGGTTCGCCCTGCAGGGCAGTGCGCGCGCTCAACGGCAGCGCCGCCAGCGCACCGCCGACCAGCCGCGGCGCCAGCCAGCGCCAAGGTGCGGCGAAATCCACCTCGACGTGTCGCTCGGCGCTGCCCAGCGCCGCGGCCAGGGCGGCAGCCTGGTTTCGATTGCCGGCGTGGCGGTCGCTGATCGTCCAGATGCGAGGTGGGCAGGGCATGGGGCTAGGGGCTAGTTGGCGCTGGCGGGGTGAGCGACGGGCCCGTCGGCCCGCAACGGTACACCCGCAGCTCGCGGCGACGAAATGGGGTCGCCGCGCTGCCGGTCTCGGAACCTCGCGCTGCCGGTTGGCCGGGTTGTTGTTCTACCATGGCCGTTCCGCCGGCACCACGCCCTGCACAGGAACCACCCACGATGAACCCAGCAGCCCCGCATACCGCGCTCGATGACGCGGCCCTGGCGCAACTATTTCTGGAAGCGCGCACGTTTTCGGCCAACCCCAATCCCTGGCTGCCGCGCGCGGTGTCCACCGATACCCTGCACAGGGTCTGGGAATTGGCGCGGATGGGTCCGACCTCGGCGAATATGTCGCCGATGCGTGTGGTATTCCTGCAAAGCGCCGAGGCCAAGGCCCGGCTCGCACCCGCACTCGACGCCGGTAACCAGCCCAAATCGGCGGCGGCGCCGGTCACCGCCATCGTCGGCATGGATATCCACTTCTATGAAATGCTGCCCAAGCTCTACCCGCACGCCGATGCGCGGTCCTGGTTCGCGCACCTCGAAGAACCCGCCCTGGTCAGTATCGCGCTGCGCAACAGCAGCTTGCAGGGCGCCTATCTGATGCTGGCGGCGCGCGCGCTCGGTCTCGACTGCGGGCCGATGTCGGGCTTCGACAACGCCTTGGTCGATGGCCTGTTTTTCGCCGGCACCTCGGTGCGATCCAATTTCCTGGTCAATCTGGGCTATGGCGACCCGAGTACCCTGCACCCGCGCAGCCCACGCCTGAGCTTCGATGAGGCCTGTCAGATACTGTAGTGCCCATGCCATCGGTAACCATTCGACTTTGCCTCTGCCCCATCCCCATCGTCAGGAGAGATCCCATGCACTCATTTAAATTGCTCGTCGTTGCCATGTTGACGTTCAGCGGACTGGCCTCGGCCGCGCCCGTACCCTATGAATTCGATGCCAGCCACACCCGCATCGCCTACGCCATCGACCATATGGGACTATCGGTAATGCAAGGCCGCTTCGTCCGCTTCGAAGGCAGCCTGCTGCTCGATGTCAACGATCTCCCGGCTTCCAAGGTTTCGGTCAGTATCGACGTGAGCAGCATCGACAGCGGCGTACCCAAGCTCGACGAACATCTGCAAGCTCCGGATTTCTTCGACGTGGCCCAATTTCCGCGCATACAGTTCGAAAGTACCAAGGTCGAAGGCAGCGGTAACCAGTTCAAGGTCACCGGCGATCTGACTTTGCACGGTGTGACCAAGCCGGTGACACTGGACGTCAGCATGCGCACCGTCGATTCGCATCCGATGCGCAAGGTCCCGGCTGCGGGCTTCGTGGCGCGGACCGAGATCAAACGCGCCGACTTCGGTATCGCGATCTATCCGGGCATGCTGGGCGACACCGTGCAGATCCGTATCGACACCGAGGCCGCTGCCAGAGGACAGAAGACAGAGGACAGAGGACAGAGGACTGAGGACTGAGGACTGAGTCTGAGGGCGGAGGACTGAAAAAACCCAGTGCTTTTGACCGTTGCGCTGGATTCGACACTGGGCCCCGGCTTGACCAGCTACGCTGTTGAAAGCCGCCGGGGCGACGGCTGTTTCTGTCGTCTGTCTTCAGTCCCCTGAACCAGTCCCCTGAACCCCGCGTCGCCACCCTTCGGCTAAACTGCACGACTGCACCCGCTACCGGACTTCGCCATGAGTCGCCCCGATCCCGCCCACGGCCCGGCCACGCCGGCCAATACCGAGCGCCAGTACCAGGTTGGTCGTGCCGATCTGCCGCTCAGTTGCCCGACCGCGGCGATGGCGTTGTGGAACTCGCACCCGCGCGTCTATCTGCCGATCGAGTCCAGCGGCAGCGCCAAGTGCCCCTATTGCGGCGCGCAATTTACCCTGGCCGATTGACCGCTGCGCCGTGACCCGGCGACTGACCGTGGTGCAATTGCTGCCGGCGCTGGATGCCGGTGGAGTAGAGCGCGGCACCCTGGAAATCGCTGCCGCCCTGGTTGCTGCCGGTCATCGCGCGATCGTGGTATCGGCCGGTGGCCGACTGCTGCCCGCCCTGCTCGCGAGCGGGGCCGAGCATGTCGAACTGGCGATCGGGCGAAAATCCCTGTTCAGTCTGCGCCATGTCTGGCGGCTGCGGCAGTTGATCGCCAACGCCGATATCGTGCATGCCCGCTCGCGGCTGCCGGCCTGGCTCGGCTGGCTGGCCTGGCGCGGCCTTCGCGGGCCGCGGCCACGCTTTTTGACCACGGTGCACGGGCTGAACTCGGTCAATGCCTACAGTGCGATCATGACCCGCGGCGAACGGGTGATCGCGGTATCGCGCACGGTGCGCGAGCACCTGATCCGGCATTATCCGAAGCTCGATCCGGAGCGCATCCGGGTGATCCCGCGCGGCATCGACGCCGCGCACTTCGTCCACGGCTATCGGGCCAGCGCCGCATGGCGGCAGGCGTTCATCGCCGAGTATCCGGCCCTGGCCGCGGCGCCCTGGCTGTGCCTGCCCGGCCGCGGTACAAGGCTCAAGGGCCACGCCGACGCGCTGCGCCTGTTGGCGGCCCTGCACGCCGCCGGCAATGATGGCTGCCTGCTCTTGCTCGGCGCCGATCAGGCCGGACGCGAGGCCTATCTGCGCGAATTGCGCCGCGAAGCCGAACGACTCGGCGTGGCCGGCAAGCTGGTGATGACGCCACCGCGCCAAGACGTGCGCGAGGTATTGGCCGAATCCGCCCTGGTGCTGCAACTGTCCAGACAGCCCGAGGCGTTCGGGCGCACCGTGGTCGAGGCCCTGGCCCTCGGTGTGCCGGTGCTCGGCTGGGCGCAGGGCGGCGTCGGCGAACTGCTTGCAGACTTGTATCCCGAGGGCGCGGTAGCGCTTGGCGATCACGATACGCTGCTGGCCCAGGCGCGGCGCCTGCTTGCCGAACGGCCGCAGCCGGCGGCGTTCGATCGCTATCGCGTGCAGACCATGCAGGCGGCTACGCTTGCGGTCTATGCGGAACTGACCGGGGACGGACCATGAGCGCGCTGCGCAGACACGGATCGCTGGGCCTGCTGCTTGCCGTGCTGGCGCTGTTGCCGTTCGGCCACGCCGCCGAACTGCCCTTGCTGATCGCCGCGTTGATCGGGCTGGTTCGCCGCATCCGGCACCGTGGCCAGGCCCGCGATACCCGCAGCGAAAACCTTCTGCTGCTGGTGTTTCTGGCCTACTGGCTGCCCGAGTTCGTTTCGGCTTTCGACAGCCTGGCCCCCGCCAAGACCTGGCAGGAAGTCGGGCTCGACCTGCGCTTCCTGCCGTTCGGCTGGTTCGCCATCGATACCCTGGCGACCGCCAGCGCGCGGCGCGGCTTCGCCCAGGGCGCGGCGGTACTGATCGCGCTGTGGACGTTCGATGCCATGGTCCAGGCCGCGACCGGCAGTGGTCTGGGCGGGTCAATGCGGCTGGATCGGCTGAGCGGCATCTTCGGCGACGATAACCTCAAACTCGGGCCGGTGTTGGCCGTGCTCGCACCGCTGCTGCTGGTGCCAGCCTGGCGCCGCTTCGGACCAACCGGCCTGGCGATCGCCTGGGCCTTGCTCGGCGTGGTCGTGCTGCTCGCCGGCGCACGCGCCGGCTGGATCGGCTTCGCCCTGGTCAGCCTGGGCCTGCTCTGGCACCTCGCGCCATCGCCGCGGCGCTTCTTGGCATGGACTGCGGCCGCGTTGATACTGGGCGCGGTACTGGTCGCGGCCAGTTACCAGCTCTCCGAGCGCTTCGCGCAGCGCGTCCTACAGACTCGGCTGGCCTTCGACGGCGATCGGCAGGCACTCGATCTGGCGCTGTCCTACCGCCTCGGCGTCTGGCACGCGGCCACGCGCATGGCCCGCGCGCACTGGATCAATGGCGTCGGCGTGCGTGCCTTTCGCCATGCCTACGCCGAGCATGCCGATGCCGACGACCGCTGGGTTGCGGTCGGTGCCAGCGCCAGCCACGCCCATCAGATCGTGCTCGAAGTGGCCAGCGAAACCGGCCTGATCGGGGTATTGGCCTGGTTGTTCGGGTCGCTGGCCATGCTGGTCTACTGGATACGCTTGGCACCAGCGCAACGCGCGGCGGCGCTGGCGCCGGCCCTGGCCGTGCTCGCCATGGTCTTTCCGCTCAACACCCACCTGGCGTTCTATTCGGCGTTCTGGGGCCTGCTGTTCTGGTGGTTGCTGGCGCTACTGATCGCGCTGTCGGCGCCGCCCCGGGAGCAGCCATGAAACGGCTGCCGTTCACCCTGGTGGTGACCACCTTGAACAATGCCGCCACGCTCGAAGCCTGTCTGGCCTCGGCCGCCTTCGCCGACGAAATCCTGCTGCTCGATTCCGGCAGCAGCGATCAAAGCGTCGCCATCGCCCAGGGCTTCGGCGCGCGGATCGTGGTCGAAGCCTTCAAGGGCTATGGCCCGCAGAAACAATCCGCGATCGACCAGGCAGCCCACGACTGGATCCTGCTGCTCGACGCCGACGAGGCATTGAGCAATGAACTCGCCGATGAAATCCAGCGGGCCTTGATCGCGCCCCAGGCCAGCGGCTTCGCCCTGCCGCGCACCGAACAGATGTTCTGGCGCTGGCAGCACCCGTGGTCGAAACACAACCACCACCTGCGCCTGTTCGATCGGCGCGTACACCGCATGCAGGGCGACCCGGTCCACGCCGCCCCCGGCGGCCCCGGCCGCGTAGTCAGACTCAAGGCCCGCTTCCGCCACCAGGGCGAACCCGACCTGCACACCAAGGTAGAAAAAATCAACCACTATTCCAGCGGCCTGGTCGCCCACCGCAGCGCCCGCGGTGCAGGCTGGCTGCGCACCCGCATGGTCTTCTACCCGCCACTGGTGTTCGTCAAACACTTCATCCTCAAACGCCAGTTCCTGAGCGGCTGGGCCGGCTTCATCGCCAGCGTCAGCGGCGCCTACTACGCCTTCCTGAAATACGCCAAGCTGTTCGAAGCCAGGCAGCATCGGCGCGATGGATGAGGCGCGGCCCGCAGGCTGGCTGTGGGCTTGCGAACCGCAGCGAATCAGCATCGATCCGCGGGCGTTGTCGGAATGGTCGCGAGCGGCGATTGTCGCCCGCTTCGCTCCGCACCACCTGCTGGATGCCCGCCGCAGACCATGCAAACATGCATTTGCTCGAAGAGGAAAATCGCCATGTTGGACCGGATTTGCACTGCACTACTGTTGTCCTTTTTCACGTCCTGTGCCATGGCCGCCAAGCCACCCAGCGTGGCGACCGGTCCGCTGCCGGCATCCATGCGTATCGATCATGTGCTGTTCGTCATCGAACAGTCCGAACTGGAGGTCGACCGGGTGGCGCCAAACCGGGGCATCATGAGTTTCGGCGGTGTGCTGCCATTCGCGGTGGCCATGGGCATTTCCTCCGCGCAGACCCACAACCGGAAAAAGCAGGCCGGGCCCTTGCAACTCGACGTCGGCGACGCTCCCCTGGACCGGCAATTGATCGACTGCATCCTCGCCCATCTGCCCGAAGTGGCATTGACTGAAGGGGCGGATTTCGCCGTGATTCGCGATCAGGCCGAATGGCAGGCCAAGCTGGTCGAGTGGGTGCCTGCACGGATTCTGGAGGTCAGGCTGCGCTACGCACTGCGCATGAACCTCGATATCGCCTATGTCCAGGTAGCAACCCAAGTGCTGAACTACCAGCGCTTGCCGCCAACCTACGAACAGGGCAAAAACATGACCATGACCGAACGCATCCGCGCCAAGCCGGAAGTGCTGCGCGCGGCCAACTACTTTTCCGAACACGTAACTCACGCGCCATTCGGCAAGCAACCCAAGTCGCCGGGGAAAAACCGCTACCAGCACAATGCCGCAGCCTGGGCGGAAAGCGACTCGCGGCGCTTGAACGAGGCATTTGTCCTGGCCATCGAAGAAGTCGGCAGGCTGCTTGGTCGCGACCTGGAAGCCGGACTGCCGGCCGCTTCGGCGGGAAGCCTAATCAAGGCCATGACCGTCGATCCGATCCGCCCGAACCGGCTGCTCAAGGTCCGCTTGGTCGAAGCCACCGAACAGCGCAGCCTGGTCCAAGCCAACAATGGCTGGCACTGGATCGATCCCCGCCAGATCAAACGCTGACCTGATTAGCAAGTAGGCTGGGGTGAGCGCAGCGAACCCCAGCTATTGCGGCGGCGCTGAGTCGAGAAGATTGGGTTCGCTGCGCTAGAACCCAGAGAACCCAGAGGGAGAACCCAAAGGACACCCACTCTTTATTCAGCTACTGTGCCGCCCACGCATTACCTGCCATGCGCTGTGGCTATCGTTCAGCTCCGGTCGGAATGCGCTGAGTCGCTGGTGCGTGTAGGAATGATTGACGGTTTGCCGGACACCCGAATCGACGAAGCTGGCATTACCGCCGCGCTGCGCGCCTTGGGAATTCGTAGTGTGGAGTTCAGGAGGATCGATGTTTAGTCGGTATGCGGTTTCGGTCGGCGCGCTGTGGCGTGCGGCTCTGGAGAATCCTGAGCCAAATGTGCTCAACGAATACCCCCGGCTCTTCAAGCAAGAGCAGGTTGAGCGAATGGAGCGTTACCTGGAGGAACGTTACTATTATGTTCCATCTGAGTATCACGTGCGCGATGGGCTGGTGCTGTTGGCATTGGGTCAGGATGAAACCCGCGCTCAACTCATTTTCGATTATGCGACCCGCACGGCAGCCAAGGTGTACACGGGTAATCCGCCGGATCTGGAATTATCGATTGCTGCTGCCGAGGCCCGCGGGGAAGAGAGCGGCGTGGCAGCGATTGAGCGCTTGAAGGCGTTTGTTTGCATGGCCATCGCCAAGACTGCCTGCATGGGATGGGTACCCGACTGTGATTTGTTGTTGGAGGGCGCGCGCCCGGTGCTGAGCGCCTATCGGACGCGCAAAAAACCGCTGCATTTCATGGAGCATTCGGGCGTGCTTTTGGCCACCTTGGCGGCGCTGATTGCACGTGATTTGGAACTGGCCAAGGCGCTGCTCGCCATCCGCAAGACCTGTCCCGGATTTCCGCTGCAGTTTGCCATGTTCAAGCGGGTCGTCGCTGCGATGCAGGCGTTCGAAGATGACGGAGTTTGCTATCTACGCGTTGTCGATGAGGGCGTACACCAGTTCTTCTTCGAGGTATTCAATAGCTACCGCTGTCCGGTCACCACGTCGCTCGGCGTGCAGCGCGATGAATATCCGTTGATCAGCGCGCCGATCGGCAATTACCTGTTCAGTTGGCTGTACCTGTTGAGCTTTGCCGATCCGCCGACATCGGCAAGCAACTGGACGCGGTTGCGTGAGGTGATGTCGAGTTGATGTTGGCGCGGTTTGATGTTCGCTGTGGTAAAGGGACTATCGCGACAGGAGCTATGGTTGGGTCGGTGCTCGGGTGCCGTGTGTCGATGGTGGGTCGGCAGCAGGTGCTGACCGATAGGGCGTGCTGCGGGTGATGGCGGCGGTGGTGGCGTGAATCAATCCGAGGGGGCGCACGATGAGCTTTGATGTGTTGGTTTGGATGCGGCGGAGCGACGGCGATGTGGCGGGGCGCTTCGATGCCTTTATGCGGTCGGCGGGCGCGGCCTTGACCTTGGACAGCGGCGGTGCCGACGGCCGCAGTGCGCCCTGGGTGGTGTGTGGCGACGGCGATCCGATCATCGAGATCTGGATCGAGG
>JBFXKH010000145.1:0-8407 GCA_050173995.1 Lysobacterales bacterium | reverse complement strand
CAAAGGTATTGGTGCGCGGACGCAGGTGCGCGACCTCGCGCAGGAACTCCATGGTGTGCGGCTTGGGTTGGACCGGGTAAGTTTCCGGGTCGTCGACCCAGCCCAACACCTCGATCGCACTGGCCTGCAGTTCGACGCTCTGGCCCTTGCCTTGCGAGGCGACCAGCTCACCTTCGGCACGGATCGCGCAGCCGGCGGTCAGGCGGGTGATTTCCTCGGCATAATTGGCCAGGGTGTTCGCGGCCACCAACTGGATCGAATCCTGGCCGGAGCCGTCGTTGACGGTGATGAACGACAACCCCGCCTTGGAATCGCGGCGGGTTCTGACCCAGCCCTCGATGGTCGCACGGGAACCGATGGCCAACTGGCCGGCCAGAGCCGCGGCCACGCTCAACTTGCCTGTACTCATGAAAACACTCCGCTACTCATGGATTGATCTGCGCGCGGGCCGCTTGAATGCGCAGAGCGCGCATCCATCTTGGTCCGGTAAGGGCGGCGATCATAGCTGATGCGCTTCGAACGACGTGCGCAAGGCGACCGGCGACGGTCGCATCCGATCTGGCTTGCAGGATGCTATTGTCTGTCTTGTGTCTTCTGTCTTCTGCACTGGTGGGCTCTATGTCGATTTCGCTGTCACAAACTGCCGCCGCCCGGATCGGGGGCTACTTGCGTGAGCAACCGAAAGCGCTCGGTCTGCGCTTCGGGGTGAAACGCAGCGGTTGTACCGGTTTTGCCTATGTGGTCGATATCACCGATCAACAGAAAGCCGATGATCGGGTGTTCGAATCGCGCGGTATTCGCATCCTGGTCGATCCAGACAGCCTGCCGGTGGTCGCCGGTACCGAGATCGATTTCGTTCAGCAGGGCCTGAATCAGAACTTCGTGTTTCGCAACCCGAACACCACGGCCGAGTGCGGCTGCGGGGAGAGTTTCAGCGCCGGCTGAGACCGGGCCGATCGCCTTGCCCCCGGCCAGCCTGCCCGCTGCGGCCCACCCTCGGCAGCCTCTGGCCTCGACCCCAGGCGTGCCGCAAAGGCCGTCAAACGCCGCGATGTGACCGGCGTTTCTCAGACCGACATGTTCAAGCGCCAGCTTGGTGCAAGCGGCTCCATCGCCTGTGGATAGCGCCTCTAAGTTGCTGATTGTTCTTGGTTTGTTGTTCCATGCCTATGATTTGACAGGAAATTTCCGTTGCGGGGAGAGTCGCCGGACCGCTATCATTGGCGTTCCCGAGGCTGGTTGAGCTCGGGTTCCTTGCCTCACTGCATAGACAGGAGGCCACTTACGTCCAAGAGGAGTTTTCATGCGTCACTACGAAATCGTGTTCCTCGTCCATCCGGACCAGAGCGAACAGGTTCCCGCCATGGTCGAGCGCTACAAGGCCTTGATCGAAGGGGACAAGGGCATCATCCACCGGCATGAGGATTGGGGGCGGCGTGCGCTGTCCTACCCGATCGCCAATGTCGCCAAGGCACACTACGTGCTGCTCAACATCGAATGCGGCCAGTCCGTGTTGAACGAGCTGCAGTCGGCGTTCCGCTTCAACGATGCCGTGCTGCGGCATCTGATCACCGCGCGCGACAACGCGGTCACCGAACCTTCGCTGATCGCCAAGATGAAGGACGAGAAACCAGAGCGCCGTCGTTCCCAGGACGAAGTCGGCTTTTCCGACTCTGAATTCGAGGACGCGGCATGAAGAAGAACGCGAAAAAGCCAAGAAGCAACGCCGGCTCCAGGTTCTTCCGGCGCAAGAAATTCTGTCGGTTTACCGCCGAGAAAGTCACCGAGATCGATTACAAGGACATCAACACGTTGCGCCAGTACCTCACCGAGACCGGCAAGATCGTGCCTTCGCGCATCACCGGCACCAAGGCGCGGTTCCAGCGGCAGTTGGCCACGGCGATCAAGCGGGCGCGGTTTCTCTCGCTGTTGCCGTATTGCGACAACCACACGGGCCGTTGAGGAGCATTGAACAATGGAACTCATTCTGGTCCAGAAAGTACGCAACCTTGGCAATCTTGGCGACAAGGTCAAGGTCAAACCCGGCTACGGCCGGAATTATCTGGTTCCGCAAGGCAAAGCGGTTTTTGCCACGGCAACCAACGTCGCTGATTTCGAGCAGCGTCGTGCCGAGTTCGAAGCCAAGGCCAATGGCCAGTTGGCGAGCGCTCAGGCCCGCAAGGAAACGCTCGAGTCGGCGGTGGTCACCATTCCCGCCAATGCCAGCACGGAAGGCAAGCTCTACGGCTCGGTTGGTCCGCGCGATATCGCCGAGGCTTTCTCGACTGCGGGTCATCCGCTGTCGAAGGCCGAAGTGATCCTGCCGGAAGGCCCGATCCGTCGCACCGGCGAACACGAAGTCCATATCGCCTTGCATGCCGACGTGCATTGCAATGTGAAGGTCAACGTGGTCCCGGAGAGCTGAAGGCGGTAATAACCAGCCGGCTCTCTTGGTCCGGTTGTGCTGCTTCAGGGAAATTGACAGGGCACCGCTGACCACGGTGCCCTTTTTTTGTCTGCGATTCGGCCGGCCTTCGCGCTGGCGCTGGGTCGAGTCGAGCGCCGCAGGCCTGGACCCGACACCGGGGGGCGGTCGATGCCGCTGCCCGGCGATTTTCGAAGGCCGAAGGCGATCCTTGTATCTCGGTCGATCGCTCAGTCCAGATCGAACAGGGCAGCGCAATGCGCGCCGACCGATTCGCGCAGCGCGGTCAGGCTGTAGCCACCCTCCAGGCTGGATACCACCCGACCATCGGCGTGGCGCTCGGCAATCTCCACGATCCGTTCGGTGATCCAGGCATAGTCTTCGGTCTGAAGATTCAACTGCGCCAGTGGGTCGAGCCGATGCGCGTCGAATCCGGCCGATACCAGGATTAATTCCGGTGCGAATGCTTCCACCGCCGGCAGCAGCAGGTTCAGCCAGGTCTCGCGGAACTCCAGCGAACGCGCGCCGACCATCAGGCCGGCGTTGAATATATTGCCGATACCGTGTTCGTCCGGGTCGCCGCTGCCCGGATAGAGTGGGTACTGATGCGAAGAGACGAATAGCACGCGCGGCTCTTCGGCAAAGATGTCCTGGGTGCCGTTGCCATGGTGAACATCGAAATCGACGATGGCCAGGCGGGCGATGCCACGATGCAGGGCGTGAGCGGCGGCCACCGCGATGTTGTTGAACAGGCAAAAGCCCATGGCATCGAAGCGGGTCGCATGGTGGCCGGGCGGGCGCACTGCACAAAAGGCCCGCGGGCTGGTCCCGGCGAGCACCGCCTCGACCGCGGCCACAGCAGCTCCGGCGGCGTGCAGCGCCGCCTGCAGCGAACAGCGGTTCATGGCGGTGTCCGGATCGAGCCGGTGGTAGCCATCGCTGGGTGCGCTGTTGAATACCCGGTCGATCAGCGAGCGATCATGGACGCGCAGCAATTGCTGGACGGTGGCAGTCGGGGCGCGGCGCCACTCGATGCCCTGGAAGCGCGGCTGCTGCAGGGCGTCGACCACCACCGCCAGCCGTGCCGGCGATTCCGGATGACCCTCGCCCATGTCATGTTCGAAACACGATGGATGGGTGAAGATCATCGGCCGGCCCCTTGCCTTAACCGCGCGGGCGGCGTTGGTGCTTCCACAGTGTCTCGCCGTGGCCGCTGCCACGGGCGAGCACGCGGGCGAGCACGAACAGCAGGTCGGAAAGGCGATTCAGATATTGGATCGCCTGCGGGCGTACCGGCTCGACAGCGGCCAGGCTGACCGTGGCCCGTTCGGCGCGGCGGGCAATACTGCGCGCCAGATGACAATGACTGGCGGCCAGCCCGCCACCGGGCAGGATGAATTCCTTGAGCGCTGGCAGGTCGGCGTTGAGTGCGTCCAACCGCTGCTCCAGCCGCAGGATGTCGCTGGCGTCGATCAGGCTGCTGCCGGGAATGCACAACTCGCCACCCAGATCGAACAGTTCGTGCTGGATGGCTGTCAGTAGATCGGCGTTTTCTGGCCCCGGGTCAGCGGCGATGACCAGGCCGATCGCGCTGTTCAATTCGTCCACGGTGCCGAACGCTTCGACCCGCAAGCAGTCCTTGGCAACGCGGCTGCCGTCACCCAGTCCGGTGCTGCCGTCGTCGCCGGTGCGGGTATAGATTTTGCTGAGTCGGTTGCTCATGCGTCTCAGGAAGCGCGTCCGCGCTCGCCGAGCGTTTGCGCCAGACCACGCTGTAGCAGTGCGTAGCCGCCAAACAACAATAGGCTGTAGCAGGCAACCCCGGCGAGCTGGTTCTGCAAGAACGGCAGTGCGCTGATATAGCTTGCCGCCAGCCCGGCGCTGGTCGGCGGGTACATATCGCCGATCGCCCACACGGCGAAGTTGGTGACCGCAAAGAACCCCAGCGCCGATCCCAGCCCAAACGCCGCGATCCGACTCGGACCGGCCCGACGCAGGCCGCGGCCGGCCAAGGCCATCGCCGCAAAGCAGGCGTAGACCACCCAGATATCGGGGTAAAAGCCGAGGAACAGATCGGACACCAGCAACGCCGCCAATGGCACCAGCAGGGCGAACCAGCGGTTCGTGATACGCGCGCCAGCGAACAGCGCCATAGCTTCCAACGGGCTGAAATTCCAGGGATGCGCCAGCAGGCGCGACAAGGCGGCGAGCAGCACCATGCCGGCGACGATCGAGAGTTCGAGGCCCGGCGTGGGCTGGTGGGAGTCGGGGGCGCGGAGATCGGGCATGCGGTGTTCCAGTCGGCGGAAATCGGATGCCGAAGTGTAGCAGCGCCGGGTTCGGAGGGCAGGGAATGGGGGGATGGGGAACGGGGAGCGGGGAACGGGGAATGGAAATAGGTTGTGCTGAGCGCAGCGCAGCGAAGCGAAGCGCAACGGTACGGAGTCGGGAGTGGGGAATGCAACAGCCGTCGCCCCGGCGTAGGCCGGGGCCCAGTGTCGGATGCGGCGGAAGTGTCAAGGGCACTGGGTCCCGGCGTTCGCCGGGACGACGACTCTCTGTCCTCCGTCCTCCGTCCTCCGTCCTCCGTCCTCTGTCCTCTGATCGGCGTTCGCCGGGACGACGACTCTCTGTCCTCCGTCCTCCGTCCTCTGTCCTCTGTCCTCTGATCGGCGTTCGCCGGGACGACGGCTCTCTGTCCTCTGTCCTCTGTCCTCTGTCCTCCGTCCTCTGCCTTCTGATCCGCCGGACCGGTCGGTGGCACGACATTCTCCAGCCACTTTGCGCTTCCTTTATCATGCCGCCATGCAGGAACTATTCGATGTCGTGATCGTTGGCGGGGGGCTGGTGGGCATGAGCCTGGCCGCGGCATTGGACGGGCACGGACGTCGGGTGCTGTTGCTCGATGCCAGTGTCCAGGATGCGGATCGGCCGGCGGCCTGGGATGAGCGTCACTTCGCATTGGCCCGAGCCAGCGTCGAGCGGCTGAGCGAACTCGATGCTTTTCCTCAGGCGGCGGCCGGCTACCCGATCCGGCAGATTCATATTTCCCGCGCCGGCGAGTTTGGCCGGGTGCTGCTCGATGCCCGTGGTCACGGTGTCGATGCCTTCGGCCTGACCGTGCCGGCGCGTCTCCTGGTTGGCGCTTTGGAACAGCGACTGGCGCGGGCGCGCGATATCCACCGCTTGCGGCCTGCCGAACTGCTGGACTTCGTGGCAGCCGACGACGCGGTGGAGATTCGCTGGCAGCAGGCGGGGGTGCCGGCCGCAGCCCGGGCGCGCTTGCTGGTCGCGGCCGATGGCAGTGCCTCGTCGATCCGCGCCCGGCTCGGCATTGCGGTTGAGCGCTGCGATTACCAGCAGACCGCGGTGGTCTGTGCGGCGACTACCAGCGAGGCCCATCAGGGGCGCGCGTTCGAACGCTTCACCGACAGCGGTCCGCTGGCGGTGTTGCCGCTCGGCGATCAACGCTGCGGCGTGGTCTGCACGGTGCCGGCCACGCAGGCCGAGGCGACCCTGGCCCTGGACGATGGCGGATTCATCGCCCTGCTGCAGCAACGCTTCGGCTACCGGCTCGGCCGCTTCACCCGGGTCGGTAGACGCCAGGCCTGGCCCTTGGCGCTGGCGGTGGCCGAGCGGGTTGGCGATCGCCGCGTCGCGCTGATCGGTAATGCCGCCCAGACCATCCATCCGATCGGCGCCCAGGGTTTCAATCTGGGCCTGCGTGATGCCAGCGCGCTGGCCGATAGCGTGCTCGCCGCGACCGACCCCGGTGCCGAAGCCAGTCTCGATGCCTATGCCGCGTCGCGCCGCGCGGATCGCGCCCAGACCATCGCCATGAGCGATGGCCTGGTGCGACTGACCCGTGGCGTTTCGCTCCCGCACCAAGTATTGCGCGGCCTGGCGATGCTCGCCGCCGACCGCCTGCCGGGACTGCAGGGGCAACTGGCACGCGCCGGCATGGGCTATCGGAGTCTGGCGCTATGAGCCGCTTCGATGTATTGGTTTCGGGTAGCGGCGTCGTCGGCGCGGTCGCCGCGCTCGGGCTGGCGCGCGCCGGTCTTGAAGTCGCGCTGATCGAGCGCGCACCCGCGCCGGCCGCGGCGACGCTGCCCGACAACCGGCGGGTGGTCGCGTTATCGCCGGCCTCGGTGCGGATTCTGTCGGCGCTCGGGCAATGGCCGCTCCCGCCCACGGCGGCCGCAGCGTACCGGCAGATGCAGGTGCAGGCCGGCGCGCACCAGGTGTTTTTCGATCAGGCCGCGGTCGGCGCCGCGGCACTCGGCTGGATCGTCGATCTGCACGCCCTGCAGCGGCAACTGTGGCAGGCGCTGCCGGCGACCGTGCAGGTATATGCGCCAGCGCGCATCGATCGCACTTGGATCGCGGCCGATACCCTGCACGCGGCGCTGGATGATCGCCAGGAACTTTCGGCGCGCCTGCTGATCGCGGCCGAGGGCGGGCGCTCGGATCTGCGCGAGCGCGCCGGTATCGGTGTCAGCGGCCGCGATTACCAGGCCAGCGCGCTGACCGCCCAGGTTTCGAGTGCATCGCCGAATCCCGGTATCGCCTTCCAACGTTTTGCGCGCGGCGGTCCGCTCGCCCTGCTGCCGCTCGCCGACGGGCGATCCAGTCTGGTGTGGACGCGGCCGCAGGCCGAGGCGGCGCGCCTGGCTGAACTCTGCGATGCCGAATTCATCGCCGAACTGGAAAGTGCCGGTGGCGACCGCTTCGGCCGCGTGGATGCGGTCGCCGCACGCCAGGCGTTTCCGTTGCGCCTGCAACTGGCCGAGCGGGTCAGCGCCGAACGGCTGCTGCTGATCGGCGACAGTGCCCACGTCGTGCATCCGCTGGCCGGACTCGGGCTGAATCTCGGCATGCTCGATGCCGCCGCCCTGATCGACGTCGTCAGCCAGGCCCGGGCGCGATCGCGCGATATCGGCGCGGCCAGCACGCTGGCCCGCTACGCCGCCTGGCGCCACGGCGACAACCTGCTGGCCGCGCGCCTGATCGACCGCATCGAACAGACCTTTGGCGGCGCGCCGACCGCGCTTGGCGAACTGGCCGCGCGCGGACTCGATCTGGCCGACGCGCTGGCGCCGCTCAAACATTTCTTTGCCCGCCAGGCCGCCGGCTGGGGCGGGCGCGTACCGCAGCTGGCCAGGCAGTAGCCGGCCGGCGATCGGCGAATCGACACCCAGAAAACGCAAGCGGAGCGCCCGCCATGGCCAAGAAACCCAAACGCAAATTGACCGCGGCCGAGCGCCGCAAACGCAAGGAATGGCGCGCCACCCACCAGATGGTGTTCCTCAACGGCAAACAGCGTTGGGTGCGGCGGCCGCCGCTGATCGACGGCATCGATGCCGAACTGTTTTACGAACGCAACGCCACGCCGATCGAAATGCATCAGGATGGCCGCTGGGACCTGCTGCAGGCGATGGCGGACGCGGATGCGCAGCCGCGGCCGGATGATCGACCGCACAAGGGCGAAGGGCAATCGCACCCAGTGCCGTGGGATGATGAGATTCCGTTCTGACCGAATTGCCGGGCGAGCAGGCGATGCTTGCTGGCCATTATCTCCGCGGTCGCGTGCCCGGCCGCGGACCTGGCGCATCCTTGAATCCACAAAGCATGACCGACCCGATCGCAACAGCAAACGGCAATCCAGCGGCAGCACAGCCGGAAAGCGGCACCGGACGCTGGCGGCTGTGCGTGGCGCCGATGATGGATTGGACCGACCGGCACTGTCGGTTTTTCCATCGGCTGCTGGCGCCGTCGGCGCGCTTGTACACCGAGATGCTGCACGCCCAGGCGGTATTGCATGGGCAACGCGAGCGCTTGCTCGGCTTCGATGCCAGCGAGCATCCGCTCGCCCTGCAACTCGGTGGCAGCGAGCCGTCGCTGTTGGCGGCGGCGGCACGGATCGGCGCCGACTGGGGCTATGACGAGATCAATCTGAATTGCGGATGCCCCAGCGATCGC
>JBFXKH010000144.1:0-8488 GCA_050173995.1 Lysobacterales bacterium | reverse complement strand
GCCGATGACGTGGTGATCGATATTCTTTATTGCGGCGTTTGCCACTCCGATCTGCACACGGCGCGCAACGACTGGAACAACACCGTTTATCCGGTGGTGCCGGGGCATGAAATCATTGGCCGGGTGCAGAGTGTCGGCGCGGGCGTAACGCGCTTCAAGCCGGGCGATCACGTCGGCGTCGGCTGCATGGTCGATTCCTGCCAGCGCTGCGCCGCTTGCGAAAAAGGCCTGGAGCAGTATTGCGCGATGTTCCCGACCGTCACCTACAACGACCCACACGGTGGCGAACCCACCTACGGCGGATACTCCGAGCACATCGTGGTCACCGAAAAGTTCGTGTTGAAACTGCCCGATGGTCTCGACCTGGCCGCCGCCGCGCCGCTGCTCTGCGCCGGCATCACCACCTGGTCGCCGCTACGTCACTGGAAGGTCGGCAAGGGCAGTCGCGTGGCCGTGGTCGGTCTCGGCGGGCTGGGCCATATGGCGCTGCAACTGGCCCATGCGCTGGGCGCCCAGGTCACCCTGATCAGTCGCTCGCCCGGCAAGGAAGCCGACGCCCGCCGGCTGGGCGCCGATCGCATCGTGCTGTCCACCGATGCCGGACAGATGGCGGCGGTCGCCGGCCAATTCGACCTTATCATCGACACCGTGCCCTACGCCCACGACCTCAATCCCTACCTGCCCACGCTGGCGGTGGGCGCGACCCTGGTGCTGGTCGGCTACCTCGGCGAACTCGACCCGGCATTGAATACCACCAGCATGGTGCTGCAACGCAAGGCGGTCGCCGGTTCGCTGATTGGCGGCATCGCCGAAACCCAGGAACTGCTCGACTTCTGCGGCCAGCACGGCATCGTCTCCGACATCGAAACCATCCGCATCCAGGACATCAATCAAGCCTACGAACGCATGCTCAAAAGCGACGTGAAATACCGCTTCGTGATCGATATGGCCTCGTTGCGGGGTGCGGTGGGCTGAGCGCCGGCCGACGCTGCGTGGTGTCTCGGGCAGGACGGTGAAAACCCAGGCAAGCGGATCTCGCTGATCGACAGCGCATGCATCCAATCGGCCGTTTGGTGCGTATGAGGCGCCGAACGACCGATAGGCATCCTGTCCATGGCCACCCCTGATCCGCAGTCAACAGCCGCCCACAACGGTCCGCAGCCCACCCGCATCGAAGCACTGGCCCCGGGCCAGCCACAGCGTCCCGGATGGTTCCGTAGCCTGTATTGCTGGTTCGATAACAGCGCTTTGGCGGATCTGGACCAGCGGCGCGACGATCGCATCGATTGGCTGCGTGGCGCGCCGTTCGTGGCGATGCATGTTGCGCTTCTCGGGGTGATCTGGGTCGGCGTCTCGCCGATTGCGCTGGGCGTAGCGGTGGCGTTGTACGCGCTGCGCATGTTTGCCATCACTGCTTTTTATCACCGCTATTTTGCCCACCGCACATTCAAGACCTCGCGTGTGGTGCAGTTCCTGTTTGCGCTGATCGGTGTTGCCAGCGCCCAGCGTGGCCCACTGTGGTGGGCGGCGCATCATCGCGAACATCATCGCCATGCCGACACGCAGGGCGATCCGCATTCCCCGAGTGTTTCGGGGCTGCTGTGGAGCCACGTTGGCTGGTTCCTCACCCGGCGCCATTTTCGCACCGACCTGAGCCGGGTCAGGGATTTGTCGCGATTCCCCGAACTGCGCTGGCTGGACCGTTTCGACGCCCTGGTGCCGATGCTGCTGGCGGTCGCTCTCTACGCGCTGGGCGCATGGTTGCAGCGGGCCCAGCCGCAATGGGAGACCAGTGGCGCACAAATGCTGGTGTGGGGCTTCTTTGTGTCGACGATCGCCTTGTTTCACGCCACCGTGACCATCAACTCGCTGGCGCACCGATTCGGCACGCGCCGATTCACCACCAAGGACGATAGCCGCAACAACCTGTGGCTGGCCCTGCTCACCTTCGGCGAGGGCTGGCACAACAACCACCACTTCTTTCCCGGCGCCAGCCGACAGGGATTTCGTTGGTGGGAGCTGGACCTGACCTGGTATGGCCTCAAACTGATGGCGCTGCTCGGGTTGGTCAGCGGACTCAAGCCGGTGCCGGCCTGGGTGCTGGCCAAGGCGGAGCGCTAGGCCATGCGCATCGCGGTGATCGGATCTGGTATCGCTGGTCTGGCTTCCGCCTGGTTGCTGTCGCGCCGGCACCAGGTCACCTTGTTCGAAGCCAATCGCTACTTTGGTGGCCACACTCACACCCACGAAGTTGCCCAGGCCGGGCGCAGCTATCGCATCGACAGCGGTTTCATCGTGCACAACCCGCTGCACTATCCACTGTTCACCGGCTTGCTCGGGCAGCTTGGTGTGGCCTCGCAGCCGACCCAGATGAGTTTTTCGGTGCACAGCGAAGCGAGTGGACTGGAGTACAACACCGCCAGCCTTGGCAGCTTGTTCTGCCAGCCGCGAAACCTGTTTGCACCGCGCTTTCTGGGCATGGTGCGCGACTTGGTGCGCTTTTACCGCGAGGCGCCGCAGCTCCTGACCCGACCGGAGGAACGCGTCAGTCTGGGCGATTACCTGGAACAAAACGGCTACGGAACCACGTTCCGCGATCAGCACCTGATACCAATGGCCTCGGCCCTGTGGTCGTCGCCGGCCACGCAGATTTTGCAGTTTCCGGCGCGCTATCTGGTGCAGTTCATGGCCAACCACCAGATGATGCAGCTCAGCGGCCGTCCGCAATGGCGGGTGGTACAGGGCGGCTCATCGACTTACGTCGCGGCGCTGCGCGCGCAATGGTCGGTGCGCGAGCGGCTGGGCTGTCCGGTGCGCTCGCTGCGGCGATTCGGCCATGGCGTCGAGGTCGATAGCATGGCCGGAAGCGAAACCTTCGATCAGGTGGTGCTGGCAGTGCACAGCGATCAGGCGCTGGACCTGCTCGCCGATGCCAATGATCGCGAGCAGGAGATTCTTGGTGCGATCGGCTATCAAGACAACCACGTCGTGCTGCACACCGACGCCAGCGTGCTGCCGCGGCAGCGCAAGGCCTGGGCGGCGTGGAACGCCTGGATACCGCGCGAGAACGAGGCGCCCTGTTCGGTCAGCTATTGGATGAATTTGCTGCAGGGTATCGAATCGCCCGAGCCATTCGTGGTCAGCTTGAACCGCGGCAACGCAATCAACCCAGACAAAGTTCTGGCGCAGCTGCGCTATCAGCATCCGGTCTATAGCCACGCCGCAGTGCAAGCGCAGACCCGCAAGGCCGAGATTCAGGGCCAGCAGCGGACCTGGTTCGCTGGCGCCTATTGGGGTTGGGGATTCCACGAGGACGGCATGCAGAGCGCGGTCGAGGTTGCGGCCGCTCTGGGGGTTCGATGGTCGCCGGACCCCAGCACCACATGGCACGCCGATCTGCCCGCTTCCGTGGTTGTGCCATGAGCCGGCCCGCATTCGACGGCGGTGATCGGCTGGCCAGTGCTGTCTACGAGGGCGTGGTCAGGCATCGTCGCCACGCACCGCAAGCGCATGCGTTCGCGTATCGAATCGCCCAGCTCTATGTGGACTTAGACGAGATCGACCAATTGTTTGCCGACCGCTGGCTGTGGTCGTACGAGCGGCGCAATATCGCGCAGTTCCGCCGCCGCGACTATCTCGGCCCGGGCGAGTTGACGCTGGCCGAAGCCGTGCGGCGCTGCGTTGAGCGGGCCACCGGCCAGCGCCCATCCGGGCCGATACGGATGCTTACCCATCTGCGCTATTTCGGGATGCTGTTCAACCCAGTCAGCTTTTATTACTGCTTTGCGGAAGACGGCGAGAGGCTGCAGGCGGTCGTGGCGGAAATCACCAATACACCCTGGCAGCAACGTCACGCCTATGTCTTGCCGCTGGCCACGGCGCAGCGCCACGGCCGGGCCCTGCAGTGGCAGTTTGCCAAGACCTTTCACGTGTCGCCGTTCCTGCCGATGGACTGCACCTACGATTGGCGCATGACCGTGCCGGGCGAGAACCTGTGGGTGCGGATGGATGTGCTGCGCGACCAACAGAGGCTGTTCGATGCCAGCTTGCGCATGCAGCGCCGGCCCGTGAACGCTGCGTCGCTGGCGCGACTGCTGTGGCGCTACCCGCTGATGACTGCGCGGGTGGTGGGCGCGATCCATTGGCAGGCGCTGTGCCTGTGGATCAAACGCAACCCCGTGCACGATCACCCGTCCGCCGGTGCAGCGCATCGGCACGACCACCCTTAGCCATAGGAGCCTGAGCATGAGCGATTTGACCGAGCCGAGCACTGCCACAGCGCCATCACTGGGCGCCTTCGACCGCTTTCTGCGCCGGCAGCTGATCGGGCAACTGGCCGCACTGCGGCACGGTCGCCTGGTGCTGGAAGACGCCTGCGGCCGGGTCGAGCTGGGCGAGAGCGACGGCGCGGCGGGCGACTTGCGCATCCACCTTCTCGTGTCCGATCCGGCTTTCTATCGTGCGGTGGCGGCCAATGGCAGTGTCGGTGCCGGCGCTGCCTACATGGATGGCTGCTGGCGCTGCGACGATCTGGTCGGCCTATTCCAATTGCTGCTGCGCAACCGCGACCTGCTCGACGGCATGGAAGGCGGGCTCTCGCGACTTGCGGGCATGGCGATGCGGCTGGCTTACGCGCTGCGGCGCAATACCCGTGGCGGCAGCCGACGCAATATTGCCGCCCACTACGACCTGAGCAATGAGTTCTTCGGTCTGTTTCTCAGTCCCGACCTGATGTACTCCTCGGCATTGTGGAATGACCCGGCCGACACTCTGGAAAGCGCATCAGCACGAAAGCTGGAAAGCATTTGTCGCAAGCTCGATCTGAAGGCCAGCGACCAAGTCATCGAGATCGGCGGTGGCTGGGGTGGCTTTGCTCTGTATGCGGCGCGCCACTATGGCTGCCATGTCACCACCACCACGATTTCACGCGAACAGTACGCCTTGGCCCGCGATCGGGTAGCGGCCGCCGGGCTTGCCGACCGCATCACCGTCTTGCTGAAGGATTATCGCGACCTCGAAGGCCGCTACGACAAGGCGGTCTCGATCGAAATGATCGAGGCGATCGGCGCTGCCTATCTGGAGGTTTACTTCGCCAAGCTCGGTGCGCTGCTCAAGCCCGGCGGCCGGGCGCTGGTGCAGGCGATCACGATCGAGGATCACCGCTATCGACAGGCCTTGAAGGCGGTGGATTTCATCAAGCGCTACGTGTTTCCAGGCAGCTTCATCCCTTCGGTGCAGGCCATGCTGACGGCGAAGACCCGTGCCAGCGATCTGGCGCTGACCCATTTCGAGGACTTCGGTTCGTCCTATGCGTTGACCCTGGAAGCGTGGCGCCAGCGCTTTATGGCCAGATTGCCACAGGTGCGCGCCCTCGGCTTCGACCAGCGATTCATCCGCATGTGGGCGTTTTACCTGAGTTACTGCGAAGGCGGCTTCCGCGAACGCTCGATCGGTGTGGCGCATCTGCTGCTGGACAAACCGGCCCTGGGTTACGCCGCGGCACCGACCGACCACGCCGATCATCGGGAAGTGCCCGCATGACGATCTGGATCAGCACGGCTCGATCGTTCCGGTCGGAGAGCGCAGCATGAACGGGTTCTGGCCTTTGTTCGCGGTATGGCTGCTGTCGGCGACGATGATGACGCTGGGCTGGCAATGGCAGCGGCGTCACAGCGATGCCGGCATCGTCGACGTGCTATGGGCCGCCGGCGTTGGCGTCAGCGCCGTGCTGTTGGCGCTGGTCGGCAACGGTGCCCCGGCCACCCGTGCGCTGCTGGCACTGCTTGGCGGCCTATGGGGCATTCGCCTGGCCGCGCACCTGTGGGCGCGCATGCGCTCCGCCAAGGAAGACGGCCGATACCAGCGCCTGCGTGCGCATTGGAATGGCAATCAAGGCAAGTTCTTCTTGTTTTTTCAGGCGCAGGCGGTGCTGATCGTGCTGTTCGCTCTGCCGTTTCTGGCGGTGGCGAGCAACCCCGATGCCAGCAACTCCTGGCTGGCAACGGCAGCGGCGATCTGGCTGGTCGGCGTGCTCGGCGAAGCCATCGCCGACCGACAACTACAGCGCTTTCGCAGCAATCCGGCCCATCGGGCGCGCACCTGCCGCAGCGGACTGTGGCGGTATTCGCGGCATCCGAATTACTTTTTCGAGTGGCTGCATTGGTTCGCCTACGTCGCACTGGCGATCGGCTCGCCGATCGGTTGGCTGGCCTGGTCGGGGCCGATCATGATGGCGGTGTTTCTGCGTTGGATCAGCGGCATCCCGTACACGGAGGCGCAGGCCCTGGCCAGTCGCGGCGAAGACTACCGCGACTACCAGCGCAGCACCTCCATGCTTGTTCCCTGGTTTCCAAAAAGGACCAAACCATGAGCACTTCCGCTGTGCCTGCCAACGCACCGTCGCAGCAGCGCGCCGCATCCGGCTTGCTCGGCCTGGCTGAGCGCGGCTTGCTACCCGATACCTTGCTGCGCTGGGGCATCCGCCGTCGGTGCGCACAACGGCTGCGCGAACAACGGTCCGGTGGCCTCGACGCTCAAGCCCTGCGTTATGCCGAGCGTATCGACATGCTGCGGAACAGCCCGGTCGCAATTCATACCGACGCAGCCAACGCGCAGCACTACGAACTGCCGCCAGCGTTCTTCCAGCAGTGTCTTGGCCAGCGTTTGAAGTATTCGTGCTGCTACTACCCGGATGGCGGCGAATCGCTGGAACAGGCCGAAGATGCCATGCTGGCTTTGTATGGCGAGCGCGCCGAACTGGCCGACGGGCAGTCGATCCTCGAACTGGGCTGCGGCTGGGGAGCGCTGACCCTGTGGATGGCCGAACGCTATCCGAATGCGCGGATCGTGGCCGTTTCAAACTCCGGCCAGCAGCGCGAATACATCGAATCGCAGTGCCAGCAGCGTGGCCTGGCCAATGTGCGCGTGCTCACCTGCGACATAAACCATCTGCGCCTGGATCGCTCCCAGTTCGACCGTTGCGTCTCGATCGAGATGTTCGAACACATGCGTAACTACGCCACCCTGCTCGGGCACATCGCCGCCTGGCTGCGTCCTGGCGGCAAACTGTTCGTGCATATTTTCGCGCACCGGACCCTGCTCTACCCGTTCGAATGCGAAGGCGACGACAACTGGCTGGGGCGGCACTTCTTTACCGGTGGCTTGATGCCGGCCGCCGACACCTTGTTGTGGTTTCAGTCGGCCTTGAACATCGAACGGCGCTGGCACCTGGACGGCCGTCACTACCAGCGCACCGCCAATCAGTGGCTGGCCAATCAGGATGCCCGCCGCGATCAAGCCCTGCGGGTGCTGGCCACGGTCTATGGCGAAAAAGCGGCGCCGCTATGGTTTCAGCGCTGGCGAATGTTCTGGATGTCCTGCGCCGAACTGTTTGGCTACGCCGCAGGACAGGAGTGGCTGGTCGCGCACTACCGCTTCGTGCGACCGTGAGCCCTGCGAACGCGCGCCGGATCATGCGCTGTCAGGCGGATGCACGGCGCACGTCGTGGGTTGACGTCGGCCGGACTGGTTCAACCGAGCGATCGAGCGACACCACGCTGCGCAGCATGATCAGGTGGATCGACAGATCGCCCGCATCCCCGCACTGTTGGCATGGCGGGGTGCATCCAATCCGCCGCAATCGACGTAGACGAGCGCATAAGTCCCCACCCTTGCGGCGGGCCGCGTCTGCGTACTTGGCCGATGGAAATCTATGTATGATCGATCCGCTTAGAATAGCCGCCGAGGTGACGCCCTTGCGGGCGCAGAGACCCGTGTTCACTTCTCCTTGTCCGAGTCAGGCCGCGCCCGACGCTCTGTACTGGGCGGCCCAGATGGTCGCCGTGTCGGCGCACAGCGACCGCGCCAGTTTCATGCGCATCTACGATTATTTTGCCCCGCGCCTGCAGCATTACCTGCGCAATCTCGGCGTGCCCGAATCGCTGTTGGACGAACTGGTACAAGAGGCCTTGCTGACGGCGTGGCGCAAAGCGGCCTTGTTCGATCCGGCGCGCGCCAGTCTCTCCACCTGGCTTTACCGCGTGGCACGCAATCTGTATATCGACCATGTGCGACGCGAACCGAGCTGGTTGCCGGTACAGGAAGCCCTGGACCAGCTCGACGATGTCGAATCCGATCGCTTCGATTCGCAACCCGAGTCGTGTTTCGACCAAAGCCTGCTGACCCAGGCGATCAACCGCCTTGACCCGGTACAGGCCAAACTGGTTCGCATGAGCTACCTGGAGAGCAAGAGTCACAGCGAGATTGCCGCAGAGCTTTGCATGCCGCTCGGTTCGGTCAAGTCCTCGCTACGACGCGCGTTCGGCAAACTACAAGCCAGCTTGAGGTGCGCATGATGATGCCCAGCCACCACCTGGACGGCGCCACCCTGCTCAGCTATTCGGCCGGCGCCTTGCCGGAGGCGTTGGCGGTGGTTGCGGCCACCCACCTGGAATACTGCGCGGTTTGCCGCGTCCGCGCACGCAATGCC
>JBFXKH010000143.1:0-8516 GCA_050173995.1 Lysobacterales bacterium | reverse complement strand
GCACTGTTGCGCTTCGCTTCGCTGCGCTGCGCTCAGCACAACCTATTGCAGGGAACGGGGAATGGGGAACGGGGAAAGCGTCGCCCCGGCGAACGCCGGGGCCCAGTTCTCAAAACTGCCGCAACGCTTGGCACTGGGCCCCGGCCTGCGCCGGGGCGACGGCTTTGCTCTCATCTGTTCCCCGACTCTGCGCCGTTGCGCTTCGCTTCGCTGCGCTCAGCACAACCTATTTCCGTTCCCCGTTCCCCATTCCCCATTCCCCTTCAGGAAGGAAACGCCTCGATCGCCTGCACCGCGCGCAGGCAGTCCTGGTAGCTGTTGTACAGCGGTGCCGGGGCCAGGCGGATCACGTCCGGTTCGCGCCAATCACCGACCACGCCGTGCCGATGTAAATGTTCATGCAGGGCGCGGCCCTGATCGCGCTCGCCGCGCCAGCGCAGCGACAACTGACAGCCACGACTTTCCGTTTCGGCCGGGGTGCGGATGTCGATACGCCGGTGCAGGCGGCGCTCGATCAACTCGGCCAGGAATCCGGTCAGTTTGACCGACTTCTGACGTAGCCGATCAAGGCTGGCGCGATGGAAAAGTTGCAAGGACACCGCCAACGGCGCCAGCGCGAAGATCGACGGATTGGACAATTGCCAGCCGTCGGCGCCGTTCGTGGCCTGGAAGTTCGGGCCCATCTGGAAGCGGCTGTCCGGGTCATTGCCCCACCAGCCATGCAGGCGCGGACCGGACCAGTCGGCGTGGCGTCGATGCACGAAGGCGCCGGCGACCGCACCCGGCCCGGCGTTCAGATATTTGTAGCTGCACCAGGCGGCGAAATCGGCCCCGGCATCGTGCAAGCCGACCGGGACATTGCCGATCGCATGGGCCAGATCGAATCCGACCACCGCGCCGGCCGCATGACCGAGCCGGGTGATTGCGGCCAGATCGAAACGTTGCCCGCTCAGATACTGCACGCCCGGCCACAGCACCAGGGCGAGGCGGCGGCGATGTTCGCCGATCACGCGTTCGATGCTGGCCAGCGAGATGCGGCCGCTGTCGTCGTCGGCGGCGACCTCGATCAGCTCCCGCGCTGGATCGAGCCCGTGCCAACGGAGCTGGGATTCGATCGCATAGCGATCGGAAGGGAAGCAGTCCTTTTCGATCAAGATTGCCGAACGGCCGGGCGTGGGCCGATAGAAGCCGGCCATCAGCAAGTGCAGGTTGACGGTCAGCGAGTTCATCGCCACCACTTCCTCGGGCAGCGCCCCGGCCAGTTCGGCCAGCGGGTCGCGCACGCGGCGGTGGTAATGCATCCACGGGTGCTTGCCGGCGAAGTGTGCATCGACGGCAAGTTCGCCCCAGTCGTCGAGTTCGCTCTGCATGGCGGCGCGGGTCTCGCGCGGCTGCAGGCCGAGCGAATTGCCGCATAGATAAGCCTTGGCGAGCCCGGCCCGATCAGGCGGGACTATAAATGCGTCGCGGAAGCCGGCCAGAGGGTCGGCGCGATCGAATTCAAGCGCGCGACGCCGGTCGCCATCGTCGTCGGGGTGGTGGGTGGAAACACTGGAAGCGATAGCCAAGCTGTTGCCCTCGGGAAAAGGAAAACCGGCGGCGTTGGGACGCTGCGACCGGCAACGTTCCGGCCAGTGTAGTTGCCTCAGCGTTCGATACGGTAGTTGAGCAACAGGCGATTGCGTTCACTGGCGCGCGCCTCGATGTCGATGTGCTCGCTGACGCGATAGCGCACGGTGAACGCCTCGCCGCGGGTGAGCAGGGCGACTGCGTAGCCTATATACAGCCGCGGCGAAAGAAACTTGCCGACCGCGAAGGCGTCGCCCTGCAGGGTATCGTCGCTGCCGACGCTGATCTCGTCCAGCCCGATATTGCGCGCCAGCATGTCGCCACCGATGCTGCCCAGGGCCAGCGCGGCGCCCGACAGGCGGTTCTGGTCGCGGGAACGGACCTGGTTCAGTGGGCGTCCGGTGACCAGCAAGGCGAGCGCCTCGGACTCGCTCAGGGCCGGGTTCGAGTAGACCCTGGACAGCGGCTGGCGCGCGGTGCCGGTGATGTGGATGCCGACGGTGGTCGCGCTCACCTTGCGTTCGGCGCGCAGATCCAGGCTCGGTTCGTCGAGACCACTGCCGGCATACGCCAGCCGGCCGCGTTCGATGCGTAGTTTCTGACCGTAGGCCCGATAATCGCCATTGACTTCGAGTTGGCCGCTGGCCAGCGCGGCCCGGCCACGCCGCTGGGCAACCTGCAGGCTGCCGCCGAGTTTGCCGTCAAAGCCATAGCCCTTGATCCTGACCTGGTCGCCGAGCACGAATTCGAGATCGGCGCGCCATGGGCCTAATTCGTTGGCCTCGGTCGGCGGGTCGTCGATCACCACGACATCCTCGCTCTGGGCATTGACCGGGGCCAGACGCTCGGCGTCGATGCGGGCGCTGGGCACTTCGATGCGTCCTTGCCAGCGCCAGCCGTCGCGGTCGCGTTCGAGACGGAGCTCGGGCGTGGCGACCAAGCTGACGCTGCTGGTATGGGCCAGTTCGACCCCATCGCCATGCACGCGAATGGCGAGTGGGGTCGCGGCGCCGGGCTGGTAGTGGCCGTCCAGGTGCAGGATGCCCTGGCCGGAACGCACGCTGCCCGCGAGTTGGAAGCGATCGGCCTGCCCGGAGAGCCGAAGTTGGCCCTCCTGCAGACGCAGACCCAGACGCGGCAGTTCCGCATCGAAATCGCTGAGCGTGAGGCTGCCCTGCAGCTCAGGTCGGTTCCACGGGCCGGAGAGATGCACTTGTCCGGCCAGTCGGCCCTGCGGATGAGCGAGGTCAGGGATCAGCGTTTCGATCAGCCCCAGATCGGCGAGTGTCAGCGCGATCCCGCCGTTGACGTCCAGCGCCCCAGCAGAGTTCACCAGCAAATCCAGGTCGGCATCGATGCGAGCCGCGGTTGCGGGGGACAGCGCACTGCGCAATCGGACCCGGCCGCGGCCATCGCTGAAGGCCAGCGTGGCCACCAGGTCGGGCAGGTTCAGTGCCAGCTCGTCCCGTCTCGGTGAATTGATGCGCACGTTGCTTGCGTGCAGGTCTGCGCTCGCCTGCACCAGCCTGCCCCGTTGCCATGACCACTGGGCCTCGCCATCGAACCGGGCGCTCGGCAGCGGCTGGTCGGTGGCCGGAAACAAGGCGGCGAGCCAGTCGACCGACACACGTTCCAGTTTCAGCGCCCCGCTGCCAGCTTCTGCTTCGTAGTCGAGGTTGAGGCATGCGCGGCCTTCAGGCGCTGCCGCAATGCAGGTCTCGCCCAGGCGCAAGCGACCCGCGCCGAAGCGCAGGGCGCTGGGTGCGGACAGTCGCAGCATGCCACCTTGGTCCGGATGCCATTCGCCGGCAGTCACCTGCCCATCCCAACCGGCGTCCGACCAGCCGCCCTCTGCGGCGAGGTTAAATCGGCTATGCGGCTGCTGCAATGTCAGCTTGATGCGGTGTTGATCGCCGCTGCCAGCAAGATCGAAGTCCACGGAATCGACGGCGATGCTTCCCTGGCGCAGACCGATCAAGCGGCCATGCAGACGGGCGCCGCCCTGCGCCAGGGCGATCGGCATGCGGCCCTGCACGGAAAATTCAGCCACCTCGTTATCCCGCCAGTGCAATGCCGTGCCGGTGGCATCGATCTGCCATTCGCGGTCGCGGTCCAGATTGAGCACCAGCGCACCCCTGCCACCCGGCCAGAGGCCCGAAAGGTCCGGCGCGGCGATCGCAATACGCAAGGCGCGACCCTCGGCGGTAGCGCCCTTTAGCATCAGGGTATTCGGTCCCAGGCGGGCGGCGAGGTCGGCATGATCGATGCGCAGCCGCGACAATTGCAGGCTGCCGGCAAGGTGCATCGGCTGATTGCGCACCTGCCCTTCGATTGCGTCGATTTGCAAGCGACCCTCGGCTCCTTGGGCGGACAAACGCCCCTGCCATTGCGCGCTGCCGTGCAGTTGCCCCGGCCAGTCCGGCCACAACCGGCCGGGATTGAAATCGACCAGTTCGATCGATAGTGCGCTGGGCGATTCGGTGTTCCGCCCGATTTGGCCGTGGATGTCCAGACGACCGTCCGCACTGCGCAGTTGCAGCGGTGCCAGGTGCAGGGCCTGCGGCTCCCACGCCAGGGTCCCGCCCAGCCGCAGTTCCGGCCCGTCGCCACGACGAATGCCAACATCGGGCTGGACGACAGGACGTTGCCAACTGCCACCGATCGCGAGCTCGCCGGCCAGCCGCCACGGTGCCGCAGCCCCAGCCTCGATCTGCAGTTCGTCGCTGCGCACTTGCAGACTCAGTGTCCCGGCAGCGGAGAGCGGCAGGCCACCGTCGATCAGCAGTCGGCCGGTGTTGGGCAGGTCCAGCGCCAGTGCCCGGATCTGCACTTGGTCGGCGCGAAGGGCGATGCGACTGTCGGCGATGGCGAACCTACGATCGGCCAGTTGCAGCTCACCCGACACGGCCAGTTCACCGCCGTCGCCGCGCAGCCGCAGCGCCGCCGCGAATGGCTGGGTGGCCGGCAGTCCCAAGGTTTCGGCGGCCTGGCTGGGCACTTCAATGGTGGCGGTAAAGGTTTTTGGATTGGCACCCGGGGTCAGCGCCATCTCGACCCGCAGCGGCTGTTCCAGCCGGATTTGAAAGCGGCGGTCGGCCGACGCCCGCAGCCGCTGCAGTCGGCCCTGCACGCGCAGTCCGGGACGCAATTCGGCTTCGGCGTCGAACTCTACTTCGTTCAACCACCACGGATCGGACAGATCGATCCTGACCCAGCCCTGGCCTTGCCCCTGGTTAGTTTGCAACTGCAACTGGCTGAGCTGGATGCGCTGGCCGTGCAGTTCGAGGCTGCCGGCCAAATTGCCGCGCACCAGTTCGCTGCCATCGACCGCGATCAGCGCCGCGTCAGCGAGCGACAAGGCTGCCACCCGCAGCCACGGCAGCGCCAGGCTCGTCGCCGGGGCCGCAGACCGTGTCGTGGGCAGTCGTTGGACGCGCAGCCCGTGGATACGCAGCGAAGAAAAGGAATACGCGGCGCCAAACAAGCTGAGTGGATCGAAATCGGCGCTAAGGCGCTCGGCGCGGATCTGCACGCCGGGCCGTTGCAGTCGAAGACCCTCGATGACGAACGTCCCGGCAAGCCGGCCCTGCGCATGGCGGTAATCGAATCCGGGCACGGCCGCCTGGACGCGAGCCAAGGCGAAGCGCAGGCCGGACTCGCTGCTGCCGAGCCAGAGCGTGGCGCCGCTCAAGGCCAATGCGGCAACAGCGAGCACCCACAGCATGGGGCGGCGCAGACTCATAGGTCGGGCCCGGCGGAAATATGCAGTTGAACGCTGCTGTCCGGATTGCCCAGGCCGTGGCCCAGATCGACCCGGATCGGTCCGACCGGGGAGGCCCAGCGTAGTCCCACCCCGGTGCCGAAGTGCAATTTCGGTCGGCCGTGCGAGAACACGTCGCCGCCATCGAAGAACACCGCCACACTAAAACCAGGTCGGAAGCGCTGTTCGAGTTCGGCCGAGAACGTGCTCAGAAAGCGTCCGCCGATCGGTTCACCGAAGGCATCGCGCTCGCCCAGGCTCTGGTAGGCATAGCCACGCACACTCTGGTCGCCACCGGCAAAGAAGCGCAGCTCGGGCGGCAGTTCGCGGAACTGGTTGGTGTGCGTGGCGCCAATTTCGACCCGGCCAAGAAAGCGCGTGCCTTCGCGTAGCGAGACCACGCCGCGGGCTTCGCCGCGGGCCTGCAGCAGAGCCACATCGGAGCCGGCTGCGTCCCCGGCGGCGCGCGTGGTCAGGCGCAAGGAAAGACCGTTGTCCGGGCGGATGCGGTTGCGGGAAAAAAATCGGCTGGCATTCAACTCGGCATAGACCACCTGCGAACTGCGCCGCGGGTCGAAGGCATCGCGCGATCCGATCAAAAAACTGCCGTCGAGCAGATTGAACGACATGGCACCGCTCCAAAGGTCGCGGCCGATGGTCAGGCCGGCGCTGTAGCGGATCGACTGGGCATTGACCACGGCGGTATTCTCGTCGCGATAACGTGCCCCGAGCAGGTACTGGTCGGCGGCGCGGCGGCCACGCGGAATGCGGTAGTCCAGGCTGATATCGCTGACCTTTTGCGCCACGCTGACCTCGCTGGCCAAAGCATGACCGTGGCGGTTCATCCAACGCCGCTCGACGCCGGTGCGGACGCCAGCGCCGACATCGGTCTCGTAGGACAGGCCGGCGCTCAGGCCGGTGCGCTTTCCCGGCCGCAGGCGCACCAGGATCGGCACATGCAGGTTGCTGGCGCGCTCGGTCTCCGGGATAACCTCGATTCCTGCGAACCAGCCGGACGCTGCCAGCGACTGCTGCAGGGCTTCGATGCGCCGCTGGTCGTAGCGCGCGCCGGCCGGCCAGGTCACGAAACGACGCATCAGCGGCTCGTCGAACTGGGCACCCTCGAAGCGCAGCTCGCCCATGAAATAGCGGGTACCCGAGCGCCAGTGCAAGGCCATTTCGGCGCTATTGCTGTGGCGCTTGATCTCTACCTGCGCGGTGACCAGTTCCTGATCGAAATAGCCGCGCCGTCGCAGCGCTCGCTCCACTATGGCCTTGCTGGCCTCGTAACTGCGGTGATTGAACACCGCGCCCTCGGCCGGTGCGAAAGCGTCCAGGCTGCGCATAATGCGCGCGTTGCGCGCTGCGGCGCCGCTGATTTTCAGTCGCCGTGAAGTCACCCGTACCGGTTCACCACGCTCGACCTGAATTTCGATCAGCGGGCGTTGCTCTGCATCCTGGCGCTGGCTGACGCGGGCCTGGGCGCGGTAATAGCCGAAGCGTTGCATTGCTTCCAGTACCTGGGCTGGCACCTGGTCCAGCAGCCGTTGCAAGCGGGCTTCGCCGATATCTGCCTGTTGCTCATAGCTGACGATGGTCAAGGCGTTGCGCACGGTCGCGAGCTGCTCGCCCTCAACGCCGCTGACCTTGACTGTCAGCGCGCGCTCAACGGCGCTGGCGTCGGCGCCGGCCGCGTCCGCACAAAACGACAGCGACAGCAGCAAGGCCGTGCCCCGCCAGGATCGCCAGCGCGTCGTAACCCAGCGGCCTGCACGATGCGTAAGGCAGCGCGCTCGGGTGGTTCGGCCGCTGGCCATGCTCAAGGCCCCGCGCGGTCGGCAAATCGCGCTTCGGGCAGGGCCAGCCATTGCAGCGCGGTCTGATGGTAGAGCTGGGCCTGGCAGCGCGCATCCAGGTCCAGGGTTTCGATGCCGCGCCCGGGCTGCTGCTCGCCGAGTGGGAACGGATAATCGGTGCCGAGCATGACCCGATCGTCGCCGACGACATCGATCAAATAGCGCAGTGCCTGCGGATCGTGAACGCAGGAGTCGAAGAACAATCGCGGAAAGTATTCGCGCGGGTTGCGCGGGTTGTCGACCGCGACCAGGTCCGGTCGCATGCGGAAGCCGTGCTCGATACGGCCGATGGTGTAAGGAAACGAACCGCCGCCATGGGCGAAGCACACACGCAGCCGTGGCAGCCGTTCGAGCACCCCGCCGAAGATCAGCGAACAGGCCGCACGCGACTGCTCGGCCGGCATGCCGACCAGCCAGGGCAGCCAGTACTTTGGCATCGCCGTGGCGCCCATCATGTCCCAGGGGTGCACCAGAATGGCCGCTTCCAGATCCTGCGCGGCCTGGAAGAACTCGAACAATTCCGCTGCGTCCAGATTCCAGTCGCCGACGTGCGAGCCGATCTGCACGCCGTTCAGACCGAGCTGGTCGATGCAACGCTCCATCTCCTGCACTGCCAGCCGCGGAGATTGCAGCGGCACCGTGCCCAGCGCCGCGTAGTTACGCGGATGTCTGCGGCACAGTTCGGCCTTGTGATCGTTCAGGTGTCGGTGCAGTTCCAGTGCCTGGTGCGGCTTGGCCCAGTAGGAGAACAGCACCGGCACGGTGGAGATGACCTGGACCTGCACCCCGAATGCGGCGTATTCGGCGATGCGCAGCTCGGCATCCCAAGTATTCGGCCCGATTTCGCGGAAAAACCGTCCATCCTTGTAAATCCGGTGACGACCGCGTTCGTGATGGATCACCGCAAAGCGATCGTCGCCGTATTTCTCGGCGAGGTTCGGCCAAGTCTCCGGCAGGATATGCGCGTGGCTGTCGATCTTCAGCATGCGGCTAGTGTAGGTGGGAATGGGGAATGGGGAATGGGGAATGGGGAATGGGGAATGGGGAAGAGCATAGGTTGTGCTGAGCGCAGCGCAGCGTAGCGAAGCGCAACAGGCCGAAGCCCGAAACCTAGGTTGTGCTGAGCGCAGCGCAGCGTAGCGAAGCGCAACGGCGCGGAGTCGGGAGTCGGGAACGGGGAACAGATGAGAGCAGAGCCGTCGCCCCGGCGCAGGCCGGGGCCCAGTGCTGAGGGTTGCGGCAGTTTTTGGAACTGGGCCCCGGCTTTCGCCGGGGCGACGCTTCCCCGTTCCCCGTTCCCCACTTCCCGTTCCCTGAAATAGGTTGTGCTG
>JBFXKH010000142.1:0-8535 GCA_050173995.1 Lysobacterales bacterium | reverse complement strand
GCCCTGCCGCTGTTCCATGGCTGGAGCGACACGAACGTAGGCTGGTGGTGAGCGCAGCGAACCCCAGCTTCTGAGACGGTGTCGAACCGCCATGCTGGGGTTCGCTGCGCTCACCACCAGCCTACGCATTGCGCTCACTCCAGCCTACGCATTGCGCTCGCCCCAGCCTGCGCAATGCGCTCACCGCGGACTACTTGCCGCTGCGGTATACCGCGTAGGCGAGTGCCGGCAGACTGATGTCGAGTTTGCCGGCAGCGCTGGCCAGCGTGTCCGGGCCGGCGCCCAGCAGTTTTTGCCAGATACGCGTTTCCGGGTCGAGCCGGAGCACGTGCTGGCGCGCCACGCTGGCGCTGTTCAACACGATCAGTAATTGCTCGCCGTCGGCGGCGCTGCCGCGAGTGTAGGCGAACAGGCCGGCGCGGCCTTCGTCCAGTCGCACGGTCATGCGGCCGCGGCGCAGCACCGGGTGCTGGGCACGCAGCGCGGCGAGTTGCCGCAGGGTCTGCGCCATTGGATGGTCAAGATCGAAGTTGGCCGCGGCAGTGCTGGCGCTCGATCCAATCAAGACGTTGTCGTTGTAGCTTGCGACCTGGCTTTCGAACAGGTCTTCGCGCGCGGCCTGGTCGTTGCCGTCGCCGGTGAAACCCTGTTCGTCGCCGGAGTAGATCACCGGCACCCCGCGTGCGGTCAGCAGCAGCACGTGCCCAAGCCGGTCGCGGGCGAGCAGGGTCTCAAGGTCGTCGGCACTGCCGGCGGCCTGTTGCAGGAAGTAGCCGAAGCGACCCATATCGTGGTTGCCGAGAAAGGTCGGCAGGCGCATGGCGGTGGCCTCGCCTCCGGCGTAGCGACGATCCTCTGCAAACAGTCGGGTCAGGCGCTTGGTCGGCCGGCCGTCGGCGATCACCTCACGCGCGACCTTCTGGAATGCGAAGTCGAGCACCGCCGGAAACGCGGCCTGGTGGGTGAAGCGCGCCAGGTCCTTGGTGGTCAAGGCCCAGGACTCGCCGAACAGATAGAAATGCGCGATGCCCTGCGCCTTGGCGTGGTCGAGGATGGCCGGAATGAAGCGCAACCAGAAGGCGTCGCCGACGTGGCGCGCGGTGTCGATACGAAAGCCATCGACGCGGTAGCGGCTGATCCAATCCTGGAAGATGTCGATCATGCCGGCGAGCACGCGCGGGTGCTCGGTGTTGATGTCGTCCAGCCCAGAAAAATCGCCGTACAGATTGCTCTCGCCCTGCCATTCGGAATTGCCGCGGTTGTGATAATAAATCGGGTCGTTCAACCAGGCCGGCACCTTGATCGACTGTTCATCGGCGCGCACAAACGGGGTGTAGGCAAACCCGGGGTCGGTCAGCCGGGCGAAATTGGCTTCGGTCTGCCGGGCCGGATCGTCACCGGCGAAACCGGCATTGATCGCGGCGCCGTCGCTGGCGCGGCGGGTGAACGGATAGCGCTTGCGGTCGCGGTAGCCGCAGGCACTGCGCGCCGCCGCGACCCCGCCTTCGGCGCGCGGCGCGCATTCGCGGTAATCGATCACATCGGCGCTGTGGTTGACCACGATATCCATGATGACCTTCATGCCGCGCGCGTGCGCTGCCTCGACCAAGGCCTTGAAATCGGCCTCACTGCCGAAGTGCGGATCGACCGCGGTGAAATCGGTGATCCAGTAGCCGTGGTAGCCGGCCGAGCGATCGCCGGGCGGGCCCTGCACCGGCTTGTTCTTGAAGATCGGCGCCACCCAGATCGCGGTCGCGCCCAGGCCCTGGATGTAATCGAGGCGCTGGCGCAGGCCGGCCAGATCGCCACCGTGATAGAAGCCCTTGTGGGTCGGGTCGAAGCCGCTTAGCTCGCGGTCGTCGGGATAGCCGCCCAGGTCATTGCCCGGGTCGCCGTTGGCGAAGCGATCGGGCAGCACGAAGTAGATCAGCTCGTCCTCGATCGGACGGTCCGGATTGGGCGCGGACGGATCGGCGCTGGCCGCAAGGCAGGCGGCCAGCCCCAGGATGGCGAACCAGGACCGGGAATGTGTGCGCAGGTTGAAGATGGCCATGATTACTCCTGATCGATTGGGACGAAACGGATCGCCGCGCCACCGCCCGGCGCCAGGCGCAGTTGCAGCATGTCCCGGCTGCTGATCTCGCGGCTTTCGATCAGGATCGATTCGGGGTTGTTGTCCCAGTGCGCATCCAGACCGTCGCGATAGATTTGTGCGCGATACCGCCGCCCGGATTCGAGAAAGCCGAGCGGCACATCGAGCAGGCGGCCGTGGCCATTGGTCAAGGCACCCAGATACCAATCGGCGCTGGCGCGGTCGCGGCGCGCGATCGCCACGTATTCGCCGATCTCTCCGGCCAGCGCACGGGTCTCGGCCCAGTCCGCCGGCACGTCGCGGATGAACTGGAAAGCCGCCGGCTTGGCCTCGTAGTTCTCGGGCAGGTCGGCGGCCATCTGCAAGGGACTGTAGATCACCACGTACAGGGCGAGCTGCTTGGCCAGGGTGGTCGGGATATTGCGCTCGCGACGCGCCACTTCGCTGCCCAGATCGAAGATGCCGGGGGTAAAATCCATCGGCCCGGACAGCATGCGGGTGAACGGCAGGGTGGCGGTATGCGCCGGGCCGTTGCCCTCGGACCAGGCGTTGTATTCCTGGCCGCGCGCGCCTTCTCGGCTCATCCAGTTCGGCCAGGTGCGGCGCAGGCCGGTGTCCTTGATCGGCTCGTGGGTGTTGATCGCGATGTGCTGGCGCGCGGCCGCCTCGACCACTTTCTGGTTGTGGCGCACCATGAACTGGCCGTGCTGCCATTCGTGTACGGTCTTGCCGTCGGCGTCGACGCGCGGGATCAGTCCGTTCTGTTTGACGTAGCCGGTCTTGATCGCGCGCACGCCGTGCGCGGCCATGTATTTCATCGCCGGTTCGAGCTGGGATTCGTAATTGGCTATGCCGCCCGAGGTCTCGTGGTGGCCGATGATGCGCACGCCCTTGCTTTGCGCGTAACGCGCGAGCTCGTCGAAGTCGTAATCCGGATAGGGCTTGGTGAAATTGAACAGCTCGCTGTTCTGGATCCAGTCGCCATCCCAACCGACGTTCCAGCCCTCGACCAGCACGCCCTTGAAGCCATACTTCGCGGCGAAGTCGATGTAGCGTTTGACGTTGGCGGTGTTGGCGCCGTGGCGCGGGCCGGAGGCCCAGGTGGACTTGCGTATATGCATCTCCCACCACACCCCGACGTACTTGCCGGGCTCGATCCAGTTGGCCTCGCCGAGCCGATTGGGCTCGTTCAGATTGAGGATCAGATCGGCCGCCGCGATCAGCCCGGCGGCGCTGTCGGTCACTTCCAGCGTGCGCCACGGGCTGACGAAGGCGCCGCTGGTCTTGACCCGGCTACCGTCCGACCAGGGGATCAGGTCGGCCTTCAGCGTGTTGTCGCCGATATTTTCCAGGGTCATTTCGGCGTAATCGACCAGGGCGGCCTCGTGCAGACTCAGATACAGGCCCGACTCGGTCTTCAGGGTCAGCGGCGTCACCGCCTTCCAGATCGCCGACAGCGGCGTCGTCCGGTACAGGTATTCGTAGCGGTTGGGCAGATAGGCGCCGGTCCACCATGCCCGATGATCGCCGGCAAGCGCGAACTCGGTGAGCTCGTTGCCGATGCTGCGGCTCGGGTGCGCGGCATCGGCCGGCACCTCATAACGAAAGCCGAGCCCGGTGTCGTAGACCCGGAACACCACGCTGAGCAGGGTCGCGCCCTCGCGGCCGAGATCCACGCGCAGTTCGTTGTAGTGGTTGCGCACCTTTTCGCTTTCGCCCCAGGGCTGGGTCCAGGTTTCATCGACCGCGCGGGTGGCACTGCCGACGATCGCCAGGTCATCGGCCAGACTGGGCGCATCGCCAAACTGCAGGCCGAGCCGCGAGGGCCGGATCACCGTCTCGCCGAAACGCCGCAAGCTATAGCGCGGCTGGCCGGCCTCGACACTGACCGCCACTTCCAGCACCGATTGCGGCGAGGACACCGTCACCTGCGCCAATAGCGGCCCGGCCGCCAGAATGAGCAGGGCGAGCGCCGCCAGCGCAGTCGGCCGCGGCCATGCCGCCACTGCCAGCCGCAACCACGCCGGCCAGGGCCTGATGACGCGACTTGGGCGCGGCGCCGGGTGGCGCACGGCGCGCGCACAGGCGGGTGTGGCTGGGCGTGCCGCGGTGCGGCAATCAAAGGTATGCGGCATGTCATCCTCCCGGCAAAGATCGAGTGTCGGATGGTAGGCCGGTCGCGGCTCGGTGCAGGTTATCTGCATACGTATTCATCGACCGCGCTGGCGCCCATGGCGCGGTCAGCGCTACATTGCCGTGCTCCCGGATGGATCTTGCCCAGGCCCTGCATGCCCGACCGTCGCATTCGCCAGATCGTTATCGTCGGTGGCGGCTCGGCTGGCTGGATGTGCGCCGCCGCGCTGGTCAATGCGCTTGGCGCTGCGTGCCGGATCACCCTGGTCGAGTCCGACGAGATCGGCATCGTCGGGGTCGGCGAGGCGACCATTCCGCCGATCAAGTTGTTCAATCGCAGCCTCGGCCTGGACGAGAACGCGCTGCTGAAAGCGACCCAGGGCAGCTTCAAGCTGGGCATCGAGTTCGTCGATTGGGGCCGGGTCGGGCACCGCTATTTCCATCCGTTCGGGCAGTTCGGCGTGGATTTCGATCCGGTGCCCCTGCATCAATGGTGGCTGGCCGAGCGCGCCGCTGGCGATCCCACGCCGCTCAACGACTACGCGATGGCCTGGGTCGCCGCGGCGCAGGGCAAGTTCGCCCTGCCGCTGCCGGATCGGCGCCGCGTGCAATCGACCTACGATTACGCCTACCACTTCGATGCGGCCCTGTACGGCCGCTTCCTGCGCGGCTATGCCGAGCAACGCGGCGTGCAGCGCTGCGAGGGTCGCGTGGTCGATGTCGGCCTGCGCAGCGAAGACGGCTTCATCGCCAGCGTGACGCTGGCCGATGGCCGCAGCATCGCCGGCGATCTGTTCATCGACTGCTCCGGCTTCCGCGGCCTGCTGATCGAAGACGCTCTGCACAGCGGCTACGAAAACTGGCAGCACTGGCTGCCCTGCGACCGCGCGGTCGCGGTGCCGAGTCGGCACAGCCTGGCACTCAGCCCGTACACCCGCTCGACCGCGCTCGCTGCCGGCTGGCAGTGGCGCATTCCATTGCAACACCGCATGGGCAATGGCCACGTTTATTGCAGCCAGTTGTTGAGCGACGACCAGGCGACCGGCGCGCTGCTCGCCGGTCTCGAAGGCGAGGCGCTGGCCGAGCCGCGCCTGCTGCGCTTTGTCGCCGGCCGCCGCAAGCAGTTCTGGAACCGCAATTGCGTCGCGATCGGGCTCTCCGCCGGTTTCATGGAGCCGCTGGAGTCCACCGCGATCCACCTGGTCCAATCGGCGGTCACCCGCCTGCTGGCGCTGTTCCCGGACCGCGATTTCGACCCGATCCTGGCGCATGAATTCAACCGCATTACCGGCACCGAATACGAACGCATCCGCGATTTCCTGATCCTGCATTACCACGCCAACAGCCGCGACGATGCCCCGCTGTGGCGGCAGACCCGCGCCATGCCGATCCCCGACTCGCTCGCCTACAAGCTCGAGCACTTCCGCCATTACGGCCGGCTGATCATCGACAGCATCGAACTGTTCCAGAATCCGAACTGGCTGGCGGTATTGATCGGCCAGGAAGTCTGGCCCGAGCGCCGCGACCCGCTGCTCGCCATGCGCAGCCAGGTCGATGCCCGCAGCCACCTGGCCGGATTGCGCCGGGTCATGCACGAAGCCGCCGCGGTGATGCCCAGCCACGAGCAATACCTGGCCCAGCATTGCCGGGCGGGCGAGGCCTTAGGCTAGACATAAGGTGTGCCGAGCGTTGCGAGGCGCGGCGATGCTTCCGATTCCGCGCTCCGTAATGTTGCGCTTCGCTGCGCTCAGCACAACCTATGCATTCGGGCTTCGGCTGGGCTCGGCGATTACGCTCTCAACCAGTTCTCGCAACGCAGACCCGGCACGCGCTGGAACTCACGCAGGTTGTCCGTTACCAGTGGCAGATCGGCTCAAGCTCGCCTTGCGCCGGCCGCTCCCAATCCTCGAAGGCATCGCCCGCCGAGGCGCGCGCGCGGGCAAGTAGTTCAGTCGCGCTGCGCTGCTTGGGGCGCAGGATCAGCGCGCCGTCGCGCTCGGTAATCTCGACTTCATCGGCCTGCAGCCGGAACCGGGCCGGAATGCGCACCGCCTGGGACTTGCCGAGGGTGAACAATTTGGCGGTGGCGGTCATGGCGTGGGTCCGTATCGGTACCGGGGTGTTCAGGCCTTATCCTAGGGGCCGGCTGCGGGCATAGCAAGCGAGCCTTGCTGCAAAGGGTGCAGCGCTTGCCGGTCGCCGTTACAGCTCGGTAAACTGCGCTATGCCGGTTATCTTTCGCTATCGGGGTTTTCGGTTTTTCTTCTATTCCAATGAAGGCAGCCCGCGCGAGCCGGCGCATATCCATGTGGACCGGGACGACGCCGAGGCCAAAATCTGGCTACGCCCGCACCCGTCTATTGCCGTCAACGAGGGCTTCGACGCTAGAACTTTGCGCCAGTTGCTCGATATCGTGTTGCAGCACCGTGAACAGATCGAGAGGGCCTGGAATGCGTATTTCAGTGAGGGCTAAGAGCGTCCATTGCGACCGCGACACCCTGTGGGTCGAGCTGTCCGACGGGCGCACACTCGGCGTGCCACTGGCCTGGTTTCCGCGGCTGCTGAATGGCTCGCCAGCGCAGCGCAAAAAGGTGCGGATCAGTGCACTGGGTTTGCACTGGGATGCGCTCGACGAGGACATCGCCATCGCCGGATTGCTCGCCGGTCACGGCGATCTCGGTCGCGACCATCCGGTTGCCGCGTAAACAGGCGTTCCGCCGATCGATCATCCCGCTCCGGCCGGGCAGTGCCGCGCGACGAATTCGCTGTGCTCGGGCAGAATGTCGATGCTCTGGGCGACGCGGGTTTGCAGGTGGCCGAGGAATTGGTCGAGCTGGGCTTTGGGCAGAGCATCGGCGAGCGGGTGGTAGCGGCTGGGCCTTATGCCCTGGCCGAGCAACACCTGCAGCCAACTGCCTTCGGTGAACAGTTCCTCGTGGACGCGGAAGATTTGCCCGCTGGCGCGGAAGATGTCGATCTTGTGCTGTAGCCGCGGCGTGCTCGGCAGCTCCGCGCAGTGACGCCAGAACGGGCTGTCGCGGCGTTCGGTGGCCTGGTAGTGCAGCAGCAGGAAATCGCGCACGCTTTCGTATTCGAAGCGCGCCTGGCGGTTGAATTCCTCTTGCAGCGCGGGCTCGCAGTGACGGTCCGGAAACAGGCTGAGTAGGCGGCCGATGCTGGACTGGATCAGGTGGATGGCGGTCGATTCCAGCGGTTCGACAAAACCGCTGGCGAGGCCCACGGCCACGCAGTTGCGCTCCCACAGCCGCGCCCGCATACCGCTGGTAAAGCGCAGGCTGCGCGGGCTGCCGATCGCTTCGCCATCGAGATTGGCGAGCAGCAAGGCGCTGGCCTGGTCCTCGCTCATGAAGTCGCTGCAATAGACGTGGCCATTGCCGGTGCGGTGCTGCAAAGGGATGCGCCACTGCCAGCCGGCCGGGCGCGCGTTGCTCTGGGTGTAGGGCAGCAGCGGCGCGGTACGCGCGCAGGCGACGGCGATGGCACGGTTGCACGGCAGCCAGCCGCTCCAATCCTCGAAAGCCACGCCCAAGGCCGAGCCGAGCAGCAAGGAACGAAACCCCGAGCAGTCGAGGAACAGATCGCCGGCGATGCGCTCGCCGTTCTCGGTCTGCACCGCGTCGATGAAGCCGTCCTCGGGGCGCAGGTGCACCTGCACGATCCTTCCTTCGGTGCGTCGCACGCCGCCTTGTTCGGCGTAGCGGCGCAGAAACTGGCCGTATAGGCCAGCGTCGAAATGATAGGCGTAGCGCAGCGCCGGGTTCGGACTGGCGTCGGCTTCGCGGCCGAAACGATGGGCCGCAGCCGCCGCCGCATTCAGTGAATACGCCCACAGATCGGTGGCCGGTCCCTCCGTCTGGCGGCGCAGCCAGTAGTGCTGGAACGGCAGCGGCCCGAGCGCCATGCCGAGCTCGCCGAAGGCATGCAGATAACTATGCCCCGGCCGCAGCCAGTCGTTGAATTGGATGCCGAGCTTGATCGTGCCCTGGCTTGCCGCCAGCACCGCGTCCTCATCCAGCCCGAGAAAGCTGCTGACCAGACGGATCTGCGGAATGGTCGCCTCGCCGACGCCGACGATGCCGATTTCCTCGGACTCGACCAGCTCGATCGCGAGCTGTGGCCCCAGCGCCTTGGCTAGCATCGCCGCGGCCATCCAGCCGGCGGTGCCACCGCCGACGATCACGACTTTCTGGATGGGGGAGGGAGGCATGGGGAAGAGCGGTTTTAGGTTTTAGGTTTTAGGTTTTAGGTTTTAGGTTTTAGGTTTTAGGTTTTCAGTTTTCGGTTTTCAG
>JBFXKH010000141.1:0-8677 GCA_050173995.1 Lysobacterales bacterium | reverse complement strand
GCGGTGTGATCATCGGGCGTCGGGAAGCGGGAAGAATGTGGGAGCGACGGCACGTCGCGACTGGGCTATCGAAGCGACAGTCGCGACGTGCCGTCGCTCCCACAACAGAGCGGATCCTTATGCCGCCTTGCGGCCGGCCAACTGGCGCAGCACGTAGTGCAGGATGCCGCCGTGGCGGAAGTACTCGACTTCCTTCGGGGTGAGCAGCAGCACTTTGGCTTTGAACGAGACGCTGCTGCCGTCGCCGCGCTTGCCGGTGACGGTGGCGACCTTGCCGGCGCCGTCGTCCAGGCCGGTGATGTCGAACACCTCGTCGCCGTTGAGGCCGAGCGATTGCGCGTTCTGGCCGTCGTCGAATTGCAGCGGCAATACGCCCATGCCGACCAGATTGCTGCGATGGATGCGTTCGAAGCTTTCGGCGATCACCGCCTTGACACCGAGCAGGGTGGTGCCCTTGGCCGCCCAGTCGCGCGAGGAGCCGGTGCCGTATTCCTTTCCGGCCATCACCACCAACGGCACGCCTTCTGCTTTGTATTTCATCGCAGCGTCGTAGATTGCCAGCTTTTCTTGCGAAGGATAGTGGATCGTGTTGCCGCCTTCTTCGCCACCCAGCATCAGGTTCTTGATGCGGATGTTGGCGAAGGTGCCGCGCACCATCACGTCATCGTTGCCGCGTCTGGAACCGTAGGAATTGAAATCGACCGGTTGCACGCCGCGCGCCTGCAGGAACTTGCCGGCCGGCGAGCTGGCCTTGATGTTGCCGGCCGGGGAGATGTGATCGGTGGTAATCGAGTCGCCGAACAGGCCGAGCACGCGGGCACCATGGATGTCCGCAATCTTGCCGATGGCCATGCTCATGCCGTCGAAATACGGTGGGTTCTTGATGTAGGTCGAGGCGTCGTCCCATCGGAACGCGGCGCCGTCCGGCGAGGCGATCTGGTTCCAGCGCGAGTCGCCCTTGAACACGTCGGCGTAGTTCTTCTTGAACATGTCCGGGCCGATGGCGGCGATGATGGTGTCGCTGATTTCCTTGCTGCTCGGCCAGATATCCTTGAGATACACCGGCTGGCCATCGCTGCCGGTGCCCAGCGGTTCGCTGCTGAGATCGACGTTGACGCTGCCGGCTAGCGCGTAGGCGACCACCAAGGGCGGCGAGGCCAGGTAGTTCATCTTCACTTCCGAATGCACGCGGCCTTCGAAATTGCGGTTGCCGGAAAGCACCGAGCTGACCACCAGTTCACCATCGGCGATGGCCCGGGACACGGCTTCCGGCAGCGGGCCGGAGTTGCCGATACAAGTCGTGCAGCCGTAGCCAACCACGTAGAAGCCGAGCTGTTCCAGATCGCCGAGCACGCCGGCCTTTTTCAGGTAATCGGTCACCACCAGCGAGCCTGGGCCGAGCGAGGTCTTGACCCAGGGCGCAGGCTTGAGGCCGCGCTTGACCGCGTTGCGCGCCAGCAGCCCAGCGCCGAGCATCACCGCCGGATTCGAGGTGTTGGTGCACGAAGTGATGGCGGCGATGACCACGGCGCCGTCCTTGAGCCGGGTGTCGGCGAATGCGGCTTCGCCCGGCGTGACCGATTTGCTGGCCTTGCTGCGCGCCTCGGCCATCGGTCCCAGGTTGTCCAGAAAGTTCTGCTGCATGTCGCTCAGCAACACGCGATCCTGCGGGCGTTTGGGGCCGGCGAGCGAGGGCTTTACTTCGCTCATGTCGAGGTGCAGAACCGCACTGTAGTCGGCGACGGCATCGGTACGCCACAGACCCTGGGCTTTGGCGTAGGCCTCGACCAGGGCGATCAGGCTCTCTTCACGGCCGGACAGGCGCAGATAGTTCAGTGCCTCGGCATCGATCGGAAAGATGCCGCAGGTGGCGCCGTATTCCGGCGCCATGTTGGCGATGGTGGCGCGGTCGGCGAGCGGCAGATGATCGAGCCCTTCGCCGAAGAACTCGACGAACTTGCCGACCACGCCGTGCTTGCGCAGCATCTGGGTTACGGTCAGCACCAGGTCGGTGGCGGTGGCGCCCTCCGGCAGTTTGCCGGTGAGCTTGAAGCCGACCACCTGCGGGATCAGCATCGAACTGGGCTGGCCGAGCATCGCGGCCTCGGCTTCGATGCCACCGACGCCCCAGCCGAGCACGCCGAGACCGTTGATCATGGTGGTATGCGAATCGGTGCCAAACACGGTATCCGGGAAGGCATAAAGTTCGCCATCGAGCTCGCGTTCCATTACCACCCGTGCCAGATTTTCCAGATTGACCTGATGCACGATGCCGGTGTTGGGCGGCACCACTTTGAAATTGTCGAACGCCTTTTGGCCCCAGCGCAGAAAACTGTAGCGCTCGCCATTGCGTTGAAATTCGATTTCGCCGTTGAGGTCGAGCGATTCGCGCTTGCCGAAGGAATCGACTTGCACCGAGTGGTCGATGACCAGTTCCGAGGGAATCAGCGGATTGATATTGCTGGCCGAACCACCGAGCCTGACCACCGCGTCGCGCATGGCCGCCAGATCGACCACGCACGGCACGCCGGTAAAGTCCTGCAGTACCACCCGCGCCGGCATGAAGGCGATCTCGGTATCCGGTTCGGCCGATGGGCTCCAGTTGGCCACCGCTTCGATCGAGGCGCGGGTAACTGCTACACCATCTTCGTTACGCAACAGATTTTCCAGCAGGATCTTCATCGCGTAGGGCAGGCGACGGATATCGAACTGCTGTCCGAATCGCGCCAGTGAATAGAACCGGTAGCTATGGCCGGCGACGCTCAGGGTGTCGCGTACCGAAAATGAATCATTCATGGGATCTCCTGGCAATGTGCGCGGTGGGAATGGGCTGAAGCACAGCGGCGACTTTGGTGGTCGGTGCAGCTCGCAATTATCGCCGATCTGGCCGGACTACGGAAATCCAGGGTGGTTGGTCGGTCGGTCGTTGGTTGGTCATCAGAGTCCGCCGTCGTCCCGGCGAACGCCGGGACCCAGTGCCCTTGATGGTTTCGCCGCGGCCAACACTGGGCCCCGGCGTTCGCCGGGGCGACGGCCTATCGGTCCTCTGTCGTCTGTCGTCTGTCCTCTGGACCGGATGCGCTGCGCTTATCCACCCTACATTTGGGTTACGGATCAGGGGCTCTGCAACAGCGCCTGGGCCTGGACCCGGATTGATTTGTTGTGCAGCAGCAGGCCGAAGCGGCTGCCGCCGGATTGACGCCACAGCACCGCGGCGCGCACCGCAGCGAGCAGCAGGGCACGGATACGACAAACCAATCGCGGCTGCTTGAGCAAGGCCGGCTCGCCGCTGACCATGACCCGAGGCGTAAGCGTGCTCAGGTGCTCGCCATAGATACCGGCGAAGCGTTCGATCACGGTGTCGTGCAGGCGGCCGAGTGTGGCAATGGCGCGTTCGCTGTCGGCGAGCGCGGTGGCGATGGCGCGGCCGACCTCGGGTCGTCGCTGCAACTGGCGTTCGAGCCGGAGCACGGTTTGCAGCATGCGCAACAGCTCGACATCGTCGTCCTGGCCGGACAACAAGGCGATCAGCCGGGTCAGGCCGGGGTGCAGGGCGGGGATCCCGCCGTAGACCGCGGCGGCCGATTCGGCGTCGAACGCAAGTAGGCTGTCGAGCAGGGGCAGGATTCGGGATTCCTGCCATTGCCCCTGACCGGCCAGGCGTCGGACCTCGGTCAGCGCCTGCACCAGGGCAGCCAGACCGATGATGGCGCCGGGCTTCATGGGTCCGGCCATCCGCCGTAGACGGCGTCGGTGGCGGTGATTACCGCACCACCCAGGCATTCGTCGCCCTGGTAGAACACCACCGACTGGCCCGGGGTCACGGCGCGCTGGGCATGATCGAAATGCACCGTCAGTCCACCGCTCGCGTCGATTTCGACGCGGCAATCCTGGTCCGGTTGGCGGTAGCGGGTCTTGGCGGTACAGCGAAACACCGTGGCGGGAGCGCTGCCCGCAACCCAACTGGCCGGATCGGCGCGGAGCCGGGTCGAAAACAACAGCGGGTGGGCCGTGCCTTGGGCTGCGATCAGCACATTTTTCTCCACGTCCTTACCGACCACGTACCAGGGTTCCGTCCCGGCGTCGGCGCGCCCGCCGATGCCGAGCCCCTCGCGCTGGCCGATGGTGTAGAACCAGACGCCGCCATGCTCGCCCAGACGCCGACCCTCGGGGTCTTCGATCAACCCGGCCTGTGCCGGCAGATAGCCACCGAGAAACTCCCGAAAACGCCGTTCGCCGATGAAGCAGATCCCGGTCGAGTCCTTCTTGGCCGCAGTCACCAAACCGGCGCCTTGGGCAATGGCACGCACCTCGGGTTTGCGCAGGCCGCCGATCGGAAAGCGCGTGCGCGCCAGCGCTTCCTGTCCGAGCAAGTGCAGGAAGTAGCTCTGGTCCTTGTTGGCGTCCACAGCACGCAGCAGGCGATGGCGGCCATCGACACAGTCGCTGCGCGCGTAATGCCCGGTGGCGATGCCGCTGGCGCCAAGGTCCTCGGCGTGCTCGATAAAGGTCTTGAACTTGATTTCGCGATTGCACAGCACGTCCGGATTGGGCGTGCGTCCGGCCCGGTACTCGTCGAGAAAATGCTGGAACACGCCGTCCCAGTATTCGGCCGCAAAATTGCGCGCATAAAAGGCGATGCCGATGCGTCGGCACACGGCTTCGGCGTCGCTGGCGTCCTGCGCGGCCGGGCAGTGGCCGTCGGGGTCGTCCTCTTCCCAGTTCTTCATGAACATGCCGGCGACCGACTCGCCCGCTTCGACCAGCAGCAAAGCCGCCACCGAAGAATCCACGCCACCGGACACGCCGACCATGATCGATGCGTTGGACATCCGTTCGCTCAGCCTCCGCTGCCGGTAGGTGGCACGCTGTGTGCCATGGCGGCCCACGCCGGCCGGCTGTCGATCTGGCGCAGCAGCGATGCGCAATGGTGGCTGCCGGCACGATGGTCGGCGAGGCATTGCGCGACCAGCGGGCTGCGCGTCGGCACCGGATGGCGTGCCAATTCGTCGGCCGACAGCCACAGCGCGCGTTCGATGCCGATGTCCAGGGCACGGTCGCGATGGTGGGCGAGCGGGCGGGCGGCGAAAGCAAAGCGCAGGAAAGCCATGCCGGTGCGCGGGCTGGTCCATTGGTAGATGCCGACCAGGCCGGTCGGTTCGATCTCCCATGCGGATTCTTCCAGGGTCTCCCGGCGCACCGCAGCGAGCAGCGACTCGTCCGGTTCCAGGTGGCCGGCCGGCTGGTTAAGCAACAGCTCGCCGCGGACGCGTTCCTCGATGAACAGATAGCGCCCGTCGCGCTCGACCACGGCGGCGACGGTGACATCGGGTTTCCACACGGAATCTTGCATTGCGTCCACGCTGGCCTGACCGATGTGCAGTTTATCGCTTCGCGGCTGGCGTCGGACGAAGGCCCGCCAGCGCCGATCCGCCAACACCAGGATTGGGCTGGATGGACCGAACAGCCAGCCGGTTGCCGCACGCGCCGCTATGGCGATTTCCGTTGCGGCGCTTGCAATCGTCGCGGTCGCACCCATTCCGTGCTTCTGATGCGGTCGTATACTTGCGCCAGAGACAGGTTTCGGAACAGCAGGCATGACCAGCAAGCGCAAGCCCGATCGGCAGCAAGAGTTCGGTACGGTGGTTGAGGCGAGTCGGCCTGATCTCGCCGAACCACCGCGCTTCGAGGTGGCATTGTTGAATGACGACTACACACCGATGGATTTCGTGGTGTCGGTGTTGCAGATGTTTTTTTCCTTCGACCACGCCCGCGCCACCCAGGTGATGCTGCACGTGCACACCCGCGGCAAGGGTATTTGCGGCGTCTTCACGCGCGAGGTGGCCGAAACCAAGGTGACCCAGGTGAATGAATTCGCACGCAGTCACCAGCATCCGCTGCTGTGCGTGATGGATCGGGTGTAATGTTTCGCTGCGCTGTGGCAGCGGTGAATTCCTTTTCAGGAGTGGGCAATGTTCAGTAAAGACCTCGAACAGACCTTGGCGCATTGCTACCGCGACGCCCGCGAGCGCCGGCATGAATACATGACCGTCGAGCATCTGTTGCTGGCGCTGTCGGACAACCCCTCGGCGGCATCGGTGCTGCGCGCCTGTGGCGCTGATTTCAAACGGCTGACCGGCGATCTGCGCGAGATCATCGGAGAAACCGTGCCGATCCTTCCGCTTGGCGATGGCCGCGACACCCAGCCGACGCTGGGCTTCCAGCGGGTCTTGCAGCGCGCCGTCTACCACGTGCAATCGAGCGGCCGCAGCGAAGTCACCGGCGCCAACGTATTGGTCGCGATCTTCGGCGAGAAGGATTCGCACGCGGTGTATTTCCTCAACCAGCAGGAGATCAACCGTCTCGACGTGGTCAACTACATATCGCACAAAATCGCCAAGATCGGTCACGACGCGGCCGGCGGCGAAACCGAAGCCAAACCGGCCGAGGCCGAAGGCGAGGAAGCCAAGAGCAGCGCGCTGATCGAATTCGCGGTCAATCTCAATGCCCAGGCGGTGCTCGGCAAGATCGATCCCTTGATCGGTCGCGAAGACGAGGTCGAGCGCACCATCCAGGTGCTGTGCCGACGGCGCAAGAACAATCCGCTGTACGTCGGCGAGGCCGGCGTCGGCAAGACCGCGATCGCCGAAGGACTGGCCAAGCGCATCGTCGATGGCCAGGTGCCGGATGTGCTGAAGGAAGCGACCATCTACGCGCTGGACCTGGGTTCGCTGGTCGCCGGTACCAAGTATCGCGGCGATTTCGAGAAACGGCTGAAGGCGCTTCTGGCGGAGATCCGCAAGGAACCGAATGCGATCCTGTTCATCGACGAGATCCACACCATCATCGGCGCCGGCTCGGCTTCCGGTGGCACCATGGACGCATCCAACCTGATCAAGCCGGTGCTGTCGAACGGCGAATTGCGCTGCATCGGCTCGACCACCTACGCCGAGTTCCGCCAGGTATTCGAGAAAGACCGGGCGCTGGCCCGGCGCTTTCAGAAGATCGATATTGTCGAGCCGTCATCGGCCGATACCCTGCAAATCCTGCAAGGCCTGAAATCGCGATTCGAGGAACATCACCAAGTCAGTTACGCCGATGCCGCCCTGCAGGCGGCGGTCGATCTGTCGGTCAAGCACATCAATGACCGCTTGCTGCCGGACAAGGCGATCGACGTGATCGACGAGGCCGGTGCACGCCAGCGCCTGCTGGCGGAACCCGAGCGCAAGGCGGTGATCGATGTGGCCGAGATCGAATACATCGTCGCCAAGATGGCGCGCATTCCGCCGCGGCAGGTATCGATGTCGGATCGCGACCTGTTAAAGAATCTGGAACGCAATCTGAAGATGGTGGTGTTCGGGCAGGATCGGGCGATCGAATCGCTGGCCTCGGCAATCAAGATGGCCCGCTCCGGCCTCGCCCACCCCGGAAAGCCGATCGGCAGTTTTCTGTTTTCTGGCCCGACCGGGGTTGGCAAAACCGAAGTCACCCGGCAGTTGGCCCTGCAACTCGGCATCGAACTGATCCGCTTCGACATGAGCGAGTACATGGAAGCGCACTCGGTTTCGCGGCTGATCGGAGCGCCGCCGGGTTACGTCGGCTTCGACAAAGGCGGGCTGTTGACCGAGGCGGTGACCAAGCACCCGCACGCGGTGATTCTGCTCGACGAAATCGAGAAGGCGCACCCGGATGTGTTCAACATCCTGCTGCAAGTGATGGACCGCGGCGCGCTGACCGACAGCAACGGACGCGAGGCGAGCCTGCGCAATACCATTCTGGTGATGACCACCAATGTCGGCGCCAGTCAGGCCGCGCGCCGGACCATGGGCTTCGTCACCCAGGACCATGCCAGCGACGCGATGGAGGCGCTCCGGCGTGCTTTCAGCCCGGAGTTTCGCAACCGGCTGGATGCCATCATCCAATTCGCCGCGCTGGATTTCGAGCACATCCTGCGCGTCGTCGATAAGTTCCTGATCGAACTCGAAGCGCAGTTGCAGGAACGCCATGTCAGCTTGAATGTCACCCCCGAGGCGCGCCGCTGGCTGGCCGAAAACGGGTTCGATCCGGCGATGGGCGCGCGCCCGATGGCGCGCATCATCCAGGACAATATCAAGCGGCCGCTGGCCGACGAACTGCTGTTCGGCAAACTGGTCGATGGCGGACGCATCCGGGTCGGCGTGGTCGAGGGCCGGCTCGAAGTCGTGGCCGAATCCGACGCGGTCGCGGAGACCGAAATCGGTTGAGGCGCTGGGGGCAGGGTCGCTGGGGCGGGAGTCGGGAGTCGGGAGTCGGGAGTCGGGAAAGCACCGTCGCCCCGGCGAACGCCGGGGCCCAGTCCAGACACTGGCGGCCAAGTCCAATCCTGGGTCCCGGCGTCCGCCGGGTTCAGAAGACAGAAGACAGAAGACAGAAGACAGAAGACAGAAGACCGAGAGCAGCAAGAGCCGTCGCCCCGGCGAACGTCGGGGCCCAGTCCAGACACTGGCGGCCAAGTCCAATCCTGGGTCCCGGCGTTCGCCGGGTTCAGAAGACAGAAGACAGAAGACAGAAGACAGAAGACCGAGAGCAGCAAGAGCCGTCGCCCCGGCGAACGCCGGGGCCCAGTCCCAACACTGGCGGCCATGTCCAACACTGGGTCCCGGCGTTCGCCGGGACGACGGCCTTTGGCGTCCTCTGT
>JBFXKH010000140.1:0-8756 GCA_050173995.1 Lysobacterales bacterium | reverse complement strand
GGCATTGTTTGAGATCGTCGGGTCCGCGCCTGCGGCGCTTGTCCCGACCTACGTTCTTGACCCGACCCACGTTCCTTCCTAAACACCGAACACCGAATACCTAAAACCTAAAACCTAAAACCTAAAACCTAAAACCTAAAACCTAAAACCTAACACCTAACACCTAAAACCTAAAACCTAAAACCGCTTTTCTGCTGCATGATGAAGGCATCGGAGAAGCAGGCATCGGCGGGGAGGCCCTGGGCGAGGAAGGCGGGTACGGCGGTGTCGACCATTTGCAGCGAGCCGCAGACATAGACTTCGAAGCCGCTGAGGTCGGGGAAGTCGGCGAGGATCGCCTGGTGTACGAGGCCGGTGCGCCCGTGCCAGTCCGGTGCCAGTTCCGGTTCGGAGACGACCGGCACGACGCGGAAGTTGCTGTGCTCTTGCTGCCATTGCCAGACCTGGTCGAGCAGGTACAGGTCGGCCGGATCGCGCACCCCCCAGTACAGACAGAGCGGCCGCTCGATGCCACGCCTGAAGGCGTCTTCGAGGATGCTCTTGATCGGTGCGAAGCCGGTGGCGCCGGCAATGAACAGGATCGGCCGGGTGCCCTCGTGCAGGATGAACTGTCCCAGCGGCGCTTCGAAGTCGACCGGGTCGCCGACGCGCAGGTCGGAGAAGACGTGACCGGTATAGCGCCCGCCGGGCACCCGCCTGATGTGCAGTTCGATCAGCGCGCTCACGCCCGGGGCATTGGCAAAGGAGAACGCGCGGCGCTGGCCGTCGTCGAGCAGGATATTGAGATACTGGCCGGCACGAAAATCGATGGTCTCGCCGTCCGGCAGCGACAGCAGCAGGCGGATCACGTTGTCGCTGAGCCGTTCGATGCGCTCGACCTTTGCTCGGTAGCGCCTGGGCAGCGGCGCCGCGCCGCCATCCAGACTGTGGACCGCGACCTCGATTTCGGCGTCTGCGATCGGCACCGCGCAGCACATCAGCGCCTGGCCCTGGGCGCGCATCGCCGCGCTCAGCACCGCCGGTTGATAGGCGCCCAGATCGACCCGGCCATTGAGCACGGTGCAGACACAGACGCCACAGCCGCCGTTGCGGCATTCGTAAGGCAGCGCCAGTCCCGACCGCAGGCCGGCCTCCAGCACGGTTTCGCCGGCCCGCGCCAGCACCTGGCGGGCACCGGGGTGCATGGACAGATGGAATAGCTGCTGACCATCGCGACGACGCCGGCCGAGCCAGGGCAAGGCCGCCAGCAGCAGGGTGCCGGCCACGACCAGCGCCCAGACCGCGGCCAGCGGCCAGCGATACAGCAGGGGATAGATCGGCAGCAGCATCCAGTCCAGCGCCAGCGCGGTCGGTTCGCTGCCGACATCGGCGGCACCGCCCTGGCTCGCGACCGGCTGGATCAGGGCCAGCGCGACCAGCATCGCCAGCATGCCGATGGCGATCGGCCGCGGCGGCTGGGTGCGCGCCTTGGGCACCCGCTGCACGTGTACCCACAGCAATAACAACAGCAGCAGTGGCGCACCGATATGGATAAACGACAACAACGAAAACAGCCGGTCGTTGATGCTCGATGGATAAATGAAATTGCGGATCAGGCTGCCGCCGAAGCTCGGCAGCCAGTCCAGCCATTCGAAACTGGCGACCACCACGAACTGCGCCAGCCGGTCCCAGGGCAGCATGTAGCCATTGATCGCGGAACCGTACAGCAGCCAGATCAAGCCGATCCCGGTCAACCAGGAAAACGCCCGGAAGCCGCGCAGTCGATCGAAGGCGAAGTGGCGCAGCAGATGGACCAGCATCAGCACCGCCATCGCTTCCGATGCGTAGCGGTGCACGCTGCGCAGCACGCCACCCAGGTACCACTGGCCCGCGCTCAGTGCCTGCACCGAGGCATAGGCGCCGGCCACGCTGGTATCGAAAAACGCATACAGATACAGGCCGCTGCCGGCGACCACCCAGAACAAGAAGAAACCGATCGCACCCAGGTGATAGAGCGGGTTCAGCCGATCGCCGAAGGCTTGATTGAACAGCGCCTCGGCGTGCATGAACAGCCAGCGCAGGGCGCCCTGCAACCAAGCGATCATGCCGGCGACCGCCGTACCGGATCGGCCGCGCTCGGCGCCCGCAGCGAACGCCAGACCACGACCACAAACAACAGGCCGCCAATGATCGCGACCAGGCCACCCAGCCCCATCAGACCCATGCCGGCGATTTCCGATGGGGTGCGCAAGACCTGTTCGGCGCCGGCCACCTTGCGCTGCACGCCGTAGCCGCCCGACCAGACCAGACCGACGATATGCAGCAACTGCCCGCCGCCGTAGATGCTCGGTTGCCAGCTCGCCATGCGTCCGCGCGGCGCGGCGAAACCCAGTTGCGGCAGCAGCAGGTAGCAAAGCCCCATCAGCGCCAGGGTCACGCCGACGATGCAGCCGTGGTAATGCGCGGGAATCTTGACATTGCTGCCGCTGATGAACACACCGATCAGGCCGCCCGCGGCAAACAGCAGCATCGATGCGCCGAGCGCGGCCGCGAGTGGCGCCTGCGCCGCGCTACCGGGGCGACGCCGGCCGAGCAATGCCAGCAACACCGCCAGACCGATCGGCACGATCGACACGCCGCCGCCCAGGCGCATCGCCCAGGTATGCAGTTCCCGGTGTTCGACACTGGCGACCGGATGCGCGAGATAGGCATACGGGGTGACGAATACGCTGGCCAGGGCCAGCGCCAGCATCAGCAGGCTCACCCGCGGGCTCAGGCCAACATGCGCGTCGATCGCACCGGCCAGCCACAGCCAGGCGACCAGCATCAGCAGCGTCCAGGCGAATTGCAGGGCATGGCCCCCGCCCCAGAACAGGATTTCGTAATAGGCTTCGGCGTCGATGCCGCGCGGCGTCAGCCACAGCGAGGCGGCAAACGCGAGCAAGGCGACCGCGGTGGCGATCACGCTGGCATTGAGCCCGAAGCGCAGCGCCCCGCTGCCGTCGAAGGCCAGCCCCAGCCGCGGCGCGGCGATCAGCCCGCGCAGCACCAGCACCGCGACCCCGCCAGCGAAGACGATCAGACCGGCGCGGAACACGCCGCCGTCGAGCAGCGGGATGTAATTCGCCATGATGGGTTTGGCGACCGCAACGAACGGCGCCACCGCTATCAACACGGTACCGATCGTGGCCAGCGCCAGGGCCGTCCAGCCCAGCCCGATCGCCACCGAGCGACTGTTCAGGCTCCACAACATGCCGGCCAAAGCCACGAACCAGACCAGCACCGAGAGATCGACATGGACGACCAGGGCGACCCGGAAGAAATCCACCAGCGGCAGCCACTGGTTGATCGCGGGCGTGCGCGACAACACCAGCAGCAGCGAATACACCCCGGCACCGGCCAGCGCCAGCAGGCCGAGCAACAACCAGCCGAGCACCAGCGAGCGGCGCGCGCCGGGCGGCAGACTGAGCAGATAGCGGGTCGGGCTTTGCGCGGGCGGTGGCACGCCGGGCGCGCTGGTCGATGGCTCGGTGGGTGTCATTGGAAGACGATCTCCTGACGAGCGCTGTCGAAGTCGATCACCAGCACTTCGGCGGGTGCCAACGTAACGTCCTGCTCGCGGCGATGGTCGAAGCCGCTGCTCTGCGCGTCGTCTTCGAAGCGGACCGCGATGCGATGCCGGCCGGCGGCGACTTCGATGCGTCGATAGATCGATGCCGGGCCGTCGCGCGACAGGCCGGACGGGGCAGCGCCCTGGCGCAGCGCGGCGACGCCGTCGATATCCACTTCGACCAGCAGCGGCGAGCGTTCGCGCGGACAGCGGGTCGGCGCGCGCATATTCGGCGGCAGTTTGGCGAGTTCCTCCGGACTCAGGGTTTCGCAATCGCCGAGACGCTGGCCCTGATGGCTCAGGCTCACTTTGACCACCGCCCGGTCCGGGCCCAGATGGCGATAGACCGGCCAGTGCGAGAACACCGCGAGCACCGCGGCAAAGGCCGCATACAAGGCCCCCTGCGCGGCCCAGCGCGCGATCCGTTTCATCGCCTGCCCCCGGTTTCGATGCCAGCCCGGAGTGTAGCCAGCGCCGCAGCCACCTGCGCTTCGTCGCCGCGATTGGCGAACACCAGCCGAAATCGCTCAGCCGACACCGACTTGCGCAGTCGCGGCTCGCGGCGGCCGGCCATGCGTTCGGCTGAGCGCAGGCTGCCCAGCCGGTATTCGCAGCCGCTGTCGCTGCAGGCGCTGACCAGCACCGCGGCGGCGCCACCGCGCAAGGCGTAATCGACGAAAGCCGGCGGCAATTGGCCGGCGCACAGCAGGTCGATGAAATGCACGTCAGGATCGGCACCAACGCTGCCCGCGGCGCCGTGGCGACAGCGGAATACCACGATCGGGCGGGCGCCGGGCGGCGCCGCAAGCGCCAGCTGCAAACGCTGGCGCAGGGCAGAAAGCGGCAAGCCGGGCAGGTCGATACCGGTCGCCAGCGCCTGGCCGCGTCGGAACGGGGTCGCCGCCGGGCAGGCACCGGCGCAGATGCCGCAGGCGGCGCAACGCGCGGCTGCGACCACCGCCAATTGTCGGCCCGGTTTGGCATTCGGATGCGGTACCAGGGTGATCGCAGCAGTCGGGCAGTCGTCCACGCAACGCCGGCAACCATTGCAGTGCGCGGGATCGACCACCGCGACCGGCGGCGCCTGCGCAGCCGGGCGGGTCGGCCACAGCAACAGAAACACCAGGCTCGCGCCGATCAGCACCAGAACCAGCGCCGGCGAGCTGGCATCGGCGAGCGGGTGCAGATGCAAAAGCAGCCAGTCGAACGGCAGCGCGGTCGGGGCCAAAGCCAGATCCGCCGGTGCCTGACTCGTTACCGGCCGCAGCGCTGCGAGCACGGCCAGGGTCGCGAGCACGCCCAGCGCCAGTGGCCGCGCCGGCAGCACCTGTGGGCGATGGATGCGCTGCAAGTGGAACCACAGCCCGAACAACAGCAGCAGCGGCACCCCGAGATGCACGAAGATCAATAGCGAAAACAGCCGATCGGACACCGCCGCGGCGTTCACGAAATTGCGCGTCAGCGAGCCGGCCAGGAACGGCAGCCGGTCGAGCAATTCGGCACTGGCCAGCGCCGAATACTGGCCGAGCCGATCCCAGGTCAACCAGAAGCCGCCGATCGCGCTCACATACAGCAGCACCAGCAAGGGCACCCCGGTCAGCCAGGTCAGTCGGCGAAAGCCGCGCCCGCGGTCGAGCAGCCATTCGCGCAGCAGATGCACAAACACCACCAGCATCAAGCCATCGGCGGCGTAACGATGCAGACTGCGCAGCCAGCCGCCGGGAAAAGGCTGCGCCCGCGACAAGCGATCGATCGAGCGCCAGGCACCATCCACCGAGGTGTCGAACACCACGAACAGGTACACGCCGCTCGCCAGCAACACCAGCAGCAGCAAGCCGGCCACGGCGCCGAGTTGCGTCAACGGGTTGCCGGCCTCGACCAGCACCCGATCGAGGCATCGCTCCAGGCCACGCCATGCCCGCCCTGCCCTGGGTGGGTCGATCGCCGCGTTCACAAGGGCGTCCACCCGCGCCGCCGTGCGCGCCGTGCGCGCCACTCGTTGGTCAGCAGCACCAGCAGGGTCAGCACAAAGGTCAGGAACCCGGCGATTTCGATATACAGCGAATAGTCCACCCGGTATTTTCCGGTCGCCGGGTCGTACACCGAACACAGGATGCGCACCCGCTCGAACAAATCCGACAGGCTGCTACGGGCGAGTACCGGCGCGCTCAACAAGGACCCCGCCAGCAACCGCCGCAGCGGCTCGCCCAGCGAACGGGCGCTGAAGGCATCGCCATAGACCTGTTCGTGGATACGCCCCTCGGCATCGACGATGCTGACCTGCAGAAGATGGTCGAAACCCATTGGCGTGGCCACGAAGCTGAAACCGAAATCTTCGGACAGGGCGGCGACATCGTCGCGGCGTGGACTCAGGAACGCCCAGTTGGGATCGTCGATCCGCTGTTGCCGGGCGAAATCGCGCATCGCCGTGGGCGAGTCGCTCGGCTGGTTGAAGCCGATCGTGACCACATTGAATTGCGCGCTGCCGAAGCGATCGCGCATCGCCGCGACCGCCTGGTGCAAGGCCCGGGTACTGTTCGGACAGACATGGAAGCAGCCGGTGTAGATGAAATTGACCAGCAGCGGCCGGCCGCGATAGCGCGACAGCTCGACCATCTGTCCGTCGCCGTCGCGCAGGGTGTAGTCGGCGGGTCGGTGGCCGAGCACGGCCTGGCTGCGGCCCAGAGCCACGGCCTTGTCCAGGCCGAAGGCCGGCTTGGCGTCCTCAGCGATGGCTTCAACCGAGCCGGCGGGCGCCGCGCTGGCACCGACCGCGGCCACGCCGTGCGCCGCGCCGGCGGCCCCGGCGGCGGTCAACAGCCATCCCAGCAGGAAAAGTCGGCCGTTCATAGCGAATCAGCGCAAGGCCACATCGAGACAGGCCGCGCCAAGCACCGCGGCCAATTGCAGCAAGGACGCGAGGAAGCTGCCGATCGCGGTCTGCCGGTTGGGGCAGCGCGCCAACTGCCAGGCCTTGACCACGAAATAGCCGCCGCCCGCGAGAGCGCCGGCCAGATAGATGCCGCCCAGCCCAAACCACACCGGCAGGATCGAGGCTGCCAGCAAGGCGAGCGCACTCAGGCACACCGCGCGCGCCGCTAGCTGGTTGCCGACCACCACCGGCAGCATGGGAATGCCGGCGGCCGCGTAGTCGGCGCGGTTGGCGATCGCCAGGCTCCAGAAATGCGGCGGCGTCCACAGAAACAGCACCAGCGCAAACAGCCAGCCCAGTGCACCGACCTCGGGGTTCGCCGCCGCGGCGCCGGCCAGCACGGCAAAGCTCCCGGACAATCCGCCGATGACGATATTCAGCCAACTGCGGCGCTTGAGCCAGACCGTGTAGACGACCGCATAGAAGAACGCGCCCAGGAACACGAACAGCGCCGCCGGCCGGTTGACCTGCGACCAGACCGCGGCCACCGCCGCCAGCAGCATCGCCGCAAACAGCAGCAACCACAGCGGATGGTGCGGCAGCCGGCCGGTCACGAAGGCGCGTTCGCGGGTGCGCAGCATCAGCCGGTCGGCGTCGACTTCGTAATACTGGTTGAAGGCTCCGGCGCTGGCCGACGCGACCAGCGTCGCCAGGGTCAACAGCAGCGCCTGCCCGGCGGTCGCCGATTGGGTTGGCGTGACCACGAAACCGACCAGGGCGGTGATCGCGATCATCACACCGATGCGCAGCTTGAACAGACCGACCACCGCGCGCGACTGCGCCAGGGTGGACGATTCGGATGCCAACAACACGCTGTTCATGGCCCACGACCTCGCTTTGCCAACACAGGAACCGCAACGCCGGCCGCTCGCTGGTACGCCAGGCGCGGCCGGCCCGGCCTCAACTCAGGCCCCACAGCGTGGACAGATACTTCCAGTTGATGAAGTAGTACAGAACAAACGCGACCAGGAACACCATCGCCAGCACGAAGGTGCCGGGCGCGGCGAAGCCCATCGAGCCATAACTCTGCACCGCCACGCCGGACGGTACGGTCAGCGGGATCGGCGTGGTCGCGCTGCTCTTGGCGCCCGAGTCGAGGCGTTTGCCCCACAGCAGCGAACCGACGGTGATGTAGATATAGATCGCGCCGCCAACAATGGCCGCCACGCCGGCGATGCCGACCAGTCCCATCATCAGGTAGGCGGCACCAGGCCATTCGTAGGCCAGCGCATTGCCGCTGAAGGCCATATCCCAATGCCGGCGCGAGACCCCCAGGGTGCCGGCGCCCATCATCACCAGACAAAAGAAATACATGGACAGACCGAACAGATAAGGCTGCCACTTGGCCAGACCCGGATTGATCATCTCGCGTTTGAACAGCACCGGGATCAAAAAGTAGGTCAGCGCCATGAACGACAGGGTGGTGCCGATCACCACGGTCGCGTGGAAATGCCCGGGCACGTAAATGGTGTTGTGGATGATCATGTTCAACTGTTCGGTGCCCATCATCACCCCGGAAATACCGCCCAGGAAGCCGAAGCCGATGATCGAGATGAATACCCCGGAAAAGGTCGGGTTGCCCCAGGGGGCCTTGCGCAGCCACTCGAACAGGCCCTTGTTGTAGCCCTTCTCGCGCTGCGCAACCTCGATCGCACCGGGAATGGTCAGGCCATGGATCATCGAGGCCAGCACCGCGAAGTACATGAAGTAGCTGGTGTTGATGATCTTCCACTCGGTGCTCATGCCCGGGTCGGCGAGCAGGTGATGGGCGCTGGCCAGTTGCAGGAACAGGATGTACAAGAGAAACGCGCCGCGACTGACCCGTTCCGACATCGGCTTGGCGCCGAAGGCGATCGCCGCGACCGCATACCAGATCGAGATATGCGCGGCGACGTTGATCTGCTGCGAGGAATGTCCAAACGCCCACCAGATGGTCCGGTAGACCAGCGGATCGACGTGGTCGATCACCCCGATCGACAACAGATAGGTCGGGATCAGGATGATCGCGCCCGAGGTGATGGTGAACACCGCGATGATGCAGGCGGTGATCGCGCCAAAGGTCACCAGCGGCACCGAGCCCTGGTAGGTCTTCTCGCGCTTGGCCACCACCAGGGTGCCCAGAAACACGAAACAGGCGATCAGCGCGCCAACCGCAAACAGGATCAGACCGAGATAGAACGACGGCGCCGCCATCATCGGCACGTACGAGGTCATCATCACGCTGGACGCGCCCTG
>JBFXKH010000139.1:0-8853 GCA_050173995.1 Lysobacterales bacterium | reverse complement strand
TCCGATCTCATGCGGTTGGGGTCGCTGGGATCGACCGCGATGCTAGCCAGGTCCAGCCCTACCGGCAGCCCGCTGTCGCGCGGCGTGAAGGTATTGCCGGCGTCGACCGAAAGCAGCAGGCGGCTGCCAGCGACCGGCAGCGGAAAACCATTAGCGTCGGTCGACACCGCCAGGGCAATCAGCAACTGCCCGGTGCTGCCCGGCACGTCGGCGATGCCGGTCACCTGAAAATCGGCCGGCACGGCGTAGCCGGTCAGCGCCCAGTTGGCGGCGCCATCCACGGAGCGGTACAGGCGGTTGGTGGAATCGAACAGGTACAGGGTGTTCGGCGCGTCGGCGTCGACCACAAACAGATTCCCGACGAAACCGGCAATGCCGGCCTGGGCCCGGCTCCAACTGGAACCGCGGTTGAGGGTCTTGAAGAAGCTGCCATTGGCCGAGGCGTAGATGGTGGTCGGCGCGACCGGATCGAATACCAGCTTGTTGACGATGCCGCCGTAGGGCCCACCGCTGGTCCACACCCCCGGACCCGCCAAGACCCAACCCGTGACCAGCAACAAAACCACCAGCACAATGCGGCGCATACTGTACCCCGTAAGCAAGTGATGCGGGCCGATGATAGACCGGTTTGGTCCAGCAGATGCGCCCCGCTCATTGCCCGTTACGGAAATTGATGCAACATCACGCCAGCTGCCGTTGCCCAAGCGGTTCTGCCATGCAGCCGACGTTCAGTTTGAGCGGGCCATCGCACCGGCCTATCCCGGTGCCTGCCCGATCCGCCACGACCAGCGCAACGCCAGGCTGCCGAGACTGAGGAACAGCAGCGGCAGCAACACGCTCTGCATCAGAAACACCACCGACAGGGTGACGATCTGGTCGCCGACCGCGCCGAGCTGGCCGCGCAAGGTCTCGACCCGTGTGCGCCAGTCCAGACTCTGGCCGGCCTGGTGCAGCCAGTCGGTCAGGCGCTCGCCGATCCCGGCCGGCGGCGCCGCTGGATCTGCCGCGACCGGCTGGGTGGCGCTCTCGGCGGCGACGCGACCAAGATCCAGCGCGGCGCTGGCTTCGGCGTAGCGCGGCGCCAGGAATGCGTGGTCCAGCGCCTGACTGGCCAGCGCGTAGACCGGCACCAGGAAGCGCAGCAACAGCAGCAGGGTGGCGATCCTCAGCCAGCCGCGCCGTGCCGCTGCCGATCCGCCGCGCCAATACGCCGTGAACAGGCCGAGCCCGGCCAGACCCAGACCGATCGAGACCGGCAGCGCCGCGCTGATGCCGAGCAGAATCTTCTGGGTACCGAGCGAGATTGCTGCAAGTAGCAGGATCGACGAGAACTGCTCGATCAGATCGTTGATCGGGTCCAGCAGTTCGCCGGGGCTGAAGCTCACCCCCACGCCGACCGGCGACACCGAGATATCGGCGTCCTGCAGCATCGAGATCGAGCCATTCACTGCGCGCGCCACCGCGAAGGTGACCAGGGTGCGCTTGAGCGCGCCGTCCAGGTAATCGGCAGCCGGCTGGTCCAACAGCCGTGTCCAGGACAGCAGCAGCAGGGCGAACAGTACTGCAAGCTGCAACCAGGGGCGGCGCAGCAGCACAGAAGCTTGTGGCAGCGACCAGGCCATGGATCGCGCTCCTCATGCCGGCGACCGAAGGCCGGCCAATGCCGCCAGTGTGACGCAAGCCCGGCGGCAAATACCAATGCCGGTCCCGCCCCAGAAACCCATTGCGCTGCCATGAAATGCACCCGGCGTCGTGACCGATTTTGCCTGGACGTGTTACTGCGCCAAACCCGCAGGACCAGGGCGCATCGCTGATCGCCCAAACGGATTTTCCGGGCGGCGGAATGTAGGGGCGACCCGCCGGGTCGCCCGAACGGGATCAAAGCCCGGTCAAGTGCCTGGGCTCAGTCGGACAGCCCGGACTGGGCTGTCGCGCCAAGCCGCCGAAACAAGTGCGCGCGGCGGCCATTGCCAAGGTCGATCAGTTCGCCGATCAGCACGCAACCCAGGCAGTCGGCCGGCAGTGGGATCACCTGCGACTGCCCGGCGACCAGCACCAGATCGCCGTTGAATACCGGGTCTATGCCGGTGGTATCGCGGGCCAGCACGCGCAGACCGACCAACAGCAGATCGCGGCGCTCGACGGACAGCACCAGGCGGCCGGGTTCGAGCGTGCTATCGACACCGGAACGCAGGCGCAGGCGCCGCAACACCGGCACCGCCGAAACGGTGCCGCGCAGGATGCCGAACAGGAACATCCAGAACTTGATGAGCAGGCCGAGCAGCAATTCGATCATCGCCGACCGCCGCCAGCATCGCGTCCTTCCAGGCGCTGCACGATGAAGTCCTCGGCGAAGCTGTCGAGGCGGGCATTGCGGATAAAACCGCAGTGGCCGCCACGTTCGGCGATGCAAAGCTCGATCGAGGCCGGCAGGCGCAACCCTTGGTAATCGGTGAGCGGACAAACCGGATCGTCGGCGGCGACCAGGATCGCGCCCTCCACATCGAGCGCGGCCAGGCGCTCGCCAGCGAGCGAATAGGCGTGCAGGTACTCGTCAATCGAGCCGAACGCGGTGTGGCGTTCGACCAGGCCCGCGGTCAGCTCGCGCATGCTGGCCCGTTCCGCCCAACCAAAGTCGTACTGTTCGGGGTATAGCGATTGCTTGCGGGCCAGCGAACGCCGCCACTTGCGCATGAAATAGGCGTGGTAGAAACGCGGCGCGGCCTCGATCGCCGAAAGCACACTGGGTGGATGGATGGCCGGGCACACGGCAAACAGGTAATCCAGGGCGAACCCGGCCGCGCGCGCGCGCAGCGCCACCCGCAGCGCGAAGTTGCCACCCAGCGAATAGCCACCGAGGTAGATCGGGCCGTCGGCGAAACGCCGTGCCGCCTCGGCCACCGCGGCGACCACTTCGTCGATGCGCGCCGAATGGAAGATCTCCCGCGACAGGTGCTGGGTTTCGCCATGGTCGCGGAAATTGAGCCTGAACACGTCGTAGCCAGCGGCCAGCAGGCGTGCGCCCAGGCACAGCACATAGGTCGATTGCGCGCTGCCCTCCCAGCCGTGCAGCAGCACCACCAGGCCACGCGCCGGTGCCGGCGCGGCGGCGTGGAAACCCTGCAAGGTCAGCTCCGGCGACAGCGTAAGCAGGACTTCCTGCGAACTCGCCAGCAGCCAGTCCGCCCGGCGACGGAACCGCAGTCGGCGGATCCCACTCGACGCCAGCAGCGATTGCAGGTGCGGATTGGCAAGCCAGGACGGCGGCCGAAAATCCGCACAGTACGTGCCGCAACCCGGCTCCGCCAGCGACCGCACCAGACCATCGACCGCTAGCGCAGAACCCGCCGTGGCGCCGTCGGCGCGCTGCGCAGCATTCCCGCTGTCGCTGCGCAGAGCGCCCGCTTGCGGCATCGGTGGCGCTGCATCGGGCCGATCAGTGCGCATGGCCGGCTTCCAGCGGGGCGGCGTCCGCGACCGCTGTGCGCGCGTCGGGCGGACCTTCCAGCACCGCGGCGATCTGCAGCCGCGCGGCCTCGGCCATGCGCCGCCGCCCAGACGGATCCAGCGCCACTGGCTCCAGAAAATGCACTTCGGCCAGGGTTGCGGGTTCGCCGAGCAGCCGCCACAGGTTGGCAACGAACGATTCGCCGACGCGAAACGCCACCGCCTGTGCCGGGCGGCCATCGCGCAGATAGCGCAGCGCCACGGGTTGCGCCGGCACCGAAGCGTCGTAGCACACCTGAAAAATACGCGCATGGAAGGTACGCACCCGATCGACCCGGCCGAGCGCGCCGCCCTCGGGAAATACCCCGGCCGAATGCCCGGAACGCAGACAGGCGACCACCCGGGCCGCCACCGTCGCCAGCGATTCGGTATCGCCGCGTCGGTGGTAGATGGTGCCGGCCAGACTGGCGATCCGACCGACCAGTGGCCAGCGCGCGATCTCGGATTTGGCCACAAAAGCCAGCGCGCGCTGGCTGTGGATCAGGCTGATATCCAGCCACGAACAATGATTGGCGACGAACAGGGTCGGCAGTCGATTGGGCCGCCCGATGCAGCGCAGTCGAAATCCGAACACCCGCATCAGCCCGGCCTGCCAGCAACGGATCGCGAAGCGGTCCAGGCGCTCGCCGCCGGGCAGGCGAACGATCCGGCCGGGCGCACCGATCAGCAGCACGGCCAATGGCAGGTGCACCAGCAGATGCCAGGCAAGCAAGGGCAGGCGCAGCAAATAACGCCACGGTCGCCGCCAATCGTGGACCGTGGCGATCGGTTCCGGGCTGTGCGCATTTACCGACTGCTTCATGGTGATCGATCCGAATCCAGGTCGCGAGTGACAGAACCGACAGCATCGCCAAGCGGCCGTGTCCATCGGGATTGACATTCATCAATGCCAGCCGCCGGCTAGAGCTTACAATCTTGGTCGATGCCATCGGGTCCGCCGATCGGCGCGGCCGACGGAGGGCAGCCCTTGAGCACCGAAACCGTTAGCCTGCAAGCCGCCATCGAACGCATCGTGGCGGTCGCCGGACCGCACATCATCGCCGCCCTGCCGCTCGGACTCGGCAAACCCAACCGGCTGATCAATGCCCTGACCGCAAGGGTCAGTCAGGACCCAAACCTGCGTCTGACCATCTACACCGCCTTATCGCTGGACCCGCCCCAGCCGAAACCCGGTCTGGAGGCCGCCTTTGCCGGTCCGTTTCTGGACCGCCAGTTCGGTCCCGACTATCCGGCCCTGGACTACGTACGCGCGCTCAAACGCGGCACGCTACGCGAGCGCATCGAGGTCCACGAGTTCTACTTCCAATCCGGTGCCTGGCTGAACGTAGCGCCGGCCCAGCGCAACTACATCAGCCTCAACTACACCCACGTCGCCCGCGCCGTTGCCGAACGCGGCGTCAATGTGATTCTGCAGATGGTCGCCCGACGTGGCGATCGGCTGAGCCTGTCGTGCAACACCGATACCACCCAGGATACCCTGGACGCGATTGCCGCCCGTGGTGGCGCGCGGCCACTGATCGTCTGCGCCATCCATCCGCAATTGCCGTTTCTCGGCAATGACGCCGAACTGCCGCTCGACTTTGCCGATTTGCTGGTCGAAGAGCCAGGCCACAGGTTGTTCGCCCTGCCGCGCGAACCGGTGCTCGAACACGAATTCGCCATTGGTCTGCATGCTTCGACGCTGGTCAAGGATGGCGGCACCCTGCAGATCGGCATCGGCGCCCTGTCCGACGCGGTGGTGCATGGATTGCTGCTGCGGCAACAGCACAATGCCGAATACCGGGAAATCATGAGCGCACTGCGGCAGGGCGCCGGAATGCCAGAGGTGGTCGCCGAACACGGCGGCGAACAGCCGCTGGCGGCGGGGCTGTACGGCGCCAGCGAGATGGTCATGGACGGCTTCATGCATCTGCGCCGCGCCGGCCTGCTGCGTCGGCTGGTGTTCGACGATCTCGGCCTGCAGACTCTGCTCAACCGGGGTTTGATCGGAAGGGTGTGCGACGCCAGCACGCTGGCGCGGCTGATCGAAGCCGAGCTGGTCCCGGTGGCCATGGACCGGCCGAGCCTGGATTGGCTGATGCGCTTCGGACTGCTGCCCGAAGGGACGCTGCTGCACGAAGGTCTGATCCGCTTCGCCGACGGCGGCAGTTGTGGCGCCGATCTGCTCGTTCCGGCGCACCGTGCCGCGCTCACGGCGCGCATGGCCGGCCGCGCCCTGCGTGGCGGTCGCTACCTGCATGGCGCTTTCTATCTTGGTTCGCGACCGCTGTACGACTGGCTCGCTGGCCTGGACGGCGAGGATTACACCGGCCTGGCAATGACCCGGGTCGGCTTCATCAACCAACTGTACGGCGGTCGCGAGGCGCTCGACATCGCCCAGCGCCAGCACGCGCGCTTTTTCAACACCTGCATGATGCAGACCCTGAGCGGGTCGGCGGTCTCCGACGGACTGGACGACGGCCGCCTGGTCAGCGGCGTCGGCGGTCAATACAACTTCGTGGCGATGGCGCATGCCATCCCCAACGGCCGCTCGATCCTGATGTTGCGGGCAGTGCGCGACAGCGCGCAGGGCGCGCGTTCCAACATCCTGTGGAACTACGCGCACTGCACCATCCCGCGCCACCTGCGCGACTTGGTGGTGACCGAATACGGCATCGCCGACCTGCGCGGACAATGCGACGAAGAAGTCATCAAGCGCCTACTCGCGATCAGCGACGCGCGCTGCATCGACGCGCTGACCGAGGAAGCCAAACAGCATGGCAAGCTGGCGGCCGATTTCCAGATCCCCGCGAGTTGGCGCCAGAACACCCCGGCGTTCCTGCGCGATCGGCTGGCGCCGTACTACGCCCGCGAGCGGTTTCGCCGCTACCCGTTCGGATCGGACTTCGACGCCGACGAACTGGCCCTGCTGCCGGCGTTGACGCAACTGAAGGCAGCCGGCGCCACGCGCATCGGCCGAATCCAGCTACTGCTGCGGGCCTTGTTCAGCGCCGCCCCGAGTGGCGAACCACGGCGGCTGCTCGGCCGCGTCGGACTGGCCGCACCGCGCACGCTAGCCGATCGATTGTTGGCGCGCATGCTGGCGCATCACCTGCCGGGTTGATCGCATGATCGCGCACCGGCTTGCACAGCCGATGGCAGCGCCAACCGCGGCCGATTGCCGCGGACGAAAAGCGCTCGCGGCCACGCCGGCCTTGGCAAGGGCAGGTGCGCGGGGGTGAAGGATTACGAACTTCCCATCTGCCTGTTGACGGCGCTGAAATCTGGTGTATGATTGTCGGCTCGCTGGGGTGTTGGCAGCCCCGCGGTCGGACGAAAGGTTCGATTGAGCGATGATCTTTGACAGCGTGCACAGGACTCTTGTGTGGGCGCCTGGTGGGAGCAATCCTGCCGAAGGTAGAGGCGTCAACACAGAGAGAAGCAAGAACAGTAGTTCAGCTTTGCATCTGGGTTGGAGCAAGCAAGTTTGATTAAACTGAAGAGTTTGATCCTGGCTCAGATTGAACGCTGGCGGCATGCCTAACACATGCAAGTCGAACGGCAGCGCGGGGGCAACCCTGGCGGCGAGTGGCGGACGGGTGAGGAATGCATCGGAATCTGCCCTGTTGTGGGGGATAACCAACCGAAAGGTTGGCTAATACCGCATGAGACGGAGACGTGAAAGCGGGGGATCGTAAGACCTCGCGCGACAGGATGAGCCGATGCCGGATTAGCTAGTTGGTGGGGTAAAGGCCCACCAAGGCGACGATCCGTAGCTGGTCTGAGAGGATGATCAGCCACACTGGAACTGAGACACGGTCCAGACTCCTACGGGAGGCAGCAGTGGGGAATATTGGACAATGGGCGCAAGCCTGATCCAGCAATGCCGCGTGTGTGAAGAAGGCCTTCGGGTTGTAAAGCACTTTTGTCCGGAACGAAAAGCGATGGGTTAATACCCTGTCGTGCTGACGGTACCGGGTGAATAAGCACCGGCTAACTTCGTGCCAGCAGCCGCGGTAATACGAAGGGTGCAAGCGTTAATCGGAATTACTGGGCGTAAAGCGTGCGTAGATGGTTTATTAAGTCGGATGTGAAAGCCCCGGGCTCAACCTGGGAATGGCATTCGATACTGGTGGACTAGAGTGCGGTAGAGGATGGCGGAATTCCCGGTGTAGCGGTGAAATGCGTAGAGATCGGGAGGAACATCCGTGGCGAAGGCGGCCATCTGGACCAGCACTGACGTTGAGGCACGAAAGCGTGGGGAGCAAACAGGATTAGATACCCTGGTAGTCCACGCCCTAAACGATGTCGACTGGATGTTGGGCACACTTTGGTGTTCAGTATCGAAGCTAACGCGTTAAGTCGACCGCCTGGGGAGTATGCGCGCAAGCGTGAAACTCAAAGGAATTGACGGGGGCCCGCACAAGCGGTGGAGTATGTGGTTTAATTCGATGCAACGCGCAGAACCTTACCTGGCCTTGACATGTCCGGAATCCTGCAGAGATGCGGGAGTGCCTTCGGGAATCGGAACACAGGTGCTGCATGGCTGTCGTCAGCTCGTGTCGTGAGATGTTGGGTTAAGTCCCGCAACGAGCGCAACCCTTGTCCTTAGTTGCCAGCACGTAAAGGTGGGAACTCTAAGGAGACTGCCGGTGACAAACCGGAGGAAGGTGGGGATGACGTCAAGTCATCATGGCCCTTACGGCCAGGGCTACACACGTACTACAATGGTCGGTACAGAGGGTTGCGATACCGCGAGGTGGAGCCAATCCCAGAAAGCCGATCCCAGTCCGGATTGGAGTCTGCAACTCGACTCCATGAAGTCGGAATCGCTAGTAATCGCGAATCAGCATTGTCGCGGTGAATACGTTCCCGGGCCTTGTACACACCGCCCGTCACACCATGGGAGTTTGTTGCACCAGAAGCAGGTAGCTTAACCGCAAGGGGGGCGCTTGCCACGGTGTGGCCGATGACTGGGGTGAAGTCGTAACAAGGTAGCCGTATCGGAAGGTGCGGCTGGATCACCTCCTTTAGAGAATGGCAGTGCCCACCGGGCGCTCACACAAGAGACCTGTACGAAACCAGAGAACGAGGCGCGCGCCTGGGCGGTAGGCTTGGGGTTGCGCGCTGCGATCGGGTTCGATCCATTGGGTCTGTAGCTCAGGTGGTTAGAGCGCACCCCTGATAAGGGTGAGGCCGGTGGTTCGAGTCCACCCAGACCCACCAGCTGGGATCCAGAGGGGGCCATAGCTCAGCTGGGAGAGCACCTGCTTTGCAAGCAGGGGGTCGTCGGTTCGATCCCGACTGGCTCCACCAGTTTGGCGGATGAGGGCGGATGAGGGCGGCGAGGGATTGCGCGAAAGATCG
>JBFXKH010000138.1:0-9007 GCA_050173995.1 Lysobacterales bacterium | reverse complement strand
GCGGCTGGTCGCCGACAGTGATCTGGTCGTCGATGGCGCGGATAACTTCGCCACCCGCTATCTAATCAATGCCGCCTGCCGCAAGCACCGCAAGCCCTGGGTGTACGGCGCGGTGCAGCGCTTCGAGGGCCAGGTCAGCGTCTTTGCGCCGCATACCGAACCGGGCGTCGCGCCGTGCTACCGCTGCTTGTTCCCGGCTGCGCCCGGCCCCGGCGAGGCGCCCAATTGCGCCGAGGCCGGCGTGCTCGGTGTGCTGCCCGGGATCATCGGACTGCTGCAGGCCAACGAGGCGATCAAACTGCTGCTCGGCATCGGCACGCCGCTGATCGGCCGGCTGCTGTGTTTCGAGGGATTGGCCGGACAGTTCCGTGAGCTCAGACTGCGCGCCGATCCGGATTGTCCGGAGTGTGGGTTAGGGACTAGGGGCTAGGGGCTAGGGAAGTAGGTCGGCTCAAGCAAGTAGGTCGGCTCAAGGCGCGCAGCGCCGGAGCCGACATTGCCGAACCTTGCCGAACCTTGCCGAACCTTGCCGACGCAAAGCCAGCCACGCCCCGCCGCAATTCGTTACCGGTTTTCCGAATACGCAAAGCTCAGTTGCCCCGGCGGCTTTCAACAGCGGAACTGGTCAAGCCGGGGTCCAGTGCCGGGGAGGGCCGCTGCGTCGGAAACTGGGTCCCGGCGTTCGCCGGGACGACGTCTGGCTTTTTCTCCCCGTTCCCCGTTCCCCGTTCCCCCTTCCCCATTCCCGCCACGCGCACAACGCCCGCTACTTGATGCGCTCGACCCGCACCGAGCGGTTCTGGCCGTCGATCCGGAACATCCAGGTGCCGAGCATGCTGCGGCGCAGGTTGACGCTGGGGTTGGTCTGGCTGCGGGTGCGGTAGGCCTCGCGGTCGAGCACCTGCCAGTGCTGGCCGTTTTCCAGGATGAATACCTGACCTTCCCGCCAGCCGGTGAAATCACCGACCAGGCGGCTGTCGACGCGCTTGATCTTGTCGACGCCAGATGCCTGATCGCGTAGCCGGGCGACCACCGGCGGACCGTCGTCTGCCACTGCGGCTTGGGCAGGTGCCGCGCCTTCGTTGCGACTGTGGCGGATCGGCGGACCACGGTCTACAGGCGCTGGCGCCGGCGCGATCTCGGCCACGGCCGACCCAGCCGCTGTGGCGCCTCGCTGCACCGCCAGCCAGGCGTTGAGCGCGGCCAATTGTTCGGAACTGAGCTTATCGATGCCGGTGGCGGCGCGCTCCGCGGCGCTCATCGCCTGTTCGATCGGAACCTGGGCAGTGGCGGTGACGGCAAGCAGCGAAAGCGCGGTGAAGGCAAGGGCACGCAGGGACATGAACGACCTCAAGGGCAGCAGAAAATCGCGGGATGCCGAGTGTAGCCGAGGCCACCGCGCGAGGGGGCGGCCAAGGCCGATGGGTCCGCTGCGCTTGACCCATCCTACGAGGCTGCGCTTGACACAGCCTACGAGGCTATGCCGCCCATGCCCCGCCTCAATGCGATGCCTGCGCGTGGCGGGCCAGGCGCAGCCAGGTATCGACCACGGTGTCGGGGTTCAGCGAGACCGATTCGATGCCCTGGTCGAGCAGCCATTCGGCCAAGTCCGGGTGGTCGCTCGGACCCTGGCCGCAGATGCCGATGTATTTGCCGCGCGCGCGGCAGGCCTTGATCGCCATCGACAACAGCGCCTTGACCGCATCGTTGCGCTCGTCGAACAGGCCGGCGACCAGGGCGGAATCGCGGTCCAGTCCCAGGGTGAGCTGGGTCAGGTCGTTGGAGCCGATCGAGAAGCCATCGAAATGGTCGAGGAACTGGTCGGCGAGCAGGGCGTTCGAGGGCAGTTCGCACATCATGATGACCTTGAGCCCGTTCTCGCCACGCACCAGGCCGTTCTCGGCCAGCACCGCGATCACCTGTTCGGCCTCGGCGACCGTGCGCACGAACGGAATCATCACCCAAGCGTTGCAGAGGCCCATGCTCTCGCGCACCTTGCGGAACGCGCGGCATTCCAGCGCGAAGGCCTCGGCGAAACCAGCATCGACATAGCGGCTGGCGCCACGAAACCCGAGCATCGGATTTTCCTCGACCGGTTCATAGGCCTTGCCGCCGATCAGGTTGGCGTATTCGTTGGTCTTGAAATCCGACAGTCGCACGATCACCGGATTCGGCGCGAATGCGGCAGTGATGGTGGCGATGCCTTCGGCCAGACGGTCGACGTAGAAGCTAACCGGGTCGGCATAACCGGCCATGCGCTCGCGGATCGCCGCCTGGGTGGCGGCGTCCTGCTGGTCGAAATGCAGCAGCGCTTTCGGGTGTACGCCGATATGGCTGGCGATAATCATCTCCAGCCGGGCCAGGCCGACCCCGGCATTCGGCAGCATGGCGAAATCCAGCGCGCGCTCGGGGTTGGCCACGTTCATCATGATCTTCAGCGGCGCCTCCGGCATTGCGCCGAGGTCCGCGCTGACCACTTCGAAGTCGAGCCGGCCGGCGTAGATCTGGCCGGTGTCGCCCTCGGCGCAGGACACCGTGACTTCGCTGTTGTCGGGGATGCGGCTTTGCGCATCGCCGCAGCCGACCACTGCCGGCACGCCCAATTCGCGGGCGATGATCGCGGCGTGGCAGGTGCGACCGCCGCGGTTGGTGACGATCGCCGAAGCGCGCTTCATCACCGGTTCCCAATCCGGATCGGTCATGTCGGCGACCAGCACGTCGCCGGGCGCGACCCGGGCCATGTCGGCGAGACTGCGGATCACCCGCGCGGTGCCGGCGCCGATCTTCTGTCCGATCGCGCGGCCCTGGCACAGCACCGGCCCGCGGCTACGTAGGTGGAAGCGCTCCAGCGTGGTCGCGCGATGGCGCGACTTCACCGTTTCCGGGCGCGCCTGCACGATAAATAGCTTGCCGCTTACGCCGTCCTTGGCCCATTCGATATCCATTGGCCGTTGGTAATGCGCCTCGATCTGCAGGGCCTGGCGGGCAAGTTCATGCACGTCGGCATCGCTGATCGAAAACGCCCGTGCGAGTTCGGGCGGGGTCGGCTCGGTGCGCACACGCTCGCCGGCCTGGTCCGAATAGACCATGCGGATCGCCTTGCTGCCGAGCTGCCGGCGCAGGATCGCCGGGAAGCCCTGGGCCAGCGTCGGTTTGTACACGTAAAATTCGTCCGGGTTGACCGCGCCCTGAACCACGGTCTCGCCGAGCCCGTAGCCGGCGGTGATGAACACCACATCGGCAAAGCCGGATTCGGTATCCAGGGTGAACATCACCCCGGAGGCGCCGACATCGGAGCGCACCATCAACTGCACGCCGGCCGACAGGAACACGTCCTCGTGCTTGAAGCCCTGGTGTACGCGATAGGCGATGGCGCGGTCGTTGTACAGCGAGGCGAACACTTCCTTGACCTTTTCGACCACGGCATCGGCGCCGACCACGTTGAGGAAGGTCTCCTGCTGGCCGGCGAACGAAGCGTCCGGCAGGTCTTCGGCGGTCGCCGAGGAGCGCACCGCGACCGCGACCTCGCCGCCGCCGTTATCGGCGCACAGGCGTGCGTAGGCATCGCGCAGGGCGGCGTCGAAGGCCGGCGACAGTGCGGAGGCGATCACCCAGCCGCGAATCTCGGCGCCGGCGCGGGTCAGGGCATCGACATCGTCGACGTCGAGTGCCGCCAAGCGGTCGAAAATGCGCTGGTGGAGATGGTTGTCGGCGATGAACTGGCGGAATGCGTCGGCGGTGGTGGCGAAGCCGGTCGGCACCGACACCCCGAGCGCGCTCAGATTGCCGATCATTTCGCCGAGCGAGGCGTTCTTGCCGCCGACCTGGTGTAGATCGGCCATGCCGAGGCGATCGAGCCAGAGAATGGGTTCGGACATCGGGGTGCTCCTGGGGAAGGGACGGCGCAGACCGCCGCTGGCGTGAGGGTGCGGTCCGCGGTGTGCGGTCCGGGCAGCCACCCATGATCGGGAATATCGCTCGAGTCGGCAAGTGTGTTGGTTGGGGAATGGGGAATGGGGAGCGGGGAATGGGGAGCGGGGAATGGCAAAATAGGTTGTGCTGAGCGCAGCGAAGCGCAACGATACGAAGAGCAACCGGTGTGCGCTGGCGAAATCCTCGGCGATCGCGTCTCCGTTCGGCCATGACGTGCTGGCGCAGAACCCAGTCGACCGCCTGCTTTGGCGACGGTGGATGCGCTTCGCTTATCCACCCTACTTCCGTTTTTCCCCCGTTCCCCATCCCCCATTCCCCGTTCCCCTAATTTCCAATGCGCCGCATCGTGTTCTACATTTCCGACGGCACCGGCATCACTGCCGAGACCATCGGCCACAGCGTGCTGACTCAGTTCGATGCAGTCGCGTTCGACAGTCAGCGCTTGCCGTTCGTCGATAGTGCCGAGAAGGCCGTGCTAGCCGCGCTCCGGGTGCGCGCCGAGGGCGAGCGCCGCGGCCAGCGACCGATCGTTGTGTCGACCGTGGTCGATCCCGAATTGACCCGGCTTCTCGCGGAAAGCGGGGCACTGATGCTCGACGTGTTCGCGCCGTTCATTGCGCCGCTGGAACAGGAACTCGGGGTGGCGCGGCAGTCGCATGTCGGCAAGGCGCACGGCATGGTCGATTTCGCCGAATACGAAACGCGCATCAACGCGACCAACTACACCCTGACCCACGACGATGGGGTCGAGCTCAATTACGCCGAGGCGGATCTGATCCTGGTCGGGGTATCGCGTTCCGGCAAGACCCCGACCTGCCTGTATCTGGCCCTGCACTTCGGCATCAAGGCGGCCAACTACCCGCTCACCCCGGACGATCTGGACCGCCAGGAACTGCCGGCGGTGCTGACCCGTTACCGCGCCAAATTGTTCGCCCTGACCATCGATCCTGGGCGCCTGCAACAGGTGCGCGAACAGCGCCGACCGGGCAGTCGCTACGCCAAGTTCGAACAATGTCGTTATGAGGTCGAAGCGGCGGAACGGCTGATCCGACGCGAGCGCATCGCCATGCTCAGCACCACCAATACCTCGATCGAGGAAATTGCCAGCAAGGTATTGCAGACCCTGGGCATCGAGCGCCAGTTGTTCTGAACGGCGGGCCGGTGGGCGGCGCATCACTATACGCTTTGTTGGCCGCGACGCACAGACTGGTGCAGGCGCGACTGCTTGCTACCATCAAGGCATGCACCCTACCGCCACCGACCATCGAATCGCAGAATCCAGCCGCTTCGCCTGGCTGATGGGGCTGTATGGCGAAAACTATTGGGCGCTGACACGCCTGCTCGGCCCGCAGCAACTTGCGCTCGGCGCGCATGTCTCGGTCGGTAGCCGGGGTTTCCCGTTGTGCATCGACCTGCTCGAACGGGCACCGTTCACCCTGGAGTTCAAACTTAGCTACGCGCTGATCGACGGCTTGAGCCAGCGCCCGAATCCATCCGCGCATGTGCGCTTCTATCTGGACGCGCGTGCCGCCGAAGTCACCGCCTGCCATCAGGGCAGCCGCATCGAAGACGTGCTCGGGCGGGATGCGGGGAGTGAAGCGGTGCTCAGACATCGTCTGCGCATGAATGTGTTCCTGCAGAAATGGCTGGCCTATCTGGAATACTGCGGGCACACCCGCTTCGGCTGCCAGAAGGCGTAATTCCGTAGGATGGGCCCTTCGACGAGATCAGGACAGGCAAAGCGCAGCGTGCCCATCTTCCGGAACACCCCGGTCCTCTCGACGATGGGCACGCTGCGCTTTGCCCATCCTACGTCTATGGGCGATGGGCACGGCCCCGGATCGGGTCCGGGGCAGACTCTTTGGCCTTTGCCCATCCTACGGTTGTGGCTGCGGCGACGGCGCTATGCCAGTCCGGCGACTGCGCCGAAACCGGCGCTGTAGTTCAGCCGGTCACGGCGAGCCGACTACCCGCATCCTGCGCGCCGGGTTCGCGGCGCAGGCGGCACAACAACGCGAAGTTGGCATAGCAGAAGAAGAATGCCGCGACCACGTCGATGGTGTAGTGCACATGCTGCAGCAGCAGGGTGGTGGCCACCACCAGGGTCAAGAGCAGGAACACCAGCCGCTGGACACGGCTTTCGGCGACCAGGAACAGGATGAACAGGGTCGAGGTGTGGCCGGAGAAGAACAAATCCCGGGTCAGGGTCTGCCCGGAGCCGAAGAACTCGACCACCGGATCGCGCAGCAGAATCAAATGGGTGGGTGGATCGATCGGCAGCAGGTACATCACCAGCATTCGCGACAGCACCATCATCAGATAGAGCTGCAGGGCGAAGGTGAGCCGTCCGGGCTGCGGCAGCAGGACAAGAATGCCGCCAATCACCGAACCATAGATCAGACTGAAGGTGAGCCAGGTCAGGTCGATCGGCTGGAACAACCGCAGCAGCGGGTCATCCAGCACCACGCCGGGTCGGTGTTCGACAAAGATCAGGAACCGGGTCAGCGCAGTCAGTGTGAGCACCAGCAGGATCAGGCTCAGTACCAGCTCGCGACGGCGGTCGCGGTCGCTGAGGAAATCTTGCCACTGGTGTAGGGTCATGTCAGACGTGGTGCCGTTGGCGTTGCAGGTGGCAGGGCAAGCAAATGCTAATCAGGCGTCGCTGCCGACCGCTGAGCGGCTGGGTTGCGCGGGTGAGGTGGGGCGGGCGGTGAACCGCGGCGAAACCCGGCTGGATCCAGGTGCGCGCCGCATTCTAGCGGCGCCGCTGGTGCGAAACCAGTCGCGGGTCGGGCAGGGCGGGAGGCGGGCTTGGGAAGGTGGGAGTGGAGAGTGCACTTGTGGGAGCGACGGAGCGTCGCTTCCAGATGACGGAGGACAGAAGATTGAAGACAGAAAAGCCAATAGCAAGGTCTGTCACTCCATCTGTCCTCTGTCCTCTGTCCTCCGTCACCTGTCCTCTGGAAGCTCCGTTCCGTCGCTCCTACAAAAACTCCCCGCCCCCGACTGCCGCTCCGGGAAATATCTCCAGATCGCAATAATTCTTCGGTAGCGATTGTGCGCACTTGCGTTATGCTCTCGCCGGTATCCGCGCAGGGCGGTGAATCAGGGGTGAAGGACATGCAAGGGAACCATCGTCTGGCGGCCGCGGCCGTCGCCCTGATCGCCATGTTGGCCTTCGATAGCCAGGCGCAGACACGCTACTCGGTGTATGTGGACAGCGACGACAATGCTGCCACCGGCTGCGCGCTGAGCCTGCCAGGCGGCAGCTTCACCGGCGCCGATGCCAGGCTCGAAGCGCTGATTGCCACCGGCGCCAGCCCGAGCGTGACCAGCCTGTCCCTTTCCGCGTGCAGCGGCGGCGTGTTCCCGGCTGGCAGCGTGATCGGCGGCGGCTATCCGGTCGGAACCAACAATGGTACCGGCGGCGCCGACGTGGTCGAACTGGCCGGTCCGCTGGCACAGTTGAGTACCCGCGGTCGGGCCAGGGTGCGGCTCGCGTTTGCCTCTGACAATGGCGTCGGATCCGACCTGCTCGCCACCCGCACCGGCCTGGCCGGCGCGCCACCGATCTTCCTCGGTGTGCCGATCACCGTGCCGACCCTGGGTTGGGCGGCGATGTTGCTGATGGGTCTGGCGATGGTTCTGGTCGCCACGCGCTTCGGCAGGAAGGCTTTACTGGCGCGGGTTATCGGTGCCTCGTTACTGGCCAGCAGCGGCATTGGTCTGGCCGCCAATTTCATCCTCGATGGTGCAGTCGGCGACTGGACCACTGGGCCGCTGGCCACCGATCCGCTCGCCGACAGCAGCGACGGCAGCGCGGTGGTCGATATCGTCGCCGGTTTCGGCGCGGTCGAGAACGAAACCGTGTTCTTTCGCATCGACGCGGCCGAATTGCAGAACCAGCCGCCGGTGGTGACGCCGGTCGCGGTCGCCACCAACGAAGACAATGCAGTCACGGTGAATCTGAGCGCCACCGACCCGGAAGGTCAGCCGGTGAGTTTCGCCATCGTCAGCGGGCCGGCCAATGGCAGTCTGGGTGCGCTTACCCAGTTGCCGCCGAACGCGGCCAGCGTGCTGTACACGCCGAATGCGGATTTTTTCGGCGCCGACAGTTTCACCGTCAGCGCCAACGACGGCCAGGCGACCAGCGCGCCGGCCACGGTTAGCATTACCGTCAACCCGGTCAACGACGTGCCGGTATTCACCGTCGGTCCGGATGTGACCGTGCTCAAAGATACTGGGGCGCAGACCATCAATCCCTGGGCGAGCGCGATCAGCGCCGGCCCGGCCAACGAGTCGGGGCAGACCCTCAACTTTCTGATCGCCAGCAACGACAATCCGGCCCTGTTCAGCGCCGGTCCGGCGATCTCGCCAACCGGCGTGCTGAGCTTCACCGGGGTCGCCGATGCCAACGGCACCGCCAATATCAGCGTGCAGTTGCAGGACAACGGCGGCACCGCCAATGGCGGCATCGATACCAGCGCGGTGCAGACCTTCTCGATCACCCTGACCGGGGTCAACGACCCGCCCAGCTTCACTGCCGGCCCCGACCAGACCGTGCTGGAAGACGCCGGTGCGCAGACGGTCAATCCCTGGGCCACCGCGATCAGTGCCGGCCCGCCGGACGAGGTCGGCCAGCTGCTGACATTCAATGTCACCGGCAATACCAATCCAGCCTTGTTCAGTGCTGGCCCGACGGTCAGCCCGACCGGCGTGCTGAGCTATACCCCGGCGGCCAATGCCAACGGGTCGGCCAGCATCACCCTCACCCTGCAGGATAACGGCGGCACCGCCAATGGCGGCAGCGACACCAGCGCGGCGCAGACCCTGGTCATCAACGTCACCGCGGTCAACGACGTGCCGGTATTCACCGCCCAGGATCCGCCCGCGGTGAACGAAGACGCTGGCGTGCAGAGCGCCCTGGTGGCGACCGCAATCAGCGCCGGTCCACCGGACGAGTCCGCGCAGACACTTGGCTTCAGCATCACCAACAACAGCAATCCCGGCCTGTTCAACGCTGCGCCGACGATCAGCAGCGCCGGCTTGCTCAGCTATACCCCGGCCGCCAATA
>JBFXKH010000137.1:0-9166 GCA_050173995.1 Lysobacterales bacterium | reverse complement strand
AGCCTGCTGGCCCTGGTGCTGGCGATCGGTCTGGTCGTGGACGACGCCATCGTCATGTTGGAAAACGTATTCCGACATATTGAAGAAGGCATGGCGCCGCTGGCCGCGGCTTTTCAGGGCAGCAAGGAGATCGGCTTCGCGATCGTCGCCATGACCCTGACCCTGAGTGCGGTCTACCTGCCGTTCGCGTTTGCCACCGGCCGCACCGGCAAGCTGTTCATCGAGTTCGCGCTGACCCTGGCTGGGGCGGTGCTGGTGTCGGGCTTTACCGCGCTCACACTGTCGCCGATGATGTGTTCCAAACTGCTGCGCCACGAGCCGCGCCACGGCCGTTTCTATGCCCTTGGCGAGCGCCTGTTGCACCGCCTGGACGCCGCTTATCGCGGCGCGCTGGCCAAGGTGCTGGCGCGGCGTGGCTGGGTGATGGCGGCGGCGCTGTCGCTGCTGGCCGGGGTATTCGGATTGCAGGCCCTGCTGCCCGATGAACTGGCGCCGGCCGAAGACCAGGGGCTGGTGATCAGCTTCGGTACCGCGCCCGAAGGCTCGACCATCGACTACACCGACCGCTATGCAAAACAAATGGAGGCGATGTTCGCCGCGGTGCCCGAGGTCGATCGCTATTTCGAAATCGTCGGTTTCAACAATGTCACCTCGGCGATTGGCTTCATGCGCCTCGACGACTGGTCCGAGCGCCAGCGCTCGGCGCAGGCGGTGGCCGGCAGCCTGTTCCCGCAGTTCATGGGCATTCCCGGCATCATGGCTTTCCCGATCACCCCGCCGCCGCTCGGTCAGGGTGGCTTCGGCCAGCCGGTCAGCTTCGTGGTGCAAACCACCGGCAGTTGGGAAGACCTGGATGCTTTGGTACAGCGCATGCTGGCCAAAATCGCCGACAATCCGCGCCTGACCAATGCCGACTCCGACCTCAAGCTCAACAAGCCGGAGCTGCGTATCGATCTTAACCGCGACAAGATCGCCAGCATCGGCAGCAGCGTGGCGGCGGTCGGACGCACGCTCGAAACCTTGCTCGGCGGCCGCAATGTCACCCGCTTCAAACGCGGTTCCGAGCAATACGATGTGATCGTGCAGGTCGAAGACGATGCCCGCCGCACGCCCGGGGACCTGTCCAACATCTATGTTCGCGCCAGCGACGACAGCATGGTCCAGCTCGACAACCTGGCGCGCATCGAGGAGACCGTGGCGGCCAAGGAACTGAACCACTTCAACAAGCTGCGCGCCGCCACCCTGAGCATGGGACTCGCCCCCGGGTATTCCCAAGGCGAGGCGTTGGACTGGCTGCAGAAAGCGCTACAGGAAGTTGCCCCCGGCGGCCAGTACGACCTGTCCGGGCAATCGCGCGAGTTCAGCCAGTCGGGCAGCAGTGCGATCCTGATGCTGGTGCTGTCGCTGGTGTTCATCTATCTGGTGCTGGCCGCCCAGTTCGAGAGCTTCGTCGATCCGTTGGTGATCCTGATTGCGGTGCCGTTGGCAGTGTTCGGCGCCTTCTTGTGCCTGGTCCTGCTCAATTGGGGCCAGGGCGCCGGATGGTGGTCGATTGCCGCTTCCTGGAACATTTACACCCAGATCGGCGTGGTCACCCTGATCGGCCTGATCGCCAAGCACGGCATCCTGATCGTCGAGTTCGCCAATCAGTTGCAGGCGCAGGGCCGCAGCAAGATCGACGCGGTGATCGAGGCCGCCACCCTGCGCCTGCGCCCGATCCTGATGACCACCGGCGCCATGGTGCTCGGTTCGCTGCCGTTGGCGCTGGCGTTCGGCGCCGGCGCCGAAGCCCGCCACCAGATCGGCTGGGTGGTCGTCGGCGGACTGACCATCGGCACCCTGTTCACCCTGTTCGTGGTGCCGTCGTTCTATTTGCTGATGGCGAGAAACCGCAGCGCGGCCCGCGTGTAAGGGCGACCCGCCGGGTCGCCGCTACGGTCCATGGAACATGCAACGCCACATGGGCGGAGCTGGTCAATGCGCGGACAGGCGTTTCAGGTAGGCGCGGATGCGTTTCGCGTTGGCGCCCAGGTCGCTGCGACCGACCCGCGATAGCGAGCGCACATCGACGCGACTGCCGGCGCCGTCGGGGCGGACCCGGATCACCACATCGTCCTTGAAACCGAACATCGGGGTGGTGGCGGTGGCCTCGATGCGGCCCGCGCTGGCCTCGCTGGCAACGATCTCCCAACCCATGTCCTGGGCCGCGGCCAAGGCCCGGTCGAAGGCCCGGTCGACCGGCAGCGCAATCAGCAACGGGGTGATGTCGGCGTAGGCCTGAAGCTGTTGCGCGGCGATTTCGAGTCCGCCATATTCGACCGGGTTGCTGGCCTCGGCGCGCAGCGGCAGGATCGCGACGAACGCCGGCACATCGACAGTATCGGTGCTGATGTCGTGGATCGGCGGCAGACTGCGCGCCTGACCGAGCAGCCATAGCGGCATCGCCACGCTCGGTACGGCCAACGCCAGAGCGAGCAGCAAGGCGCGTGGCGCGCTAACGCGGGTGCGCGGCACGATCAGCAGCAGCACGGCGAACAGCAGCGCGGCGATGCCGGTAAAGGTCGCGTAGCGAATGATCAGGAAGGCCAGCGGAAACGGCCACAGCCCGAGCCGCACGCCGGGGCCGGCGAGCAGCAGGGCGAGCGCGGCGAGCGCGGCCAGGATCAGCGGCAGGCGGGCGAACTTCATCGGGATGCTCCGCGGCGGGACTGGGTAGGGTGGATAAGCGTAGCGCATCCGGTCCAGGGGACGGACGACAGAGGACGGAAGACAGAGGAGAGCCGCTCTGACTTATGTACCTATTCTCCAGAATCGGCGTCGTCCCGGCGAACGCCGGGACTCAAGTTCCAAAAGCTGCCGCAACGGTCACCGCTGGGCCCCGGCCTGCGCCGGGGCGACGGAACTCTAGCTTCCGGCTGCTGTGCGCTGAACCTCAGGCCGCGCGCGAGGCGCGCTTGCGGTCGTTTTCGGTCAGGTGGCGCTTGCGCAGGCGGATCGCCTTGGGGGTGACCTCGACCAATTCGTCGTCTTCGATGAACTCCAGCGCCTGCTCAAGCGACAGCTTGACCGGTGGTGTCAGGGTCAGATTGTCGTCCTTGCCGGCGGCGCGGAAGTTGGTCAACTGCTTGGCGCGCAGCGCGTTCACGGTCAGGTCGTTTTCCTTGGCGTGGATGCCAACCAACTGGCCTTCGTAGATTTCCTCGCCCGGCTCGACCAGCAGCCGGCCGCGCTCCTGCAGGGCAAACTGCGCGTAGGCCGGCGACGGGCCGGTGCCATTGGAGATCATCACCCCGTTCTGGCGGGTGCTGAAACTGCCCTCGCCTTTCGGTCCGTAGTGATCGAACACATGGAAGATCAATCCGGTGCCGGCGGTGATGGTACGGAACTCGCTCTGGAAGCCGATCAGTCCGCGCGCTGGGATCAGGTAATCCAGGCGCACCCGGCCGCGGCCGTCCGGTTCGATATTGCGTAATTGCGCGCGCCGGTCGCCGAGCCGCTGCATGACCGCGCCCTGGTAAGGCTCATCCAGATCGCAGATCAGTTGTTCGAACGGCTCCATCTGCTGGCCGTCGATTTCGCGGATGATGACTTCCGGCCGCGATACCGCAAGTTCGTAGCCTTCGCGGCGCATGTTCTCGATCAGGATCGACAGGTGCAGCTCGCCGCGTCCGGAGACCCGAAACTTTTCCGACTCTTCGGTATCTTCAACCTTGAGCGCGACGTTGTGCATCAGTTCGCGGGTCAGCCGATCGCGCAATTGCCGACTGGTCAGGAATTTGCCGCCGCTCTCGTTCTTGCGTCCGGCAAACGGCGAGTTGTTGACCTGGAAGGTCATGCTGATGGTCGGCTCGTCCACGGTCAGCGGCGGCAGTGCCTCGGCCGCATCGACTGCACACAGGGTGTCGGAAATACCCAGCCCGTCGATGCCGTTGATCGCCACGATGTCGCCGGCCTGGGCTTCGGTCGTTTCGCGCCGCTCCAGTCCCATGAAACCCAGAACCTGCAGAATGCGGCCGTTGCGTTTGACGCCGTGGTGGTCGATCACCGCCACCTGGGTATTCGGCTTGATCCGCCCGCGCTGGATGCGGCCAATGCCGATCTGGCCGACATAGCTGCTGTAATCGAGCTGGCTGATCTGCATGCGGAACGGACCTTCCGGATCGACCGCAGGCGCACTGACGTGATCGATGATGGCCTGGAACAAGGGGTCCATATTGCCTTCGCGCACGTCCGGGCTGAGGCCGGCATAGCCGTGCAGGGCGGAGGCGTAGACCACGGTGAAGTCGAGTTGCTCTTCGCTCGCGCCCAGGCGGTCGAACAGGTCGAAAGTGGCATTGACCACCCAGTCTGGGCGTGCACCGGGACGATCGACCTTGTTCACCACCACGATCGGCTTGAAGCCCATCTGGAAGGCTTTCTGGGTAACGAAGCGAGTCTGCGGCATCGGACCGTCGAAGGCATCGACCAGGATCAGCACCGAATCGACCATCGACAGCACGCGCTCGACCTCGCCACCAAAATCGGCATGGCCGGGGGTATCGACAATGTTGATTCGGTAGTCGCGCCAGCGGATCGCCGTGTTCTTGGCGAGGATGGTGATGCCGCGTTCCTTCTCGATGTCGTTCGAATCCATCACCCGATCCGGCACCACCTGACGCTCGCCCAGCGTGCCCGATTGCCTCAGCAGCTGGTCGACCAGCGTGGTTTTACCGTGGTCGACATGGGCGACGATGGCGATGTTGCGCAGATTCTGAATGGACATGACAAAGACCGCGCACGTTGACCGCTGCGGTTAGACCCGGTTGAGGAGAGGGCGCGGAGTATAGCCGAAGCCGGGCCGAGTAATTGATCGAGCGCCGGTCTCAGGCCGGTTTCTTTGCCGGCAGAAACGGGATCAACTGGCGCCACTTCGATTGCTTGGCTGGCCAACGCCCGTCCAGATACGGGTGATCGGGGTAGTTCTGACGCAACACCCGGGTAGTTTCTTCACCGAGCTTCTGCTGGCCCAGGCGCCGGTAGCTCTCGGCCAGGATCGCCAGCGCGTCGGCCGCCTGCGGCGCCTCCTGGTAGGCCTCCAGCACCAGCTTGGCGCGCGCCGCCGCTGCCACCCAGGCGCCGCGACGAAAATAGTAGCTGGCCACCATGATCTCGCCCTGGGCCAGTCCGTTGCGCAGGAAGATCATGCGCTGGCGCGCATCCGGCACGTATTCGCTGTCCGGAAATTTGGCGATCAATTCGCCGAAATCCTGGAAGCTCTGGCGGATGAACTGCAGGTCGCGCCGGGTCAGGTCCTTGGAGAAATACTTGGCCAGGAAGCCGCTATTACGGTTGAAATTGATCAGGCCGCGCAGGTAGTAGGCATAATCGATGCGCGGATGGGTCGGGTAGAGCTTGATGAATCGATTGACCGCAGAGGTGGCCTCGTCTTCCTTGCTGGTCCGGTACAGGGCGTAGGCGAGGTCGATCTGGCCCTGCTCGTGGTAACTGCCGAACGGAAACCGCGCGACCAGTCGCTGGTACAGGTTGACTGCACGGTCCATCTGCTCGCGATCCAGCGCACGCTTGGCGGCAGCATAAAGTTGGTCGGCCGGTAATTTTTCGGCGGCGTCCATGCGCACGCTCTTGCTTCCGCAGCCGGAAGCAAAGGCCAGCAGCAGCGCGATCAGCAGGCATGAAACAATGCGGTGCATGGACATTCGATCTACCCTGAATTCAGAGCGCCATGATAGCCCAAGTGTCATGCTAGCCAAGCACCCCGGGCCGAAAACCGAGTCGGCGCTGGTTCAGCCCACCCAAAGCGAGGAGAGTTTGTGACACCCGCACAGCCCGTAGCACCGTTCGATGAGCTCGACCCGAGCGAACCCCTGGCCGCCGTGGTCGGGCCCGAACAATCCGGCAAACGTTTCGATCAGACCCTGGCCGAACTGTTTCCGCAGTTTTCGCGCAGCCGGCTGACCGGCTGGATCCGCGAGGGACTCGCCACCCGCAACGGCGAGACCGCGCGGCCGCGAGATCCGGTACGAATCAATGATCGGCTCGAACTCAGGGTGACCCTGCCCGACCAGATCGATGACGCCGCCGAGGCGATCGCGCTCGACATCGTTTATCAGGACGCCGATGTACTGGTCGTCAACAAACCGGCCGGGCTGGTGGTGCATCCCGGCGCCGGCAACGCCAGCGGCACCCTGGTCAATGCCCTGCTGCACTTCGATCCGGCGCTGCGTGCGGTGCCGCGCGCCGGCATCGTGCACCGGCTGGACAAGGACACCTCCGGCCTGCTGGTGGTGGCGCGCAATGTCGAGGCGCATGCCGCCCTGGTCGCGCAATTGGCCGAGCGATCGATCAGCCGCCGCTATCTGGCGGTGGTGGTCGGCGAAGTGATCGCCGGTGCCACCATCGACGCGCCGATCGACCGAAACCCACGCGACCGCCTGCGCATGGCGGTGCGCGAAGAAGGCCGCGAAGCAGTCACCCACTACCGAGTGGCGGAGCGTTTCCGCGCCCACACCCTGCTCAGCTGCCAATTGGAAACCGGCCGCACCCACCAGATCCGCGTGCATCTGGCCAGCATCCGACGGCCGATCGTCGGCGATCCGCTATACGGCGGCGGCCTCAAACTGCCCAAGGCGGCCAGCGCGGAACTGAGCGCGGCGTTGCGCGGCTTCCGCCGCCAGGCGCTGCACGCCGAACAACTCGAGTTCATCCACCCGCGCAGCGGCAAACCGATCGCCAACAGCGCGCCGCTGCCCGACGATATGCAATCGCTGTTGGCCGCGCTGCGCGCCGATACGTTGGCCGCGGCGTCACGCTGAATCGACCGCCGGACCCAGACCAAGCCGATGGCCCGCATCGACCCCGCCCGCTGGCCCGCGCAATGGCTGCGGCCCGACTGGCCGGCCGAACTGCCGGTGCGGGCGGTGGTCACCACTCGCGATGGCCACGGTTGTTCCGCGGGGCCCTATGCGCATTTGAATCTTGGCATTTGGGTCGGCGACCAGGCCCAGGCGGTAGCGGATAATCGTGCCCTGCTCGGCCGCACCCTCGGTCTACCGGGCGAACCGCACTGGTTGCAACAAGTACACGGCAGCGTGGTGATCGACGATCAGGCGCGTTCGACTGCCGACCGGCCCACCCCAAAACCGGCCGACGCGGCCATCACCGAGCAGATCGACGTGGTGTTGGCGGTGCTGACCGCCGACTGTCTGCCGTTGTTTCTGGCGGCGAGCGATGGCAGTGAGGTCGCCCTGGTACACGCCGGCTGGCGAGGGCTTGCGGCCGGCGTGATCGAGGCCTGCGTCAGGCGCATGCGTAGCGCACCGAACCAACTGCTGGCCTGGCTGGGTCCGGCAATCGGCCCGACCGCCTTCGAAGTCGGCGCCGAGGTACGCGATGCCCTATGCGCCGACGACCCGGCAGCGGCAGCGGCATTCAAACCCCGCAACCTGCCCCCCGACCAGCCAGCCAAGTGGTTTTGCGACCTGTACCTGCTGGCGCGGCTGCGCCTGCACCGGCTCGGCGTCGGCGCCATCTCCGGCGGCGGGCTCTGCACCCATAGCGATGCGACGCGGTTCTATTCGTACCGGCGCGATGCGGTCACTGGGCGTATGGCCAGCTTGATCTGGCGGGAGGAGGGGTAAAGGGAATGGGGAGCGGGGAACGGGGAGCTGCCGGAAGTAGCCCGGATGAAGCGCAGCGGGCTTTCAACAGCGGAGCTGGTCATCCGGGGAACGGGGAACAGTCTCGGCCGCGGCAACGCCGGAGCATGTCGGGTCCACGCCTGCGGCGCTTGACCCGACCTACGTTCGGAACACCGAACTCCGAGCACCGGTGCTTGCCCGCTCACCGCCCCGCATAGACCAGACCCGCTTCGACCCGAACCGGGAAACGCATCAGCGCCTGGCCGCGGCAAGGCCCGCCAACACAGTACCCAGTATCCAGGGTGAAGGCGGCGCCGTGGGCGGCGCAGACCAGGTGGCCGAGTTCGATCAGAAACTGCCCGGGCGCCCAATCCAGGCGCCGGCCGGCGTGTGGGCATTCGTTTTGGAAGGCGCTGACCCGGCTGCCCTGCCGGGTCAGGATGAGCACCAAACCGCCGCCACTCGAAGCCAGCGTGCGCGCGATCGCCTGGCCATCGGGGATGTCGGCGATGGCGCACAGGGGCGACTCGGCCGCGCTTCCGGCTGCCTGCGAATCGCCCGGTTTCGGTGGGGAATCATTCATAACTGGACCACGGGACTGCCTCAGAATGTCCGGGCATTGTGCCGCACGGGCACAGATTTAGGGGTCGAGGCACATGCCCGGACTGTTTGTTTGGATGGCGCGACTGGTCAAGGCCAGCCTGCTTGCCTTGCTGCTGATCGGCGGCTTGCTGATCGGGCTGTTGATCGCGATCAAGGTGCTGCTGGTATTTCTGTTGCTCCGGCTGTGGCGACGCACGCACCCGGCGGCGGTCCGCGACGGCGGCACCGGGCAGGTCTTCGACGCCGAATTCACCGTCGTGCCTACGCCACCGGGCCGCGCCAGCGTGCTGGTGCCGGAGCGCGGTCCGGCCGCACTGCCGGCGCCCGAACGCTGAAGCGACAGCGGCGTCACCGACCACAAAAAACGCCCCGCGGATGCGGGGCGTTTTGGTTTTACCGGAACCACGTTTACAGCAGCGGGATCAACAGCAGCGCGACGATATTGATGATCTTGATCAACGGATTGACCGCCGGGCCGGCGGTGTCCTTGTAGGGGTCGCCAACGGTATCGCCGGTGACCGCCGCCTTGTGCGCTTCCGAGCCCTTGCCGCCGAAGTGACCGTCTTCGATGTATTTCTTGGCGTTATCCCAGGCGCCGCCGCCGGTAGTCATCGAGATCGCCACGAAAATGCCGGTGACGATGGTGCCGATCAACAGGCCGCCGAGCGCCTTGATCCCGGCGCCCGGACCCATCAGCCAGTTCATGCCGAACGCCACCAGCACCGGGACCAGCACCGGCAACAGCGAGGGCACGATCATTTCCTTGATCGCGGCCTTGGTCAGCATGTCCACGGCGACGCCGTATTCGGGCTTGGCGGTGCCGGCCATGATGCCGGGAATCTCCTTGAATTGACGGCGCACTTCGACCACCACCGATCCGGCCGCACGACCGACCGCTTCCATCGCCATGGCGCCAGATCGGAAGA
>JBFXKH010000136.1:0-9190 GCA_050173995.1 Lysobacterales bacterium | reverse complement strand
GAGCGGTTTTAAGTTTTAAGTTTTAAGTTTGAAGTTTGAAGGGCCGTCGCCCCGGCGAAGGCCGGGGCCCAGTGGTGACCGTATCGGCATCCCTGACACTGGGTCCCGGCTTGCGCCGGGACGACGCCGCATTTCCCCCGTTCCCCGTTCCCTGTTCCCCATTCCCCGCCACCGTGACCGCCCAAGCCGCCCTGCTGCCCCGCCCCGAACTACGTCCCGGACTCGAACACGACTACGCCGAGCTGGGCGCGTAATCCGCAGCGCGTAATCCGCTGCCCGCATTTCGTAGCCCGGGCTTCGTACCCCGGATGCGCTCGGCGACGCGGAAGGCGTTGGCGTAGATGGTGAAGGTCGGTGGCACGCTGCCGCCGGTCGGCATGAAACTGCCATCGCTGACGTAGAGATTCTCGACATCGTGGACCCGGCAATCGCGGTCGAGCACCGAGGTTTTCGGATCGTCGCCGAAGCGACAGCCGCCGGCAGCCAGGTTCTGCGGCGGATCGCCGGTGACGAAGGTGCTGATGTCGCGCGCGCCCAACTGCTTCAGCACGCGCTCGCCCTGGTCGGCCAGGAAGCGCCCGACCTTGAGTCCGTGCGGGTGATAGCCGACCCGCACCCTGGCCACCGCCGAACCCCAACGATCCTGCACACTCGGGTCCAGACTCACGAAGCAATCGTCGTTCGGCAGCCAGTCGGCGAAGGCCTCGAAGCGCAGGTACTGCTTCTCGGCAAACACCCGGTGCAGACGCTGCTGCAGCGGTTCGCCCCAGACCAGGTACTCGTCGTTGTTGTCCCAGATCTGGTTGGCGGCGCGGCCGATTGCGTTCGGATGGCTGAACAGGAAATCGATGGTGCCGCCCTTGGCGCGCCCGCCAAAGGCCGGGTCCTCGAAGGTGTACCACTCTTGTAGCGCACGGTTGACGAACGGGCCGCGCTGGCGCAAAGCCGCGGCGGTCTCGGCATCCAGATCCGCGTAGTAGAAACTACCGATGCCCTCGCTGCCACCGGCGAACAGCAGGTTGCGGCCGAGCTGGCGATAACGGTTGCCGAGTCCATCCGGATGCTGCGGCCCGGTCGATGCCAGCAGCAGCCGGCTGCTCTCGATCGCCTGACAGGCGACCACATAGACCGCGGCATCGACGCGCTGGCGCAGGCCCGCGGCATCGACGTATTCGACCGCGACGATCTTGCCGCTGGCGTCGCTCGCCAGCCGGGTGACCTTGGCATTGGCGCGAATCTCGCAGTGCCCGGTCGCCACCGCGCGATCGAGCAGGGCCGCGCGCGAACTTCCCTTGGCGCCGGAGGAACAGCCGTAACTGCCGCAGAACCCTGAGTATTCGCAACTGCGCCGGCCGTCCTTGGGCTGCGACAGGATCGCCCGCGGCACCGGAAAGGGTTTGAGACCCAGCTCGCCGCAGGCACGATCGATCCTGGCCGCGAAGGCATGTTCGGCGGTCGGCGGATAGGGAAAGTCCGCGGTCGAACGCGGCTCGGCATGCGGATGATCGACCACCCGACCGGAAATGCCGACCTCGCGTTCGACCATCGCGTAGTACGGCTCCAGTTCGGCGTAGTCGATCGGCCAGTCGACCAGGTTGGCGCCATCGATCGGGCCGAACTCGGACAACTGACGGAAATCCACCGGCTTCAGCCGATGGAAAAACCCGCTCATGAAATTCGACGAACCGCCGACGCAGTTGCCATTCCAGAAATCCCAACCGGATTCCGAAGTCGGCACGCCGACCCAATCGCCGTCGCGATCGCGGTCTTCGATCACGTGCTGCTCGTCGGCGAGCTTGGGCGTATACACGCTGCGTCGGCAACAGGCGAGCTCGTCCTTGAAGAAATCCTTCTCGGTGAACCACGGACCCTTTTCCAGCACCAGCACGCGCTTGCCGGCCTGGGCCAAACGCAGCGCAACCGGGCCGCCACCGGCGCCGCTGCCGATCACACAGACATCGAAATCATGGTCCATCAGCCGACCGCCTTCTGTTTGCGTTGTCCGCTCGCTGCTGCCATCCGGTACCAGGCATGATCGGCCGGTGGCCGCGGAAACCCGGGTTGATGGCGCAGCCACCGCCATCCGGCCTCGGCGCTATTGCCGCCGTAGACCGGATCGGCGAGCAAGGCTTCGAGCAGATAGACCATCAACATCGAAAGCCAGCTCTGCCCGGAACCACTGGCTTCGAGCTTGCGCAGCGCCGCCTCGCGCTGGTCGTAGGCGAGCAGGGCAAACTCGCTCAGATAATCGCCCAGCACCAGCGCATCCAGACGCTTCGCTCCGGCGCGCAGCCGCTCCAGATCGTCGCCGTCGGCGCCGGGCGTGCTCAGGGTTCGATACAGATAGCCGGCCGCATTGACCTCGGCCGCCCCCGGCGAATCCGGCCCACCCGGCAGCAAATGCGCGAGTACCGCGCTCACCGTGATCCACGGCGCCTCGGCTGGAGCCCGCGGCGGCAACTCAGCAACCGGCGCCGCCACCAGACCGGTCGGCGAGCGCAGCCCGCGCGAACAGGACGCCAAGCTCAACGCCGCCAGCGCCGCCAGCGCAGACATAAACGTCCGCCGATCCATCCACCCAAACCGCGAGACCTCAGCCATCGCCACACCCGCCATCGTCAGCCCGCCCGCATTGGCGTCGACTCAAGGATCGCCAGTCTCGGCAATCGCTGACAGCGCGCACTTGATCCAGATCAAGTGCCGGCGACAAAGCACCGCCTTGGTCGGCACGATGGTGGATCAGCAGCTCGCTTCGGTGCTCAGGTCGCGACCTGTCGGTCTCGCCTATCACCGGCGTCTTTGCAACGCCGGTTCGGCCCGACGATTCACCCCTGCGCCACAGTCCGACGCGCGAACCGACCCGATCGCTGCCGGCGACCGTACCTCCGCCTGGGCGATCGGCGGTTCGCCCAACTGCCGATCTCGATCAATTCTCGAATCCATTCACAAACAATCGATGACTCGGTTCGAGGTCGAAATCGATCTGACGGGCGGGCGGCCCCTGTATCCCTGGCTGCACCGCATCGCCAACTACGTCCCGGCAAGTGCCTATGAGCGGCGACGAACTCCAAGGACAGGCAACGTTATTGTACTTCTCGTTGATCCAGTCCGGTCCGGCATCGGTGTAGACAAAGTACGGCCCACTACCAAGGTTGCCGGTAGCCGTGATGCGATAGTCGCCATAGGCATCGGTCCGTGCAGTCCAGACGCGTTGGTTATCTGACGAGCGCGCCTCGACAAGTATGGATGCTAACGGCAGGCCGGTCGCCGCGGAGCGTACGTGACCCTCGAATCCAAATGCGACGAATTCGATGGACAGATCGATACCATCCACGATGCCCGCAACCGCCACATCCAAGGGCGTGCCCTGACTGGGGTCGCATGCACCTGGAACCGGCTCCGGACAAAGGACATTCGGGTACAGGCGCGCGGCAAACCCAGTTTTGCTGGCGCGGATGAGGTAGGAACCAGGCCCGGCGCTGTTAAGGACGTAGCGACCGTCGAGTCCCGTGTTCGCCGTCCGCAGCACAGTCCCGTTCAGGTCGAGCAGATCGACCTGGGCGGCCAGGACCGGATGGCCGGTTACCGAATCGGTGATCGTGCCGGCAATCGCACCGACATGATCCAGTGCAAAATCGATTCCGCTGGTGCCAAGACCGTCGGCAACCGTCACGGCGTTACCGGCGGTGACATTGCAAATCGGAATGCAAGGATGATCGTCGAAGGCCTCAGCAATATGATTCACGGCCTGGACATTGATGAAATAGTTCCCGACCGCGGGCACCCAAATTGCGTAGTTCCCATGCTCATTGGTGTTGGACAAGCCGCCGGGGTTCCCCTGCAGAGTCCAGAACTGGATCAACGCCCCGCTCAAGGGCTGTCCGGTTGCCGCATCGGTTACCCGCCCGAGTATGTTGCGCACCCTAGGCACAAGATCAAAATCAATACCATCGGTGGTCACCCCGTCGGCAACTACCACCGCCATTCCAGCGGTTGGCTGACAGGGCGGTAAGGGCGCAGGTTCACAGGGCAGATCGTCGTATACTTCCGGCCGAAAGCCCTCGCCACCTGCCAACAGAAAATAGGATCCAACCGGTAAACCGGCAATCTCGTAGCGACCGTCAACGCCAGCGTTCGTAATCGTCAATTCGTTGCCCTGTTGATCGTAAATGCTCACCGAAGCCCCGGGTATGCCGACCAAACGGCTGGAATCGACAACCATGCCGGTGATGCCGCCAATGCCCAGTCCTTCCGGTACTGCCGCCTGCAATTGGCTGCCACTGGCCAGCCCGAGCACGCCAGAAAGCAACAACAGCAACGCACCACTATTCGCCTGTTTCCAAATCTTCATCTGCAATTCCCTTTGGTTCGAGTTCGGGATCACATAGTAAATCATTGTCCCAGGGATCGGCAAATTGCTACTCACCGTGGCGGGGGCAGAGAGTGGCGTTTACACCAGCAGGCCGTGCAGTTCCCGCTGGCAGTCCGTGCTGCTGTAGCGGCCGTTCGGGTCGCGTTTCAGGCTAGCCATGGCGCAGTCGGGGTCGTGGGTGAAGTACAGGCGGACATGGCGGGCGAATTTGTCGTCGAGGAAGCGGCGCTTTTCGTCGATCAGCAGTTCCGGGTAGCGGTCGTAGCCCATGGTGATCGGGACGTGGACCCAGGGCCGGCCGGGGATCAGGTCGGCGCAGAACACCAGGCCGCCGTCGCCGCCGATTTCGGCCAGCATCAGGCCCGGGGTATGGCCGTGGCTGAACTCGAAGCGGACGCGCGCGCCGAGCAGCGTCGAGTGGCTGCCGCTGATCCGTTCCAGGCGCCCGCTGGCTTCGAGCAGGCCGGGTAGTTCCGGGATGAACGAGGCGCGATCGCGCGGGTGCGGGTTGAGCGCGCGGGCGAAGGCTTCGGCGCCGACGATGTAATGCGCGTTCGGAAACAGCAACTGCGGCGGCTGCCCGTCCTGCCAGGCGGCGAGCAGGCCGCCGGCGTGGTCGAAGTGCAGGTGCGAGATCACCACCGCGTCGATGTCCTGGTGCTGAAAACCTATTGCGGCCAGCGAATCGAGCAGGACGTGGCGGTCTTCGACCACGCCGTAACGTTCACGCCACTTGGGTTCGAAGAACGCGCCGATGCCGGTCTCGAACAGCACCCGCTTGCCGTCCAGATCATCGACCAGCAGTGCGCGGCAGGCGAGCGGCACGCGGTTTTCGGCGTCGGCGGGCAACCACTGCGACCACATCGCCTTGGGCGCATTGCCGAACATCGCGCCGCCATCGAGCTTCTGCGAATTGCCGAGCAGCGACCAGAGTTTCATCGCGGTCTCACTTGACTTCGGCCTTGCCGACCATTCCGCGCGGGTCGCTGGCGGCGTGTAGACGGTTTTCGGCGCGGTCCCAGATGACCAGGTTCATATTGCCCCAACTGCGGCCGGCGGCGTCGAGCTTATGCCCGCGCTCCTGCAGCGCGGCGATCTCGCCGCTGCTCAGCGCGTTCGGTTCGATCGAGATCGCATCGGGCAGATATTGATGATGGAAGCGCGGCGCGGCGACGATGGATCTAGCGTCGTCGCCATCGAAAAATCCGACCAGGCCGAGCGCGACCATGGTCGCGATACGGCTACCGCCGGGGGTACCGATCACCGCGATGCGCTCGCGGCCGAAGGCGATGGTCGGCGACATCGTCGATAGCATGCGCTTGCCCGGATGCGGGGCGTTGGCGTCGGTGCCGATCAGGCCGTAGGCATTGGCCTGGTTCGGGGCCAGCGCGAAATCGTCCATTTCGTTGTTGAGCAGCACGCCGGTGCCGGGCACGATCAAGCCCGAACCCATCGGCAGGTTGACGCTGGCGGTGGCCGCGACCATGTTGCCGTCGGCGTCGATGATCGAGAAATGCGTGGTGTCGCTGCCACCGACCACGACCGGGCCTTCCGGCAGCGCCGCCGACGGGGTTGCCCGGTCGATGCGGATCGCCGAACGCAGTCCGGCGGCGTAGGCCTTGCTGGTCAGCAATTCGATCGGCATTGCCACGCTGTCCGGATCGCCCAGGATGAAGCTGCGGTCGCGATAGGCGCGGCGCATCGCCTCGACTAGCAGGTGAACGCGATCGACCCGGCCGAGCGCGGCGAAGTCGTAACCCTCGATGATGTTGAACAGGGTCGCCAGGATCACCCCGCCCGAAGACGGCGGTGGCGCGGAGACGATTTCGGTGCCGCGATAGTTGAAGCGCAGCGGTTCGCGCTCGATTGCCCGATAACCGGACAGGTCGGCCGCGCTCCAGTTGCCGCCAGCGGCGCGCACGCCCTTGACCAGGGCGGCCGCGGTCGGGCCGCGATAGAAGCCGTCGAAGCCGTGCTCGGCCAGGCGTTCGAGGGTGCGCGCCAGGTCCGGCTGGCGGATCGACTCGCCCAGCTTGGGCACCGCGCCATCGCGCAGGTAGACCTTGCGGCTTGCCGGGTAACGCTGCAACACCTCGCGACGCATGGCGATCATCTCGGCCAGGCGCTGTTCCAGCGGGAAACCGTCGCGGGCCAGGCGGATCGCCGGGGCCAGCGAGACCGCCAGCGGCAGGCGGCCATATTTCTCCGCGATCAGAACCAGGGCAGCCGGTTCGCCGGGGATGCCGGCCGCGAGCGCACCATTGATGCTGCGATCACGGTCGAGCTTGCCCGCGGCGTCCAGATAGTCGCTGGCCTGGACCGCGGCCGGTGCGGTCTCGCGGCCGTCGATGAATACCTGTTTGCCATCACTCGCCCGGTGCAGCAGCCAAAATCCGCCACCGCCGATACCAGAACTGCTGTTTTCGACCACCGCCAGGGCCGCCGTCACCGCAATCGCGGCATCGAAGGCATTGCCGCCCTTGGCCAGCACCTCGAAGCCGGCGTCGGTGGCCAGATGCTGGGCGCTGGCGATCGCCGCATGGCCGGGGCCTGCGGCGTTCCCGGCGGCGCCAGCCGGACTCGCCAACCACAGCCACGCCACCACCAGCAGCGCGGCCGCAGCGGGCCTGCGCCAGAACAACAAACTTTCGGTCATGCCGCCAACTCCTTCGCGATCAGGCCACGGTATTTGAATTCGAGCTGCTGCCGCGATTCTGGCGCCGAGGTATCGATCTCGATGCAGTCGACCGGGCAGATTGCCACGCACTGCGGTTCATCGAAATGGCCGACGCATTCGGTGCAGTGGTCGAAAGCGATTTCGTAAATGCGCACGCCGGCCGTGATCGCCTGGTTCGGGCAGACCGGTTCGCAGACATCGCAGTTGATGCACTGCTCGGTGATCAACAGGGCCATGGCGGACTCGGAGTGGCTGCGACGGCAGCGCGCGGGCTGCCGTCGGCTACAGAACTGCGATCACTTGGCTTCGACGAACACAAATTCGGCTTCCGAAGCCTTGACCGCTTCTGCCATGCGCTCGCGGTCGGCCGCTGCGCCGATCGCCAGCACGCGGACGTTCTTCAAGGAACCCGGCGCGGCCGGTTCGAAGGCGGCGACCACCAAGTCGGCGAGCTTGGTGCTATCCGGCGAACCGAACGCCAGCATATTGCCCGGCAGCACCCCGCGCGCGATCGTATCCTGCACGGTTTCGAGTTGGGCGTCGTACTGGCGCTGGGATTCCTCGTCGGTGATCGCCGGCACGAAATACACGAACGGACGCTGGCGGATACCCTCCATGTTGGCCTTGACGGTGGCACCCAGATACTTTTTCCAGCCGGCCAGATCGGCCGGATCGGTGGGCGCGGTAATCACCTCGACGACCGCCGGGGGTGGCGCCTCTTCCTTCTTGCAGGCGACCAGGGACAGACCCAGGATCAGGGCGAGCAGCAGGTGGCGAAAGATGGATGTAGTCATGGCAGGGTCCCCGTTTTTTCAGGAGTGGCGGTGGAACGAACCGAACGGAAACGCTCGCTGAGCGCGGCGCAGACGGCGGGATGAACAAAACCGGAAACATCGCCGCCGAGCCGCGCGATCTCGCGCACCAGGGTCGACGAGATAAAGCTGTACTGTTCCGCTGGCGTAAGAAATAGCGTCTCGACGTTCGGAATCAAGTGCCGATTCATGCTGGCCAACTGGAATTCGTACTCGAAATCCGAGACCGCGCGCAGACCGCGCAGGATCACCCCGGCGCCGACTTCGCGCACCAGGTCGGCGAGCAGCGAATCGAAGCCGATGATCCGGATATTCGGCAGATGATCGAGCGCGACATGCGCCAAGGCGATGCGCTGCGCCAGCGTAAACGAGGGCCCCTTGACCGGACTGTCGGCGATTGCGACCACCAGTTGTTCGAACAGCGGCGCCGCCCGCTCGACCAGGTCGATATGGCCATTGGTGAGTGGATCGAAGGTCCCTGGATAAACCGCAATCCGGGGAGATCCGCAAAACTTGCCCTGGCGCATGGATGAAGGCCCTTGCCAGCCCAGACGGCTGATAACGCTAGCTTAACGCAGCCGAGCCTGACGCTGGTAGAGCAAAGCGCGCACCGAGCCTGCGGCGGTTTCGCGCAACAGGCGCCAATTGGCGGCGACATCGATCACCGTGTCGCGCGGCGATTCCAGATAAATCAAGGCACTATCGGCCAGCCAGTCGCCCTGTTCGAGCCTCTGCGCGACTTCCGACCAGCAAGACAGGGCAAACGGTGGATCCACGAATACGATATCGAACGCCTCGGCCGGCTGGCCGAGGAAGTCGGTCGCGCTCATACACTTCACCGTACCGGGCATGTGGAGCCGCTGCAGATTGTCGTCGATTCCTGAGGCCAGGGCCGAATCGCGTTCGACCAGCACCACCGCCGCCGCGCCGCGCGACCAGGCCTCGATGCCGAGCGCCCCGCTGCCCGCGAACAAATCCAGACACCGGGCCCCGTCGATCCAGGGTTGCAGCCAGTTGAACAAGGTCTCGCGCAGCCGGTCCGACGTCGGTCGCAGTCCCGGGCTCTGTGCCACATCGATCTTCGAGCCACGCAGCCGACCGCCGATGATGCGGATCCGGCCAGGGGCCGATCGGGCAGGAACAGCGGGGTTTTTTGATCGGGGCATGGCTGTTTGGGGGAACGGGGGAACGGGGGGATGGGGAACCGGGAACGGGGAAAAAGCGGCGTCGTCCCGGCGCAAGCCGGGACCCAGTGCTGGGGGAGACCGGCAAGGTCGGGACTGGGCCCCGGCTTCCGCCGGGGCGACGGCCCGAAAAACTAAAACCTCA
>JBFXKH010000135.1:0-9292 GCA_050173995.1 Lysobacterales bacterium | reverse complement strand
TTTACAATCAGCACATCCCGCAAAAAGCCCTGGACCACAAAACCCCGTTCGACGCCATCCGCGACTGGTTCGAAAGACACCCAGAACTATTTGTCAAAAACGTTCGTAAGCATCCGGGACCCGACATTTAGGGTACCGAGAAATAGGTTGCACTGAGCGTGTTAGCCTACCGCCGCTTCGTTTGTCGACCCCAGGAGAAAAGCGTGAGCCATAGACTGAGCGCGGACGCGCTGCTGATCATTCCGTGTTGTGCGCGGAAGCAGCCCGGCGGAGCGCAGCAAAGCAGCGGAATCGACCCTCTTGCCGAACTGGTGTCGCCTGATCGGTATGCAGCGTTGATCAACGCTCGCCGAGAAGTCATCGGGACCATTCGGGCCGATCCGAGGTTCACGAGCGAAAAATATTCAAAGAACAAAGCTCTCAAAGATGGCGTCGAATTCGGCGGGCGAGATGCGTCGGGCGCTTACCTACCAGCCTTGCAGCGTTATGAGGGCACGCTGTACGGCGTGCCAAACCTCAAAGGTGCTATTGAGCGTGCCGTGGGGGCCAGGGGTGCGCCGCGGATCATTATCCTATCGGCGCTCTATGGTCCGCTGCACCCGCTGAGCCCAATTCAGGATTACAACCTGATGATGCAGGATGCGCCTGCTCGTACATGGAGAAAGGCTTTTCCCGCGTTCCTTGCGGACTATGTGCGGCGCAATGCTGTGAGCAGGATCGCGTTGTATCTTGGCAGCTCAACAACCTACTTGAAGGTGGCGACCAGCGCGGTAATAGAGGTGCGGAACGCCGGCTTGATTTCGGAGGCGGTGCAATACCATATTGTCGATGGCAGCACGCGCAAGACACCCCTAAAGCATGGTGAGCGCATGCTATGCGATCTGGGCGGGCAGTGCGATTCGAGTCTTGGTGACCCCACGCAAATCCGCGTAAACGCTGTTTGAAGGCACACGATGAGCAACATCGCACCGGATTTGTGGCGCTTCTACGCTTCGCTCTCGCGGCTTGAGAAAGACACCAACCAAGGCGCTCGCTTGCAGCGACTATCGGAGATCGAGAATCTCCCAACACGAGGCGTATATTTTTTTCGGGAAGTTGGCGAAACAACATCCAGCGGACAGCCTCGCGTTACGCGGGTGGGCACGCACGCTGTGAGCGTGGGGTCGAAATCGACTTTGCGCGGGCGACTCGCAGCCCATCGTGGTACCAAATCCGGCTCGGGCAACCATCGCGGATCGATCTTTCGATTGCATGTCGGGATGGCGTTGCGAAACCGCGATGGCCTTGAGCTTCCCCATTGGGGGAATGGCTCGACGATGCCCGCAGCCTTGCGAACGTGCCCGGCAGCGCTGCTGGCGGAGGCCGAGCACGAGCAGCGCGTCTCCAAGGTCATTGGAAACATGTCGCTGTTATGGGTAAACGTGGACGATGAGCCGGGGCCAGAAAGCCTTCGGTCGTACATCGAGCGGAATGCGATAGCCCTTCTATCCAACCGGTGCGCTCCTATCGAGGCCGGCAGTGGCGAGTGGCTGGGTGTTCATAGCGTTCGCGAGAAGATACGCGCCTGCCGCTTGTGGAACCTAAAATACATCGATGATGGCTACGATCCGGCATTTCTCGACGAATTGGACAGGGCCATTGACAGAACTTGTGAACCGCCGATGTTGCATTGCGGACGCTGACAGAATCAAACCCGACTGTCAGCTATGGGTGTCTAACACCCGGCCCGGCGCTCACTTCAGTTTGCCCCGCGCGATCAAGGCTTCAACGATGTCGAGCGCCGCCTGGTCGGCGTCGATGGCGCTTGTGTCGATGTGGATTTCGGGGTGTTCGGGGGCTTGGTAGGGTGAGTCGATGCCGGTGAAGTTCTGTAGTTCGCCGCGTCGGGCTTTGGCGTACAGACCCTTGACGTCGCGTTGTTCGGCGGTGGCCAGCGGCGTGTCGATGAATACTTCGATGAACTCGCCATCGGCGAACAGGCCGCGCGCCATGCGCCGTTCGCTCTGGAACGGCGAGATGAAAGCGGTCAGCACGATCAGGCCAGCATCGACCATCAACCGCGCCACTTCGGCGACGCGGCGGATGTTTTCGACGCGGTCGGCCTCGGTGAAGCCGAGGTCCTTGTTGAGGCCGTGGCGGACGTTGTCGCCGTCGAGCAGGTAGGTGTGCCGGCCGAGCGCGTGCAGGCGCTTTTCGACGCGATTGGCGATCGTCGATTTGCCGGCGCCGGACAGGCCGGTGAACCACAGCACGCAGGGTTTTTGCGCTTTTTGCGCGGCGCGCGCGGCCTGGTCGATGTCCAGCGCCTGCCAGTGCACGTTGTCGGAACGGCGCAGCGCGAAGTGCAGCAGGCCGGCGCCAACCGTGTGCTGGCTGATCCGGTCGATCAGAATGAAGCCGCCGAGCTCGCGGCTTTCGCGATAGGGCGCAAACGCGATCGGCTGGTCGAGTTCGATTTCGGCGACGCCGATCCCGTTCAATTCCAGGCGGTCGGCCGGCTGCTGCTCCAGGGTGTTGACGTCGATCCGGTATTTGAGCGGGGCGATGGTGGCGTTGACCGTGCGCGTGCCGATCTTCATCAGATAGCTGCGGCCCTGCAGCAGCGGCGCATCGTGCATCCATACCAGGGTGGCTTCGAACTGGCTGCCGATCGGCGGCGGCGCGTCGGCGGCGGCGAGCAGGTCGCCGCGGCTGATGTCGATCTCGTCGGTCAGGGTCAGGGTGACCGCCTGCCCGGCGACCGCGCGCTCAAGATCGGCATCGCCGCCGATCACCCGCGCGACGCGGCTCTCGCGCCCCGCGGGCAGCACCCGCAGCCGGTCGCCGGGCGCCACCGTGCCGGACACCAGGGTGCCGGCATAGCCGCGAAAATCGGCGTTCGGTCGATTGACCCACTGCACCGGCAGACGCATTGGCTGGTCCGGCAGCAGGTCGCCGATCGCCACCGATTCCAGGTGCGCGAGCAGACTCGGCCCGCCATACCAGGGCATGCGCGTACTGGCTTGCACCACATTGTCGCCGTCCACCGCGGCGAGCGGGATGCACTGCAGGTGCTCGATGCCGAGGCGAGCGGCCAGTGCGCGGAACTCGGTCTCGATCGCTGCGAATACCGCGCCATCGAAACCGACCAGGTCCATCTTGTTGATCGCGAGCACCACCTGCCGGATGCCGAGCAGTGCGACCAGGTAGGCGTGGCGGCGGGTCTGGCCGAGCAGGCCGTGGCGGGCGTCGACCAACAGCACCGCGAGCTCGGCGGTGGAAGCGCCGGTGACCATGTTGCGCGTGTACTGCTCGTGGCCGGGGGTATCGGCGACGATGAACTTGCGCCGCGGCGTGGCGAAATAGCGATAGGCGACATCGATGGTGATGCCCTGCTCGCGCTCGGCCGACAGGCCATCGAGCAGCAGCGCATAATCGCGCTCCGATCCGCGCGTGCCGTGGCGGCGGGAATCGGCGTCGAGCGCGTCGATCTGGTCGTCGAACACGTTGCCGGAATCGACCAGCAGCCGCCCGATCAGGGTGCTCTTGCCGTCGTCGACGCTGCCGCAGGTGATGAAGCGCAGCAATTGCTGTGCCGGCAGCGCAGCGCCGCTGGCGGTGGTGGTGGCGGTGGCGGTGGCGGTGGCGGTGGCGGTGGCGGTGGTCATCGGTACCTTGTCGGTTCAGTCTTGACGGTTGTGAAGCAGGTTCGGGGGTTGCGCGAGTGCCGCGATCGGGATGCACTCGGTGAGACGGCGGTCGTAGGTCGGGTCAAGCGCCGCAGGCGTGGACCCGACAGCTTGAAGCGTTTCCGCGGGGTTGAACATGTCGGCTCCGCCGCTGCGCGGCTTGAGCCGACCTACGCATTCCCACGCCTTGCGCGCTCATCAGAAATAGCCCTCCTGCTTCTTGCGTTCCATTGAGGCGGACGGATCGAAATCGATCACCCGGCCGGCGCGTTCGGAGCGGCGCGAGCCGAGCATTTCCTGGATGATCGCGCCCACGCTATCGGCCTCGGACAGCATCGCCCCGGTCAGCGGATAGCAGCCCAGGGTGCGAAAGCGCACCCGCCGCAGCGCCGGCACTTCGTCCGGCGCCAGCGGCAGGCGTGCGTCGTCGACCATGATCAGTTCGCCGTTGCGCTCGACCACCGGGCGCTCGGCGGCGAAATACAGTGGCACCAGCGGGATCGACTCCCGCTCGATGTAACGCCAGACATCGAGCTCGGTCCAGTTCGACAGCGGGAATACCCGCAGGCTCTCGCCCGGCAGTGTGCGGGTGTTGTACAGATTCCACAGCTCCGGGCGTTGCTGTTTCGGGTCCCAGCGCTGGGCGGTATTGCGAAACGACAGCACGCGCTCCTTGGCGCGGGATTTCTCCTCGTCGCGGCGGGCGCCACCGAAGGCGGCGTCGAAGCCGTAGTGGCCAAGCGCCTGCTTGAGCCCCTGGGTCTTCCATAGGTCAGTGTGCACGGCAGCGCCATGGGTGAACGGATTGATGCCGAGCGCCTCGGCCTCCGGGTTGCGATAGATCAGCAGTTCGATGCCGGCCCGCTGCGCGACCTGGTCGCGCAGTTCGTACATGGCACGGAACTTGAACGTGGTATCGACGTGCAGCAGCGGAAACGGCAGCGGCGAGGGATAGAACGCCTTCTCGGCCAGCCTGAGCAACACCGCACTGTCCTTGCCGATCGAGTAAAGCAGCACCGGCCGCTGGCACTCGGCCGCGACCTCGCGGATGATGTGGATGCTCTCGGCTTCGAGGCGGTCGAGCGAAGTCAGTGTGGTCATCGGCAGGTCGGGGCAGATTCGGCGCAGCGCCGAGTGTAATGGCACGGACGGCGAAGCCGTGCTCGGGTGCGACGCGGATGTTGGGTTGAGCGGCGCCGTCGTGCGGTTGATGGGCTGAGCGGCTGCGCCGTTCGGTTGATGGGTTGACCGGCTGCGCGGCGTCGCTTCGATAGCCAAGTCGCGACGTGCCGTCGCTCCCACATTTTCCGACGCCTGCTCAGGCCGCAACGACACGGCCGATTTTCAACTGTGTGCGCCTGCCGCTCGATCCAGTGCTGCCTGTGCCCAGGCATTGATGCTCTTGCCCTCGGCCTCGGCGTGCATCGCCACCCGCGCATGGATGCCGGGGTCGATGCGCAGCATGAGTTTCCCCGAATACGGCCGCTGCGGTGAACGCTTGAGCTTCTTGCAGGTCGCCAGATAATCATCGACCGCCTGCACGAACGCGGCCTTCAAATCCGTTACCGAATCGGCATGAAAGCCCACCACATCGCGGATGCCGGCCAAGTGTCCGACCAGGCAGGCGTCTTCGTCGCTGTACTCGATTCGGGCCGAGTAGCCCTGGTAGTTCAGCCTGTTCATGGCACCACTCCGGCTTGTCGCAGAAACTCTCGGGCATCCCTGACTTGGTAGGGTTTGGCTTCCTTGCCAGGATGTGGTCGGTGGAACACCGCCACCGTCCCATTGCACTCGAACCGGACTCTGGAGCCAGCACCGGGAATTCGTCGGGCGCCCAGCGCCAGCAACAGCGCCTCGATCTTTCGCCATTCGAGCGAGGTCGCCACCGGCTCGGCAAAAATCGCCGCCAGGGTCCGCTGCTGGGTTCGGTTCATTGCGCGATGCTATCACTGGACGATATCGCATCCAAGGGCATCGACAGCGGCTGCCGCTGGTCGTTGGATTGTGCGGCGACGGGTTGCGCGGCTGCGCGGTTCGGTTGATGGGTTGACCGGCTGCGCCGTTGAAAGCCGCTGCGCTCTACCCATCCTACGACTCCCGCTCAGGCCGATACCGCCAGGCTTTCGCGGTTGTACAGGCGGGCGGCGAGGCTTGCCACCGCGAGCGAGAGCAGCAGGCCGCTGGCCAGCAGGATCGCCCATTGCTCGTAGCCGATCGGCTCGGCGCGGATCAGTTTCATGATCGACATATGCTGGCCGAGCAGCGGCACCGCGAACATCCACAGCATCGGCTTGACCGGGACCACCATCAGCAGCATCGACGGGATCGCCGGGATGATGTTGAGGATGCCGAGCCAGCTCTGCGCCTCGCGAAAGCTGCGCGAGTTGGCCGCGACCGCCGTTTGCACCGCGGCCGCCAGAATCACCACCGGGCTCAGCACCAGCAACATTTTCACGAAGACCAGGGCACTCAGATTGAACTTGAAGCCGAGCCGGTCGAGCGGCAGCAGCGGCATCACGATCGCAAACGCGATCAGCGTGAGCAGCAGCGAAGCGATCGCGAAGGCGGCGGTCGCCAGCAGTTTGCCGGCCATGATCTTCCAGCGCGGCACCGGGTTGGCCAGCAGCGGCTCCAGCGACTGGCGTTCGCGTTCGCCGGCGGTGGTGTCGATCGCCAGGTACATGCCGCCCATGAACGCGCCCAGGATCAGAAAATACGGCAGGAACGCCAGCAGCATCGCACCCTTGGCTTCCGGACTGGCCTGGTCGCGCTCGACCACGTTGACCGGACGCGACACCACCGGATGGATGCCGCGTGCGAGCAGGCGCAGTGCCGCCGTCTGGCGTCCATAGGCTTCGATCGCGCTGGTCACCCGCGCGACCGCGCTGTGCGTGTCCTGGTGCGAGGAATCGAAGATCAATTCGAGCGGCGCGGCGTCGCCGCTCTGCCAGTTTTCGGTAAATTTCTCCGGTATGCGCAGGATCACCTCTTCGTCTTGCTCGCGCACCGCGCGCTCCGGGTCGTCCGGCAGTTCGGTCTTGATGTCGATGTTCTGGGTGCGCAGGTAATTGACCAGGGTCGGCGCGCGTTCGGCCGCGATCACCGGCAGTTCCAGCGGCTTGTCGGCGCGCTTGGCCTCGCGCGACAGCATCGCCCCGAACAACAGCCCCATCAGCAGCGGGCCGATCAGCGGCCCGACCACCAGCGCATTGAACACGGTCTTGCGGTCGCGCAGGTTTTCGCGCACTTCCTTGAGAAAGATCGTCAGCCAGGCGGTTCTCATCCGAAAAATCCCTCGTCGCTGCCGATGATCTTCACAAAAGCGTCTTCCAGGTTGGCCTGATCGGTGCGCTCGCGCAATTGCTCGGGGCTGCCTTCGGCCATCACCCGACCCTTGGCGATCACCACGATGTGATCGCACAGCGCCGCCACCTCCTGCATGATGTGGCTGGAGAACAACACGCAGCGGCCCTCGTCGCGCAGGTGGCGCAGGAAGCCGCGCATCGACCGGGTCGCCATCACATCGAGGCCATTGGTCGGCTCGTCCAGAATCACATTGCGCGGGTCGTGGATCAGCGCGCGGGCGATCGCGGTCTTGACCCGCTGGCCCTGCGAAAAGCCCTCGCTGCGGCGATCGGCAATGTCGGCCATGTCCAAAGCGCCGATCAACTCGGCTTCACGCGCTTTGCAGGTATCGGCGTCAACCCCCTGCAACTCGGCGAAATAGCGGATGTTCTCGCGCGCGCTCAGGCGCTTGTAGATGCCGCGCGCGTCCGGCAACACGCCCAGGCTGCGGCGGACTGTCACGGTGTCGGCGCTGGCGTCGACGCCATCGACCTGCACCCAGCCGCGGTCCGGCTTCATCAGCGTGTACAGCATGCGCAGGGTGGTGGTCTTGCCAGCGCCATTCGGCCCGAGCAGACCGGTGATACGGCCGTCCTCAGCGCGAAAACTGACTCCATCGACGGCTTTGACCGCGCCGAACGACTTGTGCAGATCGTGTACTTCAATCATGGCGGAAGGCCTTCTCGATACGGCCGGCAATCACGGCGTCCATCCGTTCGGATTGACGAATGGGGGTATCGCGCTGATCGTATCCAGGCATTTGGCATCCAGGCCGCTGGCGTCGGCGGCATCGATGAACGCGCTGAGCAGCCGCGGCATGCAGCCGATATTGAGCTGGCCGTGGCCGCGACCGGGCACGACCAGATGCCGGCCGTTGCCGAACTGCTTGAGCGTCTCGTCGCCATAGGCGGGCGGCGTGACCGGATCGAACTCGCCGGACAGCAGCAGCACCGGATGCTCGCTCGGGCGTGGCTGATGGAAATCGTCCGGGCGGCTGCCCTTGGGCCAGGCCGCGCACTGCACCTGCATGGTGTGCACGAAGGCAGTGCCGAGCAGGGTAGCTTCGTCCTCCGGGCGCTCCCGATACAGGTCGGCGTCCTCGCTGCAGATCACCGACAACTGCATGCCGTGCATGAACTGCTCGCCGAAATCGCCGCTGATCAGGCGACTGTGCGCCATCAGCACTTCCGGTCGCGATTCCACTGCCTCGTGCAGGGCGAGCGGCAACAGGGCGGAGATCTCCGGCGAATAGGCAAACAACCGCACCACTCCGATCACATCGTATGCGGACAGTTCTTCCTTCAGCATTTCTCCCGACTTGGGATCGCGGAAGCTGACCGGCAGCGGCGCGGCGCGCAGCTCGGCAAGCAACCGATCCAGATCGGCGGCCGGGTCGCCGAAGGCGCGGTGACACGCGGCATCCTCTCGGCAGCGCGCAAAAATGCCCTGCACCGCCGTTTCCAGATTGCGCGCGTGGTCCATGCCCAGCACCAGGCTGGGCGGCACCACCCCGTCCAGCACCACCGAACGCACCCGATCGGGAAACTGGCGCAGATACACCTGGGCGGCGCGGGTGCCATAGGAAACACCGATCAGATTGATCTGCTCGGCGCCGATCGCTGCGCGCACCCGGTCGATATCGCCTACCGCGACACTGGTCGTGTAGAAACGTGGGTCGGCACGGTCGGCCAGCTTTTCCAGGCAACGCTGGACGAAAGCGGTCTGCGCGGCGTCGCTGGCATCCTCGGCGCTGAAGCCGCTGCTGCCCTCGGCGTCTTCGCACTTGAGCGGATTGGAATCGCCGGTGCCGCGCTGATCGACCAGGATCACGTGACGACGTTCGCGCAAGCGGGCAAACCCGGCGGCGACTTCTGGGTAGGCCTCGACCGCGGACTGGCCCGGCCCACCGGCAAACAGAAATACCGGATCCGGCAGGGGATTGGCGGTCTGTGCACTGGCGATGCCGATGCGCAGGCTGATCTGGCGGCCATCCGGTGCGGCCGGGTCCTCGGGCACCGACAGTCGCGCGCAGCGCGCGCCGAGCAGCACCCCATCGGTGCGATCCTTCAGATCGCAGGCACGAAAATGCAGTTCGCCGAGCACAAACTCGGACGCATCGGCGTGCGCCAGGCCCGGCAACAGAGCACCCGACAGCAGCATTGCCGACAGCAACAGGACAACAGACTTCGACATTCGCGTTCCTCGCATCAAGCACGGCATGCTAAAGAAGTTGCAGACAAAGCACAAAAGGCCGTTGGTCACGGTTGGGCGGTTGGGCG
>JBFXKH010000134.1:0-9299 GCA_050173995.1 Lysobacterales bacterium | reverse complement strand
CCTGCTGGACCTGTCCTGAGCCGATCGCCCGCGCCGTCTGTTGGTGATCGAGCAGCAGGTTCTGGAACAGACCAGCGGGCAGGCCGGCGAGCCGGGCGGCCTCTGCGAAACGCTCGCCGACCAGCAGGGTCTGCGTGGCATGCTTGAGGATCACCGCGTTGCCCGCCATCAGCGCCGGGATGATCGAGTTCACCGCGGTCAGATACGGATAATTCCACGGCGCGATCACCAGCACGGTGCCGAGCGGCTCGCGGCGGATGAAACGACGAAAGCCGGCCTTGGGCTCGGGCTCGATCGGCGCCAGCGCCTGCGGCGCGATTGCGATCATATGCCGTGCGCGTTCCTCGAAACCGCGCAGCTCGCCCGCGCCGTAGCGGATCGGTCGGCCCATCTGCCAGGCCAGTTCCGGCACGATCGCATCGCGCATGCCGAGCATGGCATCGACCATGGCAGTACACAGCGCCGCCCGCTCGGCGAGCGGGCTGTGCTTCCAGCGTTGTTGTGCGGTGGTGGCGGCGGAGAGCGCCTGGGCGATCGCAGCATCGTCGGCGTAGCGGCGTTCAGCGTAGACGCTGCCATCGACCGGGGAAAGCAGTTGTACTTGAGTGGTCATTGGGTTGGGAGTTGGGAGTTGGGAGTCGGGAGTGGGGATGTGGGATGTGGGATGTGGGATGTGGGATGTGGGGCGAAGTGATTTTGTGGGAGCGACGGGCACGTCGCGACTGTCGCCGAGTTCAGCAGTCGCGACGTACCGTCGCTCCCACATTTCCCGCTCAATCAATAACGCTCGAAACCCCGGCGTAGCTCCCAGTCGGTGACGCGGCGGTCGTATTCGGCCTGTTCCCAGCGCGCGGTGTGCAGGTAGTGTTCGATCACTTCGTCGCCGAACGCCGCGCGCAGCATTTTCGATCGTTCCAGCGCGGCGATGGCGTCGCGCAGGGTCTTGGCGACTTCGGGCAGTTTCTTGCCGTGGTAGGCGTCGCCCTCGAACGGTTTGCCCAGTTCCAGTTTTTCGTCGATGCCGGCCAGGCCCGCGGCGATCAGTGCGGCGAAGGCAAGGTAGGGATTCAGGTCGGCGCCGCCGATCCGGCATTCGATGCGGATGCCCTTGCCACCCTCGCCGCACAGCCGGAAACCGGCGGTGCGGTTGTCGCGGCTCCAGACCGCGCGGGTCGGCGCGAAGGTGCCGACCTGGAAGCGCTTGTAGGAGTTGATGTAGGGCGCCAGAAACACGGTGATGTCGGGCGCGTACTTGAGCTGCCCGGCCACCCAGTGGCGCATCAGCGGGGCCATGGTGAACTCGGCCTTGGGGTCATGGAACAGCGCCTGCCGGCCGTCCACACTCCACAGCGAATTGTGGATATGGCTGCTGGAACCGGCCAGATCATCGCGCCACTTGGCCATGAAGGTGATCGCCTTGCCTTGCAGCAGGGCGATTTCCTTGCAGGCGTGCTTGAGGATGCTGTGGCGGTCGGCCATGGTCAGCGCGTCGGTGTAGCGCACATTGATTTCTTCCTGGCCCGGCCCCCATTCGCCCTTGGAGTTTTCGACCGGGATGCCGGCCGCCTGCAGCTGCTTGCGGATCGCCCGCATCACCGGTTCTTCGCGGGTGGTCTGCAGGATGTGGTAGTCCTCGATGTAGTAGCCGGCGGTCTTCGGGTTCTGGTAGTGGCGCTGGTGGATCGATTCGTAACTTTCGTCGAACAGATAGAACTCCAGCTCGGAGGCGAACATGCCCTGCATACCGCGCTCGGCCAGCCTGGCTACCTGCTTCTTCAGGATGCCGCGCGGGCTGTGCGGCAGGTCGTGGTGGTGGTGATCCTGCACGTCGCACAGCACCAGGGCGGTGCCGGGCAGCCAGGGCAGCAGGCGCAGGGTGCTCATATCCGGCTTGAACACAAAATCGCCATAGCCCTTGTTCCAGCTCGCCGCCGCGTAGCCGGGCACCGGCTCCATATCGATATCGTTGGCCAGCAGGTAATCGCAGCCGTGGGTTTCCTCGTGCGCGCTGTCGAGGAAGAACTCGACCTGGAAGCGCTTGCCGATCAGCCGGCCCTGCATGTCGACCAGGCAGGCGAGCACGGTATCGACCTGGCCATCGACCGCCAGTTTGCGCAGATCCTCAAGTGTCAGTGCAGCGGTCATGGTGGGTCCTTGGTGGCGGTTGCGGGGCGCGGCGTCATTGCCGCGCCCCGCACGGGCAGGCTCAGGCGGCGTTCTTTTCGCGCTGGGCGAGCGCGAACTCCTCCTCTGGCGACAGGATCAGCCGGTGCCGACCGATCAGGCCGAAGTAGGCGATGCACACGCCGAACCACAGCGCCACCCACAGCACGCCGCGGGTGTAGGCCGGATCGCCGGTGATCTGGTAGTACAGGGTGACCACGGCGATCAGCATGGTCAGCGCGGCCCCGGCCACACCGAGCGGACTGCGGTAGGGGCGCACCATGCTGGGATGCTTGCGACGCAGCAGGATGAAACTCAGCGCCTGCATGAAGTACGAGAACATCGCGCCGAACACCGCCATATTGAGCAGGGTGCCGCCGATGATCGCGCCGCCCTTCTCGGCGCCGAAGCCAAACCACAGGCCGAACATCACCGCCAGCGCGGTGACGCTGCCGAGCACCATCGCCACGTGCGGGGTCTTGCGTTCGCCGTGGGTGATCGACAGCCACGGCATGAAGTAGCCGGCGCGGCTCAGCGAATAGATCTGCCGGCCCTTGGCGAAGATGATGGTGTGGAAACTGGCGACCAAACCCAGCACCGCGACCAGCGACAGCAACTTGGCGATGTTATCGCCGTAGATCGCCTTGAAGCCATCCAGCAGCGGTTCACCGGAGCTGCCCAGGGCGTGCGAACCGACGCCAACCAGGGACGGGTTCAACCAGACGATCATGAACGCCGACACGATCAGGGTGAACATGCCGGCGATGATGCCCTTCGGCATATCGCGCTTGGGGTCGACCGATTCCTCCGCCGCCAGCGGCAGTTGCTCGATCGCCAGGAACAGCCAGACCGCGAACGGCAGGGCGGCCAGAACGCCGGTAAACCCCTTGGGCAGGAACGGGCCATGGCCGTCGGGCAGGGCACTGCCATCGGCCGCCACGTTCATCGCATAGCGGGCGAAATCGATGTGCGGCAGGGCACTGAACCAGAACACCACCAGACACGCCAGCGCCAGCAAAGTGACCACCACGGTCACCCGGAACGACAGCTCCACGCCGATGATGTTGAGGCCCACGAACACCACGTAGAAGCCGATCCACCACAGCGGCTGCAAGGCGGCCGAGGTTTCGAAGATGCCACCCATGTAGCTGCCGATGAAGAACACGATCACCGCCGGCGTCAACACGTACTCGACATTTTCCGACAGCCCGGTCAGAAACCCGCCCCACGGCCCCATCGCGCTGCGTGCAAACGAATAGGCACCACCGGTGTGCGGCATCGCCGGAGCCATTTCAGCGATCGAATAGACCAGACCCAGGTACATCACCGCGATGATGACGGTCGCCACCAGCATGCTGCCCCAGCCATTGGCCAGACCCAGATTCCAGCCGGAAAAATGCCCCGAAATTACCGCGCCCACGCCCAACGCCCATAGCGACCAGACACCGGCATAGCGGCGCAGGCCGCGTTGCTCGAAGTAGCTCTTGTCGACTTTGGTATAACTCACCCCGGAATGCTCGGCCATGCTGCTCCCCTCAGTTGGATTGGACCTCCGGACTGCGACGGCGTAAAGGCGCCGTGCCGGCACTGGGAAGCCCAGCCAGTGCCTGGTGCAAAGTATCGCCAAGCCGCGCCGCCCATTCGCGCTGGCCGACCGCGTCAGTGATCAAATCGTTGCGCAGTTCGATCATGGCGCTCGGCAGGCCGCGGCGTTCGCCGTGGCGATCGAGGCTGTGATAGACACCATCCCTAGGCGCGTAGGGCTGGTTGTCGCCGACCGTCAGCGTTGGGTCGGCACGCAATGCGGCAAGCCATGCATCAGCCAGTCGCCGATCGCGAGCGCCGAGCACGCCAACCTGCCAGGGCCGCGGTACGCCCAGATACACCGGCGTAAAGGAATGGATCGACACCACGACGGTCGCAAGTCCGAACGCCAGGCGCTGATCGATCAGGGCGTCGACACCCGCGTGAAACGGGGCGTACAGCCAGTCGCCGCGGAGTCGGCGCTCGATGGCGGAAACCTCCAGGTTGCCGGGGATCGCCGTGTCCTCGCTCAGGGTGGCGATCGAGTCTGGCGCATCCGGGTGGCGATTGAGATCCAGCAGCAGCCGCGAGTGGGTGGCGTAGGCGAGTGGCGCATCCAGGATTACCGCCAGTTGTTCGGCCACGGCCTGGGCGCCGATGTCCCAGGCAATATGGCGGTCGAGGTCGGCAGGCGTCAGCCCGAGCCGATCGTAGCCGGCCGGAATATAGTTGCTGGCGTGCTCACACAACAGCACCACGCCGCCCTTGCCTTCACGGTTGAGGATCGCAATCGGCGGCGAAGCTGCGGCGTAGAGCAGGCTGGCCATGGCATCCGGGGGTGTGCGTGGTTCTGTAACGGTAATTACACCTTGACGCGAATCGGCAAGGTCGGTAGAAAATGGTACAAATCGCTGCCGCTGTCAACAGCCTGTCTTGGGGATGCCATGAGCCAGACCGTGGTCGATCAATTGCGCGCGGGCATGGAGACCTTCACCCCGACCGAACGTCGGGTCGCGCACCATCTGCTCGCCGACTTTCCGGTCGCCGGACTGCATAGCGCGACCGAACTGGCGCGCCAGGCCGGCGTCAGCACCCCGACCGTGCTGCGCATGGCCACCCGACTCGGCTACGAATCCTACGCCGAATTCCAGCGGCGCTTGCGCACCGAACTGGGCGAGCGCCTGAGCTCGCCACTAAGCAAGCCGGCCGCGACCGGACCCCGCGAGCGCAAGCGCAGCCAGGATGCACCGCACGTCTTCGCCACTGCCGTGATCGACAATATCGAGCAGACCTTTGCCCACCTCGTTCCGCAAGAATTTCGCCAGTTCGTGCGCCTGCTCGGCGACCCAAAGCTGCGCGTCCATCTGATCGGTGGACGATTCACCGATGCGCTGGCGCGTTATTTGGCGGTGCAACTGCGGGTGATTCGTCCCGGGGTCCGACATCTGCAGGACCAGGAGGCCAACTGGCAGGACCAGTTGCTCGATTTCGACCAGCGCGATCTACTGCTGCTGTTCGACATCCGTCGCTACCAGCCGAGTCTGGCCCGCATCGCCGCAGCCGCCGCCAGCCGCAAGGCTCGCATCCTGCTGATCACCGACCAGTGGCTGTCGCCGATCGCAAGGGTCGCCCGGCACGTACTGACCGCCCGCGTGCAGGTACCCTCAATCTGGGATTCCAACGCCGCCCTGATGGCGATATCGGAGGCCCTGCTCGCCGCCGTCACCCAAGCCACCTGGGAAAGCGGCCAGCCACGCATGCGCGAACTGGAGCGGATGCGCGGGTCAGAGGACGGATGACGGATGACGGAGGACGGAGGACGGAGGACGGAGGACAGAGGACCGAGGACAGAGGACGAAGACAGCGAGCCGTCGTCCCGGCGGAAGCCGATCAGAAGACGGAAGACGGAAGACGGAAGACAGAAGACCGAGGACAGAGAGCCGTCCCTCCGTCGTCCCGGCGAACGCCGGGACCCAGTTTCGGATGTGCCGCTACGGCCAGCGCTGGGCCCCGGCTTCCGCCGATCAGAAGACGGAAGTCAGAAGACCGAGGACAGAGAGCCGTCGTCCCGGCGAACGCCGGGACCCAGTTTCGGATGTGCCGCTACGGCCAGCGCTGGGCCCCGGCTTCCGCCGGGGCGACGGCTCTTTCTGTCTTCTGTCCTCTGTCTTCTGTCGGCTGTCGTCTGACCTCAGAAGCCACTCCCGCTATCCTGTTCGCTGCGCTTCATTCTCCACCGCCGATTCCCGCTCCGAACCGTTGCGCATCGCTGCGCTCAGCACAACCTATTTCCGATTCTCCGTTCCCCGCTCCCCGCTCCCCATTCCCCATTCCCCATCCCCCGTTCCCCATGCCCACCATCGCCCCCCTGCTCACCCGGCTGATGCTCGCCCCGTTGCGCTCGCTACTGGCGACGACGCTGCTTGGCCTGCTGCTGGCTTTCAGTTTTCAGGGTTCGCGCGGGCTGTGGGAAACCGACGAGGGCCGCTATACCCAGGTCGGCCTGCAGATGCTGCGCATGGACGACTGGCTGACCCCGCACCGCCATCATCACCGCATCCACCCGACCAAGCCGCCGATGACCTATTGGGCGATCGCTGGCAGCGTGCGCGCGTTCGGCTATTCGGAATGGGCGGTACGACTACCCAATGCGCTGGCGTTTCTGGGCACTTTATTGTTGGTTTTCCTGATCGGCAGGCGCTGGCTGCCACTGCTGCCGGGCCTGCCGGTATTGATCTACGGCACCATGGCCGTACCGTTCTTTGCCAACAACTGGGTATCGACGGACACCCTGCTGTGTTTTTTCGAAACGCTGGCGATGGTCGGCTTTGTCGCCTGGCGCTGGCCCGGCGGATCCAACTTGGACCACCGCCGCCGCGGCCGGTCCGCCTGGTTGCTGTTGATGTGGGTCGCATTCGGCCTGGCCTGTCTGACCAAGGGGCCGCCCGGGCTGCTGCCGCTGGCGGCATTGCTCGCGTTCAGCCTGCACGATGGCGGCTGGCCGGCCTTTCGCCGGCTTCTGCCCTGGGGCGGGCTGCTGGCCTTCGCCGTGGTCGGCCTGAGCTGGTATCTGCTGGTGACGATCAAGAATCCAGGCTTGTTTGCCTACCTGGTCAAGGATGAGGTGATCAATCGCGTTGCCAGCGATGACTTTGGTCACTTTCCGCAATGGTGGGGCGGGCTTTATGTGTACGGATCGGTGTTGCTGCTTGGCACCCTGCCCTGGATCGTCCCCGGCATCCTCGCCCGCCCGCACCGCGATGGGCCAAGCTTTGCCAGCGAACCGATCGATCCGGCACAGACGCGGCTACTGCGCTGGTGGTTATTGCTGCCACTTGCGGTGTTTTTGTTGTCGCGATCGCGACTGCCGCTGTACATCCTGCCGTTGCTGGTGCCGGTTGCGTTGATGCTGGCGCGCCGCCTCTACCCCAGGAGAAGACTACTGCATCTGTGTCTGTTGCTGCTGCCGCTGTGGATCGCCGCGCTGATCGGGGTCAAGGGCCTGATCGCCGAAATGCCGCATGTTCGGAGCATCGGCGAGTGGTTGCGGGTGATGCGCGGTGAACAGGTCTGGGTGCCGCAGAACAAGGATATGCGTGCCTTTGCACGCGCGTTGCCGAAGCTGGTGCCGTTCCAGCCGATCGAACTGGTGTTTGTCGAAGAATCGCCGCGTTACGGTCTCGGATTTTATCTGGACGTGGAAACCGAGTGGATCGGACTGGATGAATCCGACCCGCGCTTCGACGACCATCTACAACACGAATTGCAGGAAATCGAGCCCGGACAGGTCGCCGGTGGTCGTCGCCTGTACCTGCTCAAGGCACCGCGCCGGCAGGCGTTCGAAGACAAGCTGGCCGGGTTCGGCTACCGGGCGATCCACTACGGCCATTTGCATCGACTGGAATTGTTCGGGGTCGAACCGCTTGCCTCGGCGCCGCTCAAGGTGCCGGCTCCAACACCTGATCAATGATCGCCAGGGTGCGCGCGACCGCGCCGCGCTCGCGTTCGACCGCGGCCAGGCCGGCGTTACCGATGCGGCGCCGCTGGGCCGGATCGGCGAACAGTCGCGCCACTTGATCGCCCAGTTCGATGGCGTCGCCAACCCGGATCGCTGCGCCCTCGCGGATCAGGTTTTCGGTGATCTCGGCGAAATTGAAGGTATGCGGGCCGACCAATACCGGCACCGCCAGCGCCGCAGGTTCCAGCACATTGTGGCCGCCGACCGGATCGAAGCTGCCAGCCACGAAGGCGATGTCGCTGGCGGCGTAGAAACTTAACAGCTCACCCAGGGTATCGGCGACGAAACATTGGGTAGTGGTGAATGCCACCACATCCTCGCTGCGGGTGAGCGTGTGAAAGCCGAGCGCGCGACATAATTGCGCGACCGGCCGAAAGCGCTCCGGATGCCGCGGCGCGATCAGCAGCAGCGCATCCGGAAAGCGTCGCAACACGCGCGCGTGGGCACGCAACACCGCGGTCTCTTCGCCTTCGTGGGTGCTGGCTGCGATCCACACCGGCCGCGCCGTACCCCAGCATTCGCGCAATACCCGGCCGACCTGGGGCAGTCCCTCGGGCACACGCATATCGAATTTCACGTTGCCGACCACCCGAGTGCGCTCCGGCACTGCACCCAGGGCCAGCAGCCGGGCGGCATCCTGCTGGCTGGACGCGGCGACAAAGCTCGCGCAGCGGATCGCCGAACGCACCAGCGGCCAGATCAAACCATAGCCGCGCAACGAGCGTTCCGACAGGCGGGCGTTGGCAATCACGATCGGAATCCCGCGTCGCCGGCAGATGAAGAACAGGTTCGGCCAGATCTCGGTCTCCATGACCAACGCCAGCCTGGGCCGCACCCGGCTCAGAAAGCGCTTGACCGAACCGGGCAGGTCGTACGGCAGGTAGACGTGAAAGACCCTCCCGCCGAACAGCTTCTGCACCTGCGCCGACCCGGTCGGGGTGACCGTGGTGACCACCATCGGCCAACCGGCGAAACGCTGCATCAGTGCTTCGATCAGCGGCGCGGCGGCATTGACCTCGCCGACCGAGACCGCGTGCACCCAGATCGAGCGACCGAAGCCGGGCGTAGGGAAAAACCCGAAGCGCTCGCGCCAACGGGAGAAATATTCGCGGTTGCGCAAGCCACGCAGCGCCAGCCGATACAGGATCACCGGGGTCAGCAGTCGCATGGTCAGGTTGTAGATCGCACGCATCAAAAACATGGTGGTCCCGGGCTTCGCGAGAAGAATAGCGGAGCGCGGGCGGGGGACGGGGCGAGAGTGCCGTCGCCCCGGCGAACGCCGGCGCCCAGTGCCGGATTCAGAGGACGGAGGACGGAGGACGGAGGACGGTAGTGCCGTCGCCCCGGCGAACGCCGGGGCCCATGCCGGATTCAGAGGACAGAGGACAGAGTACAGAGTACAGATGACGGAGGACGGAGGACGGTAGTGCCGTCGCCCCGGCGAACGCCGGGGCCCATGCCGGATTCAGAGGACAGAGGACAGAGGACAGAGTACAGAGTACAGATGACGGAGGACGGAGGACGGTAGTGCCGTCGCCCCGGCGAACGCCGGGGCCCATGCCGGGCACCACCGCCATCGTCGGGGCTGGGCCCC
>JBFXKH010000133.1:0-9354 GCA_050173995.1 Lysobacterales bacterium | reverse complement strand
CTGCGAACTGGTCCAGGGCGAACAGTTGATCGTGCTGCGCTATCAGCCGGGGGAACGCTACCTGGCGCACCGCGATTACCTGGCGCCGAGCGCATTGGCCGCCAACCGTCCGGATGCCGGCCAGCGCCTGCGCACGGTCTGCGTCAATCTGCACCCGGTCGCGGCTGGTGGCGAGACCGAATTCCCGCTGCTCGACCTGAAGCTGCCGGTAACGCTGGGCACGGCCGTGGTGTTCGATAGTCTGTACCCAGATGGCCGCCTGGATGCCGACAGTCTGCACGCCGGACTGCCGGTTATTAGCGGCGAAAAATGGTTGGCCACCCTGTGGTTCCGCCAGCATGCCTATCGTGCCTTCTGAGGATCTGTCGCGTCATGATCAAGACCAACATCTACCCGGCGTTCTCGGTGCCGTTTGCCGAGTCCTTCCACCCCTTTGCCGAACAGGTGAATCCGCTGCTGCGCGAACTGCTGCTGCGGCGCGAAGCCGAGGGCGACCGCTGGCGCAATCCCAACCCCTCGCTGAAACAGCATCCGGGCGTGTTCGAAAGCGAGTTCAATCTGTTTTCCTGGCCCGAGCCGTGCATCAAGGACCTCAATGCGTTTTGCTACGCAGCACTCGGCGAAGTGATCGCCAAACTCAATCGCTACACGCCGGAGCAATTGTCGCGTTTGCAGATTTCCTCGCAGACCTGGTTCCACGTCACCCGCAAGGGCGGCTTCACCATCACCCACAACCATCCGATGGCGTCCTGGTCCGGGGTGTATTGCGTGGACCCGGGCGACACCCCGGAAGACCGACCGGAATCCGGCGTGCTGCGCTTCCACAACCCGCACTACTGGAGCAGCACCTTCCTCGACCCCGGCAATGCCCGTTTCAGCGCCCCCTATCATCATGGCTTCTGGAACCTGATGCACAAACCCGGCCAGCTCACGCTTTTTCCGTCCTGGGTGATGCACGAGGTGATGCCCTACTACGGCGAACGCGAGCGCATCATCGTCGCCTTCAACAGTTGGTTCACCCAACCCGACTGAGCGCCGCGTCTCTGCCCATCGAAGTAAGCCAGCGTAGGGTGGATAAGCGCAGCGCATCCACCATCCCGCGCATTACCATAAGCACCCAAGTGGCGACGCGCTGTGTTTATCCGCACTGCGCCCACCGATCTGGCGCCGCGGTGGAAGTCGGCGATGGTGGATGCGCTGCGCTTATCCACCCTACGTTCGTCGTCCCGGCGAACGCCGGGGCCCGGATAAATTGTGCCGCTGCGTTCGGCACGACCTATGATTTGCTTTTTCCCATTCCCCATTCCCCGTTCCACGTTCCCCATTTCCCCCGTTCCCCGTCTCCCGCCCCTGGAGTACCGCATGTCCGCAAGCACCGTCTATCAGCACTTCTACAAGACCTTCCGCCTCGGCGCCCAGGAACTGAGCGACGGCGGCGGGCCGTTCGGCTTCGATGTCACCACCGCGCTGGAATTCGATTATCTGATCGCCCGCTACGGCTGCGACGCGGTGATCGAGACCGGCTGCAACATGGGCGATACCACCGAGTACCTGGCGCGCACCTATCCGGACATCGCCATCGTCACCTGCGACGTGGTCGACCGCTATGTCGATGTGGTGCAACGCCGGGTCGGGTTCATGCCGCATACCCACGTCGAGAAACTCGATTCGCCGCTGTTGATCGAGAAGTTCCGCCAGCGCTTCCGCTGTCCGCTCTATTACCTGGACGCGCACTGGTACAAGGACTGGCCGCTGGCCCGCGAGCTCGGCCTGATCGACAACGGCGTGGTCTGCATCGACGACTTCAACATCGGCGACAAGCGCTTCGGCTTCGACAGCTACGAGGGCATGGAATGCGGCCCGGCCCTGCTCTCGCGGTTCCGCGACAAGGTGCCGCATTACTACACCAACAACCCGGAAGCGAACTACGAACTGCCCTGCCTGCAGACCGGGCGCCGCGGCGGCAAGGCCTATTTCGCGGTGAACCAGTTCGACCACCTGCAGAACCACGGCTATTTTCGCCGCTTCGACACCCCGGCGCCGACCCCGGCCTGATCGTGGCGCCCACCGGTGGCGGGCCTGCGCATCGTTGCCGACTCAGTACCGCAGCCAGCCGGTGATCGCGTAGCGTGGCTGCTCGGCCCAGGGGCTGACCAGGCTGACGCTGTGCATCTGCGGCACCTTGAACAGGGAAATCGCGTTCCAGCGTGGCATCAGGGTCTGACTGACTTGGCCCTGCTCGCCGTGGAATTGCAGCAGCCCGCCCCAGTCCGGGTGCCAGCGCCGGGTCAGGTTGATGACATAGGCGAAGGCGCGGCCTTCCTCGGCGTTGTGGTCGTTGTGCTGGGTCAGGAAGTACCCCGGCCGGTAGCAGGTCGCCTGCGCCGAGGCCGCGCGGATCGCCGGGTCGCCAGTCAACCAGCGGGCCCGGTCGAGAAACGCCGCGCTGTTCAGATATTCGAGCAGGCCATGCAGATACAGCCCAGGATCGCGCCCTTCCTGGTAGGCGCGCACCATCATGTAGCTCTCGTAGACGAACTGGAAGGCGTGCACGGCAACACCACGGTAGGCATCCTGCAGCAGCGCCGCGCGCCCGGCTACGTCCAGCGCCGACCATTCGGCGTGCGCGATGGTGCGCGACTCGGCGCCGCAGCGCAGCGCCAGGGTCCACGGCACTTCGTCGGCCAGACACTGGTGCAGACGTTCGGCCACTTCGTTTTGCAGGAACTCGCCGATCTGCACGCGGCCGGACAGCGCCAGCAATTGGCGGTAGCGATCCAGTTCGAGATTGGGGTTGAGCATGGCGGCGCGGGCGTCGGCGGTGAGGATCGATCAAGCCGCGCCGACCCGCTCGAATTTCATCGCCAGGGTGAAGCGCGAGGCGTAGCAAACCCGGTTGGGTGGACGCCCGACGTGCGGAATCTCGCCGTTGAACACGGCGAAGCGCGCTGGCCGCGGCTGGATCGCGGCGCGCACGTCCATGTTGTGGTCGAAGAACATCGTCTCGCCGCCCCACTCCGGGTCCCAGTGCTCGCAGATGTACCACAGCCCGGTCAGCTCGCCGCTGCCCGGCTCGCAGTCGGTATGCGAGAACAGCATGTCGCCGTACTGGGCCACGTTCACGTAGCATCGGTACATGCGATAGCGATGCGCCGGGTCGAACTGGCGCAGGGCAGTGAGCGCCGGGGCGTGGATCGGCATCGCCTGGGCCATGCCCAGATCGATCGGCACCGCCCAGTGGCGGAAATCCTGGGTATCCGGTCGCGCGTATTCGGAGCGGGTATAGCTCGACTGGTACAACGCCCGATTGAGTTTGACGATATCGGCCGGCCCGATTAGGCCATCGTAGGCGGCCACCTTGTAGGCGCCGATGGCGACATCGTAGATCGGTTCCGGAAGGGCTTCGGGCGATGGATTCGTTGACATGGCTTGGACCTCCCGGGCGAGCGCGGATTGTAGCGCGGCGCCATCGTTGCTCGTGCCGGCCGATACACTGGGCGCATCCACCGTAACGAGCGCCACGCCCATGTCCACCGTCCCATTCCCCGGCACGCGCCGGCAGACCCGACCGTGATCCGCATTCTCGGCATCGATCCGGGCAGCCAGCGCACCGGCATCGGCATCGTCGACGCCGATAGCAACGGCCGCTGCACGCACGTCTATCACGGCACCCTGAAATTGCTCGACAACGAGACTTTCCATTTGCGCCTGAAACAGATCTTCGACCAGGTCGGCGACGTCATCTCGACCTGGCAGCCGGCGCAGGTGGCGATCGAGCGCGTGTTCATGGCGCGCAATCCGGATTCCGCGCTCAAACTCGGCCAAGCCCGTGGCGCCGCGATCTGCGCCGTGGTCACCCGTGGCCTCGATGTCGCCGAATACGCGCCCAAGGAAATCAAGCAGGCGGTGGTCGGCAGCGGCAGCGCCGACAAGGCGCAGATCCAGCACATGGTGCGGGTGCTGCTCGGCCTGCACGGCAAGCTGCAAGCCGACGCCGCCGATGCGCTGGCGATCGCGATCAGCCACGCCCACACCCAATCCAGCACCGCCCGGCTCGGCATCGCGCGCACGTCCTGGCGGCGACGCTAGCCTGGCTTCGACAAAGAGTCGCAGGGCTTGCGGCATAATCGCCGGATGAAACTGCCGCTGGTCGAACTGCTCCGCCTGTTGCGCCCGCACCAGTGGTCCAAGAACCTGCTGGTGCTGGTGGCGATCCTGACGTCGCACCGCTTCGCCGACCCGGCCGCCTGGCAGGCTGGTGGGCTTGCGCTGCTGGTGTTCTGTCTGGCCGCTTCGGCGATCTACGCGATCAACGACGCGCTCGATGTCGCTGCCGACCGCGCCCATCCGGACAAATCGAAGCGCCCGTTCGCTAGCGGCGCGCTGCCGCTGGCAGCCGGTCTGGCGCTGGTGCCGCTGTTGTTTGCTCTTGCCGCTGGATTGAGTCTCGCCCTGCCGCGATCGGCGGCGCTGGCGGCGCTCGCCTATGTCGTGCTGGCGCTCGGCTACTGTTTCCTGCTCAAGCGTCTGCTGTGGCTCGACGTGCTGACGCTGGCCAGTCTGTACGTGCTGCGCGTGGTCGCCGGTGCGCTGGCGATCGCAGTACCGATCAGTCCCTGGCTGCTCGGTTTTGCGCTGTTTCTGTTCGTCAGTCTGGCCTGTCTGAAACGCTTTGGCGAACTGGCCATGGCCGCCGGCCACGATCTCGCCGGGCGCGCCTACCAGGCGGTCGATGCCCCGGTGCTGCTCGCCTTCGGTGTGGCCTCGGCGCTGACCGCGGTGGTGGTGTTCGCTTTGTATGTGCAGAGCCCGGATGTGCGCGCGCTGTACCGGCACGCCGCGCTGCTGTGGCTGGCCGCGCCGGTATTGCTGTACTGGCTGGCGCGGCTGTGGACCCTGGCCGGGCGCGGGCTACTGCGCGCCGATCCGATTCTATTCGCGCTGCGCGATGTCCACAGTCACGCCAGCGGCGTCCTGCTGCTGCTGGTGTTCTGGGCCGCGTTGTGAAGCGGCCGGTGCTCCGCCATCACCAGCCGCTGGGGCTGGCGCTGGTTCTGCTCGCGGCCGTGCTGGTGCTGTCCGGCCGCGCCCTGCACGGCCAGTTCCTGAGCGACGATATCGCCATCATGCACTGGCTGCTCGGCTGGGAACAGGAGCGCGGACTATGGCACTCGGTGTTGGGCCAGTTCGGCGCCGGCCTGCCGGTGCCCAGTCACTATTACCGGCCGCTGGCCTTCGTGCTGTATGCGCTCGATTATCGGCTGTACGACTGGCAGCCATTCGGCTGGCATCTATCCAATCTGCTGATCCACCTCGGCAATGCCGCGCTGGTCGGCCTGATCGCCCGCGTGCTGGCCACCGATGCCCTGCGCGCGGTGCTGGCGGCCGGATTGTTTGCCCTGTTTCCGCTGGCGCCCGAGGTCAGCATCTGGCTGTCGGGACGCTACGACGCACTGGCGCTGACCGGCATGCTGGTCGCGGTCTATGGCCACCTGCGCGCGCTCGGCTGGGACCGCTGGCGGCTGCTCAGTCTGGCCGGATTCGCCTTCGGCCTGGCCGCCAAGGAATCGGCGATGACCACGCCCGGCCTGTTGCTGATCGCGAGTTTTCTGCTTGGCGCGGACGGTTACTCGCCGTGGCCGCGCTTGCGCCGTGCGCTGGCCGCGTGCTGGCCGGCGCTGCTGCTGTTCGCTTGCTATCTGCTGCTGCGCACGGCCTTGTTCGGCTCGATGTTGCAGGTCTATCCCGACAGCCAACCCGGACGGCTTTTGTCCCTGGGCGAACTCGGCGCGCGGCTGTGGGCACTCGGCCAGATTCCACGCGCAGCGTTTGCCGAGGCGCCGGTCGCGGGCGGGGCGGCTCTGCTGGTGGTGTGGTTTGGCCTGGTCGCTGCGGCCGGGCTGGCCTGGCGCCGGCAGGACTGGGTGCCGCGCCTGCTGCTGCCGCTCGCCTTTACCCTGCTGTCCCTGCTCGCCCTGGTGCCACACCTCGAAGGCGTGATGAGCAGCGGCGAAGGCGGGCGCTTCTACTACGCGACCGCGGCCTGGCTGGCCCTGCTGCTGGCCGGGGCAATCGACCTGGTCAGGCCGCGTCTGCTGCTCGCACTCGTCCTGTGCGCGGGTTTCGCATCGGCGCAGCGGGTGATGCTCGACGCCTGGGCCGAGGCCGGTGGCGCGATGCGGCAGTTGCTGCCGGAGCTGGCCCGGGCTGCGTCCACCCTCGGCCCCGATCAGATCGGCCTGCTGCTGGTACCGGACGCACTCGGCCCGGTGCCGTTTGCGCGCAATGCCCAGGGCGGGATCAGCGTGCCGCCGCAGCAGCCCGAGGAGTTTCTGACGCGATTGCTGCCATTCGTGGCCGCGGACCTCGGGCAATGGCCGGTGCTGCTCGAACAAGGCCTGGTCGCCGGCCTCAAACACGATCCCAATGCCGCGCCCCGGCTCGACGCGGTGTTCTGTTTCGACGCGGATCGTGGCCGCATCGTGCGCGCCGATTCGGTGCCCGACTGGCACGACCCGGCCGCGTTCCGGCGCGATTGGCGAGAGTTCCTGAGCGCATCTGGCTGCCGCCGTGGCTACGCCGAGCTGCTGACGCCATAGCGCAGCCCGGATGAAGCGCAGTTCGTAGGCTGGGGTGAGCGTAGCGAACCCCGGCATGTTGGTCTTCGCTGCGGCAATGGCGCTGGGGTTCGCTACGCTCACCACCAGCCTACGCTGCGTTCGCCACCGGTGCGATGCGGTGGCTACTTGTCCTGATCGACGGCGTACTCGGCGCCGTAGTATTTGGCGGTGGTGTGGGTGTGGAAGGTGATCGCCGACACCGGCGGGTATTTGGGTTCGCCCAGGCCGGGCAGCACTTCGAGTATCTCGTCTTCCCAGACATACACCGCCATCGGCGTGGAGATGCGCGGCGCGAGCCTGGCGGCCGGGTCGCGCGGCTGGCTGACCCGGTGCGTGGTCGAGGGCAGCCGGTCGTTGCTGATCCGCTGCATGTAGTCGCCGGTGTTGAGGATGATGCTGCCGCGCGGGGCGTTGAGCCGGATCCACTGCATATTGCGACGGTTCAACACCTGCAGACCTTCGATGCGCGCCGCCGGCAGAAAGGTGAACAGGTCGACGTCTTCGTGCCCGAGCATGCGTCCGCCGCTGGCCACTGCGCCGTGCTCCGGCACCGGGTAGTAGTTGAGCCGGAAGCCGAAATTGCTGGCGGCGAGACGCTGGTCGTAAAGATCGGTCGGGCAGCCGAGATAAGCAAGAATGCTCTGCATCACCGGCAGCACCAGCGCCTGCTCGGCCCGCACCAGCTCGCGGAACAGCGGTTCGTAGTGCGGCCGCGGCCAGTAAGCCGCCGGATCGAAATCCGGGTCGCCGTCGAGATTGAAAGCGCGCCGGCAGAACACCCAGCCCTCGACCAGATCCGGGTGGATGATGGTGGTCTGCTTGATCGGGAAATAGCCCTGGTTGACCGAGCCGTGGCGCCGCGCCAAGTAGGGCAGGCGTTCGGCCATCGGCACCGTTTCGAACAATTCGGCGACCGCCGCATCGGCGCGGTCGAACAGCGCCGGATCGACGCCGTGGTTGACCAGGATGGCGAAGCCGATCTCTTCCATCGCGCTGCCCAGCGCCTGCGCGAAGCCTTGCTTTCCGGCCGCGCCACCATGGAAAAAATCGGCCATGTCGCAAGTCTGGATGACGAATTCCTCGTCGAACGACTCGCTGCCGTCGGCGGCTTCCGAGAGACGATATTGCTGCGGCTTGTTGACCTGATCGAAGGCGCTGAAATCGCGGTTGCTTTTGTCGACGCCGCGCTCGCGCAGGTCCTGGCCGGGGTCCTCTGGATCGGTGTTCATGGCGGTGGCTCGCTCAATGCAGGCGGTCGATCAGGAAGCGGCCGAGGATCGCCGCCAGGGTGAGCGGGATTATGCTGCGCAGCCACCACAAAAGCGCGTGCCGGAACGGCGTGCCGGCGGCCACCCGCAATTGCTGGCGGGCGCGGGCCAGACCGAGCCCGACGGTCAGCGCCAGCACCGCGACCAGGGCGCCGGCGATCTGCATGCCCGAGCCGAAGATCAGATCGAGCGTTCCGATCAGCGCCGGCTTGAGCGCGGAAGGCAGAATCAGCACCGCTTCCATCCCGGCCACGACCGCGATTGCGCCGGCCCGCCGCAGGCGTCCGTCGGCGACGTCGACCAGGGCATTCACGCACACCTCGAACGCGGCCAGCGCCGACAGAAAGGCCATCAGCCAGAACGCGAACAGAAACATCGCCCCGATCGTGCGGCCACCGGCCATCTGCCCGAACAGCCGCGGCAGGGTGTCCAGCACCAGCCCAGGTCCGGCCGCCAGGTCCAGGCCGAAATGCAGGATCGCCGGCACGATGAACAAGGCCGCGATCAGCGCCGCCGAGGTGTCGCCGAGCGCGGTCCAGATCGCGGTGCGCATCAGATCGACCGAGTCGTCCAGATAGCTGCCATAGACGACCATGAACGTCCCGCCGACGCTCAGCGAGAAACACGCCTGGCCGAGCGCGGCAAACACATCCCCGGCACCGATCAGGGAAAAGTCCGGGCGCAGAAATGCGCCCAGCTTGTCGGTGATGCCGGGCAGGCCGAGCACATGCACGACCAGCACCAACACCAGCACCCCAAACAAGGGCACCGCCAGGCGGCTGAGCCGTTCGATGCCGCCACGCACGCCGAGCAGCAACACTGCCGCGGCCGCGGCCAGCACCAGCAGCGCCGCGACGTATTGCCGACCAGCATTGGCGATGTCCTCGTTCAGCGTCGCGCGCGCTGCATCACCGAAGCCATACCAGCCGCCGAAGCCCGCGGTGTAGCCGACCTCGGCCACGATCAGCAGGTAATAGGAATTGGCCACCAGCAAGGCCGTGGCAAGCAGGCCACCGAGCACCAGGCCGGTGCGCCGACCCAGGGCGTCGCGATAAGTGGAAACCAGTCCGCGCCGCAGCGCCCGCCCCAGCGCCAGTTCGGCGGTCAGCACCGGCACCGCAAACAGCACCACCAGCAGCAGATACAGCAGCAGAAACGCCGAACCGCCATGCGCGCCCATCATGTACGGAAAGCGCCAAACATTGCCCAGCCCGATCGCCACCCCGATCAGCGCCAGCAAGCCGCCGAAGCGGCCGCCAAAGCGGTCCGCGGAGGTCGGGGAAGGTCCGGCGGGATTCATCCGTGCGGGCTAGTGGCTAGGGGCTAGGGGCTAGGGGCTAGGGGCTGGGGGCTGGGGGCTGGGGGCTGGGGGCTGGGGGCTGGGGGCTGGGGGCTGGGGGCTGGGGGCTGGGGGCTGGGGGCTGGGGGCTGGGGGCTGGGGGCTGGGGGCTGGGGGCTGGGGGCTG
>JBFXKH010000132.1:0-9443 GCA_050173995.1 Lysobacterales bacterium | reverse complement strand
ATCGATGTCGGCAAGCGCGCCGGTCAGCATGGCAGCACCCAGGCTGACATCAACGCCCTGCTGATCGCCCTGGCCCAGGGCGGCGAACGGGTGCTGCGGCTGAAGGGCGGCGATCCGTTCGTGTTCGGCCGCGGCGGTGAGGAATTGCAGGCGCTGCGCGCCGCCGGCATTCGCTATGAAGTGGTGCCGGGGATCACCGCGGCGCTGGCCTGCGCCGCCTATGCCGGCATCCCGCTGACCCATCGCGAACATGCGCAATCGCTGCGCCTGGTCACCGCGCACGGCGCCGCCGCGGATGACGATCTGGACTGGGCCGGGCTGGCGTCTGGCCAGCAGACCCTGGTGTTCTACATGGGCGTAGCCAGCCTCGAACGCATCCGTGCGCGCCTGCTCGAACACGGTGCCGCCGCCGACACCGCCTTTGCCCTGATCGAGAACGGCAGCCGCCGCGAGCAGCGCGTGGTGCAGGGCAGGCTCGCCGAGATGGCAGTCATCGCGCGCCACCATCAGGTGCAATCGCCGGCCCTGCTGATCGTCGGCGAAGTGGCAACCCTGGCTAGCGAACTGCACTGGTTCGGCGCCGCGCCACTCGGCCTCCCGGCACTGGCCGGCGCCTCGCCACCCGCGCGGTCGCGGATGTCCGCACTCGAACGCGCCGCCTGACCAAAACCATTAACTGGAGCCCGACTATGGCCATCCACAGTTCCATCCTCGACACGATCGGCAATACCCCGGTGATCCGGCTAAATCGGATCGCGCCACGGCATGTCGATCTGTTCGTCAAGATCGAGTCGTTCAATCCCGGCGGTTCGGTCAAGGACCGGCTGGCGCTGGCGATCGTGCTTGATGCCGAGCAGAGCGGCGCGCTGCGGCCCGGGCAGACCATCGTCGAGGCGACCTCGGGCAATACCGGCATCGCGCTGGCCATGGTCGCGGCGGCGCGCGGCTACCCGTTCGTGGCGGTGATGACCGAGACCTTTTCGATCGAGCGGCGCAAGCTGATCCGCGCCTACGGCGGCAAGGTGATCCTGACCCCGGCCGCCGAGCGCGGCAGTGGCATGGTGCGCCGCGCCGAGGCGCTGGCCGCGCGCCACGGCTGGTTCCTGGCCCGGCAGTTCGAGAATCCGGCCAATCCGGCCTGGCACAGAAACACCACCGCGGCCGAGATCCTGCGCGATTTCGCTGGCCGCCGGCTCGACCATTTCGTGACCGGCTGGGGCACCGGCGGCACCCTGACCGGGGTCGGCGAGGTGCTCAAGCTGGCGCGGCCGGAGACCCGCATCAGCGCCGCCGAACCGGCCGCCGCCGCGCTGCTGTCGGGCCGCGACTGGGCGCCGCACAAACTCCAGGGCTGGGCGCCGGATTTCATCCCGGAGGTGCTGAATCGCGCGGTCGCCGACGAAATCGTCAGCGTCGATGACCTGGCCGGGCGCGACACCGCGCGCCGTCTGGCCGCCGAGGAAGGCCTGTTCGTCGGACTCTCGGCCGGCGCCACGGTTGCGGCGGCCTTGCAGGTCGCCGAACGCGCCGCGCCGGGCGCGGCCATCCTGGCGATGGCACCGGACACCGGCGAGCGCTACCTATCGACGATCCTGTTCGAAGGCGTCAATGAAGGTTCGGACGAGGACTGGTTGCAGGCTGAGGAGCGGGGCTTGGCCGACGCGGCCTGAACGCGTACGCCACCACGCACACCGACGACCCCAAGTTCAGCCGTTCGCCCTCACTATTCTCGTTGATTGGCGATGGGCTGTACCGACAGAAGCTGGCTGAGGAATACGTGGCCGAGTGGGGAAATGGCTAATGACACGCCCTCGGCGTTCTTCCAAATGGACTCTGCCAAGGTGGTATCGCTCGCCTTCGGAGTCTCCGCCCCTTTGATTTTCGAGCCCGTGGCCCCAGTTTGCCGACGATCCGTATTCATTCGCATCTTTCAGTTGAGAGTTCGAATTGGAGTTTGGACGCAACCGGCCAAATGTCATTAGTGGCAACCCAACCGCCGCGCTTTTATACAAACCTCACGCTGTGTCACCTTCAGCGGGAGCGCCTCACCTCGACATACACCGGCGTATAGGACACACCAGCCCCCACCACCCTAGCCTTATCGTGCGCACGCTGCATCTCAGCGGCCCGTTGCGCAGAAGTGCCATCCTCGTTGAATCTGTCAAACGGTTGGTCCAGCTTCGCGTTCCAGTAGCCCATGCCTTGGTCGAAGTCGAACACTAGCTCGGTTCCGGACCGGTACTTCAGCGCCAGCTGACGATAGTGAGGCATGTCTTTGGCGCTGAGTGCCAGCTTTACCTCCACCGTCGAGAACCCGATCTTGGCAAGCCACGCCTGCATGGTCGCAGTCTGTGTAGCGGGCATCGTCCAGTCGTTGTTGATGCGCCCGCGGGAGTAGTTGGACGGCTGTCCTTTGATCGCCTCAACGATCAGTGGAACGGCTGCACCCTCCGTCAGCGCGCGCAGGATATCCCCGAGCAGCAGCACCGTCCAAGGCGACTTCATGTATCGATCTGAGTACCTGACACTCTCCAGATCCCTGTGCTTGAGTTGCTCGAGCGCCCGGGGCGCTTCCTTCGCCAGCATTCGCAGAAGGCGGGTGCCGAACTCGCCGACCGCACCGTCCAACTCGCGTGCAATGCGCAGCTTCACCACCCCCGCCGGAACTTGATTCCAGACCGCGGTATCCATCGGAACGGTGCGCAACTGTTCACTCGAGTCACTCATTACGAGCAGCGCGCCCGGGGTGCCCGCAAACCATTGTTCACCGGGAACGGCCAGGTCCTTATGATCGCTATACAGGGTTCGGATACCACGCTCCCCGCGAGCCTGCACTAAAGCGATAGCCACTCCGCTCGGGCGTGAGTAGCTGGCAACTTTCAGCCCCGCTTCTACGAGCCCGGCTAACGCCGCCCGCACCTCGGGACCCAACGCACTCCCCTCCGGAACCGCCAACTCGACCTGCACCCCATCGACCAGGCACCAGCGAAGCAGGCGTGCGCGAAACTCAGGGTGGCTCAGATCCCAATCAGTCGGATCGCCGTGCAGAAAGAACGTCAGGGCGCTGACGCCCTCATTGACGCGGGCAGCGACGAATCGGCGGCCATCAAGCGAGCAGTAACGGGCGCCGGAAATCGCGGCGAATTGGTCGGGTAGATGCAGGTGCTCAGCGATGCCAGATTCATCGAACCAGGCCATTGCAAGGTGCCGGTCGAGCGTTCGCCGTTCTACCTGGTTGTCGTTCCCAGCCAAGCAGGACGTGCAAACGGTATCGCAGCCGACCGGGCATTCAAGGCGACTACGGGCGTCGCGCAGGATATCCGCGATATCGGTCACGCCTGCCAGCACAAACCCAGCCCCTCCTGAGACGCGGTCGAACAACTGGATTACGGTGCGGGCACGGCCAGTTTGGTGGTCCTTGTCCTGACGGATGGCAAAGTCGATCTCAGTGCTGGCGATGCCCAAGCTGGCGGTCAGCGATTCGCGCAGGGCAAGGCCGAGCGTTGCGGCGACAACCTTGGATTTCTCGCCGGTCCCCATCCATTCTCCGCTGCGCGGCGATTTCAGGTAGACCTCTAGCACGTCGGTCAGGAATTGATAACCCAAGTGCACGTTTCGCATTACGGCTTCAGCCGAACACGTCGCCTCTGCCAACCCGCGGCCGCCACGTAGTGGCCAGTGGGTAGTTCCGGCTCTCAGCGAGGCTGGCGGATTGTCGGGTCCAAGCATCGAGTCCGCTCGCCCACAGGCCATGCAGACTGCAAATCCTGCCTCGTGCTCGCCACGAGAATGGTGAAACACATGACCCTCATGGCCGAACACCAAATATCCGCAGCGCGCATCCGGCAAAGCCACAGCCTCGCCGCGCACACTGACCCGCGGCTCTTGGACCGGCACGAACTTCTGCGAGCTAACGTCGTTGGTCATGTCGGCAAAGAAGTCGGTGAGGAATCCGGCCGGGCGCAACACCTTGTCTCTTTCCAGCATCCGGTCCTTGGCGCCGCAAGTGGTACACGATATCTCTGACTCGTTCGCATAGGCGTGCTCGACAAGCCCCGTCGAACCGCAGTTTCGGCAGCGCCACGAGATGTCGAATCGCTGCGCCTCGTTGATTGAGCCCCCGGCATGCCATTGCAGGCTCAGACCAGCAGAGCGGAAGACTCTTCCGTCGATTACCAGTTGTGAGCCCGGAGCGTACTCACGGATCGCGATGTCCAGGCTTCGCGATGGCATCTCGCGCGAAGAGAATCGATTGTCCTCGCGGGAGCCACTTTCCCGGTGCGCTCGCTGTGCCTGGTAATCAACCTTGTTTGCGGTGTTGATCGTCACGACATCAGTCGGAAACCCGTATCCGGGCAGGAACGAGCGGGCACAAAGGTCGCGCAGCAGGTACTCGTCCTCAAGCCGTTTCAACTCTCGCTCCAGAGCACGCCGGTAAGGGCCTTCGGCGGCCTGAGCGACGAGTGCGACCAACTTCGATCTTTCGCTGCGCCAGGCATCGCCGATCCGCTGGATGTGCCCTACAGCCGCTTCGCAAATGGCCGATGCTGATCGGTCCGAGAGGGCGGTTCCGCGCGTAAGCTCCCGGATCTTGCCCGGAATCAACGCCGGGGGCTCGGTCAGGAAGGCGGCAAACTTTTCGTCGATGCGTTCGGACTCGCCGCCGAAGAACCAGTTCAAATTCAACTTCGTACGATCGCCCTCCGTGTCAAGGCCGACGAGGAACTGAGCCAACAGCATCGAATGCACGTGCCGGGCAACAATCCGGTCGGAGCTCAAGGTCACTATTGGAGCAGCGATCTTGGTCACGAAAGGCCAGGTCGAGTTGCGGAACACGCGCATCTCACGGGGATTTGCCTTGCACAGCGTGTAAGCGATCGCGCGCGATTCGCCACGCCGTCCGGCTCGGCCTGCGCGCTGCAGGTAATTGGCTGGATGTGGCGGTACATTATTCATCACCACCGCGGAAACGCCGCCGATGTCCACTCCCATTTCCATGGTCGTCGAACAGTTCAGGGCATTGATTCTCCCCTCTTTGAACATTCTTTCGTAAGTCTGCAAACGCGTGGCATCTTGCTGTGCTGAGTGCTCGGCGGTCCGGTAGTAATAGCCTCCCTCGGTTGTGCGATCGCAGAGATCCGTCCAGAGGCCTTGCGAGCGCAGGCTCGCAACAACCTGATCCGCAGCCACCAGCTGCCGTACGACGGCGGATACGCCTTCACTCTCACCGCTTGGCGCGAACTTAACCGTTTTAGCCAACTCGACCGCTTCGCAACGAAAGTCATCGACGTTAAAATGCCGTGGCAAGTAAGGAGACACGCCACGCAGCGTCGTGTCGATCAAACGACGCGTCACTGCGCACAGCCATGCCCGAGTTGGCAAAGAGAACGTCAGCGCCTCGTTGCTCAGCGCATAACTACCCTCCGAAGAAACAAGAATACGGGCGTTCACAAGCGCAAACCAGGCACCCCGCAACCAAGCGTCAATCAGGTCCGCTTGGTCTCTTTGGGTTCTGTCGAGGCCGGTCGCTGCTTCCAGTATCTTGATCAGGCGGGAGGGCTGGCCGGGGCGCACATGAGGCCACTTCTTGACCGTACTGCTCTCGACGATGTCGGCGTTGGGCGCCATCAATTTCTTGGGCATGAAGCGGGAACCCATCCACTCGCGCATCACCGGAAGGAACGCGATGAACGAGTTCTCTCTCACGTGGAAATCCAGCGCAACCTTTAGGAAGTCGCGCCAGTCTTCGATGTCCAACGGTCGCTGGCCCCCACCGGCGGCGTCAGCCAGCCGGCCGTTCCACTCGGGTGGGGTCAAGTCGATCTCGCCCAGGCCCCGGTAGCCCACGCGGATTAGGCCCAACGTTTCGCTACTATTTTGGTTCTTCGGGCGACGGTAGAACTCCCTGGCCAGCAACAGCTCGGCCATCACCAACTCCCCCGCGTGGCCACTGAAGAGCATCGGGTTAGCGTGACGATTGTATTCAGTGATCGACCTCAGATCAGAGCTCGCTGCCAAGCCGGCAGCGACATCGCGCCAAGCCACTTCGGTGCGGGGCAGCGCTCCACCACCAGCCCGGATTGCTGCGGCTTGGTGCTCAGCCACTGCTGCTGGACCTGCCATACCGAGTCCACGAAGAATCCGCGCGCCCTCTTCGAGCTCCTCCGGGGACTTTCCGGCTTGTTCAAAACCAGCGTCAGATGCTGACTGGGCGTTGCGAATAGTCTCGAACACCAGGCCGCGCAGACGTGATCTTTCGGCCTCTTGCTGCATTCTCACTGCCATTCGTGCCGTGCCCTGGCGGCTGTCGGTAAAGGTGATAACCCGGCGACCGCGACCTGGAAGTTCTTCAGGTGATCGGCCGCCGGCATCCCCCTTACTTGGGTCGGGACAGAACTCCAATACGGTTGGCACAATTCCCGTCAGGTAGAAGGGTGCGCCTAGGTGCGCGCCGCGCAGGAAGTCCATGCCGTTTCGGGGTGGTGACTGGCACTCCCAGCACACGGCGTCCTCCTGCGCACAGATCGCTATCGGAAATACACGCTCGCCTTTCGTTAGCCCGATTCGATGGTCGTCTCGGCCAACCAGTTGTACGACGTAACGGTCGCTCCCGGCTGCCGAGGGCGCGAGGCGCAGAACATTACGAGATCTGTCCGCCGCCGTTTCGCTTTCCTCGCTGCCCTCATCACTTTCGCTAAACGATTCTTCGACAATCGCAAACTCGTCGGTCGCATCCGGAGTCACTTGCCGCAGCACACCGCCCGCATCCTCCGCCAGGAGATGAGGCGCCTTGCAGTCGTTGCAGAAGGCCAGCTCGCAGACTGGAGCTCCGCACTCGCAACTACCGCGCTGAGCGGCATAGACGTTTCCGAAAGCCCATGCGTTCAGTGCTTCAGGCTTCGCCTGGCATTGGGGATCGACGCAGGCCCAAAGCCCATTTAGGACTCGCTGGAAGAGGTGGCCGCGGACCTTTAGGAAGTATTCTCCGTCGAGGGCATTTGCCGTGGCGGTCATCACGTCGATCCAAGCGAGCACTTCGAACTTGCGCTGCTTCTCCGTAGATTCGGTAAGTCCGGCGGCTACATGGCCGACGATTTCGTCAAGCTGTGCAGGAGTGTCGCGACCTACGATGAAGTCACGGATTGCTCGCGCGAGTTGGTGAGCGGCAAGAGCTTGGTATCGGGTCGACGAAGCAACCTGCCCAGGGTCAATCTCGAGAATTCGTTGCAGAGACTCTCGGCCCGTTGCACCGATTGCTGGAAGCGCGGGAACACTCCGGCGCCCTCCAATTACCACCACTTGGGTTTCGGGCACGCACGCAAGCCCAGCCAGGTATTTGGTCAGCTTTTCTCGCGCCTCACCGTCGGCGATAGTAGCCGACGTCGCGACGAACCGAATCTCGTCCGGCCGCTTCCCAAAGGCCTGAACTACGCGCCGCAGCAGCAATGAAAGCTCCGCCGCTTGAGAACCAACGTACGTGTGAGCCTCATCCAGCACGATCCATCGCAGAGAACCACACTTCCTTGATTGCTCAATAATCGGGCTGTCGACCTGCCGGATCATCATGTATTCCAGCATCGTCGCGTTGGTCATCAGAATTGGCGCGGGTTCACGGCGAAGAAGTTCGCGCGAGAGGACCTCGTTAGGCTGCTCCGCCTGTTCCTTCCGGACGTCGGCAACGCGCTCCCGAGTGTTGCCGTTATATAGGCAGAAGCGGATGTCCCCGACGAATGGACGGGTCCATGCATCCAAGCGCTCGCGCTGCGAGTTGATTAAGGCGTTGAGTGGGTACAGGAAAAGCGCTCTCACCCCCTCCAGCTTGCCGCTCTGCTTTCGTTCCCGCACGAGGTCCTCGAGGATCGGCACCATGAAGCACTCGGTCTTGCCCGAGCCGGTGCCGCTGGTGATGGCCACCGACCGGGGCTCGTCGCCGAGAAGCGCCTGCCAGGCAACAAGCTGGTGACAGTACGGCGTCGAATCGGCCGAAAACTGGTGTGGCCCAGGCGCTGCGAGCGCGGATACAAGCTCGCTCGACAGGAGATTCCCAGCAAGGTCGCCAAACTGCCTTACCTCCTGCTCCCAGCCAAACGTGTGTTCGAACACGGGCGAACCAAGCAGGCTGTCTCCCGCGCCACCCGGCTCGTCGGCAAAGAGCCCGCGTACGTGTTCCCGCAGCCCACCGTCACGGATGCCTAGCAAACCCATGGTCGACTCGCGCGACCGTTGCAACGACTGCGAGATCAAGCTGTGAAAATAGGTCATGCGGCCTCGGTTTCAGTCGTTCTGGGCGAAGTGACAGGTCATGACCGCATGCGCTGGCGCAAACCAGTGCTGATCAAAATTGGCTACGTAACGGACAGCATGCTTCAAGAAGTGGACGGGGACGCCTGGCAACATGAGGTCGCCTCGTCCTGCCGAAACGAAGCCGAGAAACATCGGCAAATACGTGACCGAATTCATGAAACCATGCGTCGGCAGATTTTTGATGGCTTCCGGCAACTGCTGTGCCAGCACCCAGGCGCGGAGTTCCGTTGCACATTGCGTGGGCCAATGGTCGTTCTGGGCTTGTTGCTGCCGCAGTGCCTGGTGCCAGGTGGGCAGGACAGCTGAAACCGGCACTGTCCGCAGTGCCGCGCCCGTTAGGTAGCTTTCGAGATCGTTGAAGCCGAGCCAAAGCTGCTTGAACGTACGGATTCCCGCATCTCGAACCTGATCAAGAAACAAAGACGCCAATCCTAGGGTGCGGAGCCAAGATGCATTTGTCTCTAGTGCCAATCGCCACGCCAGAAGCGGAATAGATTCCCAGACTACCGCCAGTTCACTCTCTATTCGGCGGCAGAACTCCACCGAGAGGTCCAGACGCAACACTGCGAGCACCAAAGCATTCGAATGCGCCGCAACGGCCTTCCAAATCTCGAAGACAGACAGGGGAAGATGCGAATAACTATCTTTGAGCGAGCGCAGATGGTCCCAGCCGGGGTGTCCGGCGTCGATTGCCATAAGCGCGACCTGGTCCGCAATCAGCACCGTACGCCTGTCCATGTCGAGCTGTCGCAGCGCCGTTCCGAAGTCGCCTATCTCTTCTGCTAGCCGCTTCTCCGGGTTGCCTCGTACAAACAACGGCCGCAAGCCAATACGAGCTCCCCTTGGGGCACAGATGATCCAAGGTCCGTCATTCGCGAGCTCTGGAATCTCGAACTGGGCCGACGAAGATCCGTTCGTCTCACGGAGCGGAACCGGCAATGCCCCCGGCTCCGGCAGACACATGGCAATAAGAGAAACCTCACTTTCGGCAACGTTAGTCCCGGCCGCAGCGACAATGACGGCACTGTCTTCCTGCAGACGCAAGACATCGTACTTGTAGCGACATACTTCAAATGTGCAGTGCGTGACTCCGGACTCGAAGGAAATTCGCACTCTCGCGTCCTGATCCGACGAAACGC
>JBFXKH010000131.1:0-9446 GCA_050173995.1 Lysobacterales bacterium | reverse complement strand
CAGTCACGTCGAAGGTGAAGGTCGAGGCTCCGGCGGCGATGGTCTGTCCGGTCAGGCTACGGGCGACGTAGTCGTTGTCGGCCACCGTCGCGGTGCCATCCGTTGTCGCGATATCAAAGCTCACGCCGCCGGGCGGGGCGGGCGTGCCCAGGCTGACCGTGAACTGGGCATTGACCGTACCGGCATTGCCCTCGATCACCACCACGTCGGCGACCGTGAGGGCGGGGGCGAAGTCGTCGCTGTCGATGAAGCCGGTGGCGCCCGTATCGCTTGGCGCCGCGCCGACCAGGTTGCTGACCTGTACCACGAAGTTCTCGTTCGGTTCGACGAACAGATCGCCGTTCACAGTCACGTCGAAGGTGAAGGTCGAGGCTCCGGCGGCGATGGTCTGTCCGGTCAGGCTACGGGCGACGTAGTCGTTGTCGGCCACCGTCGCGGTGCCATCCGTTGTCGCGATATCAAAGCTCACGCCCCCTGCGGGTGCCGGCGAACTCAGGCTGACCGTGAACTGTGCGTTCACCGTGCCGGCATTGCCCTCGATCACCACCACGTCGCTGATGGTGAGGCTGGTCGGCGGCGGCAGGCCTTGGGGGGTGATCGAAAAATCGTCGATGGCGAGACCATCATCGGCACCCGTGGGATTGGCGTCCGTCCAACGGATCCAGAACGTCGCGCCATTGGCGATCGTGAGCGCCGGAATGGTGCTTGCAAGCGCGGTTCGGTTGGCCGCAGCATTGCCGTCCTTGGCGCCAGTGGTGGTGGTGACCGGCGTGACGAAGTCGAGCGCATTGGTGTCGGTCCAGGTGCCGGTCGTCAGGTCGGTGGCGTCGAGACTGAACTGGAAATCGATCTGATCGGTTCTGGCGGCGGTACCCAGTCGCCATTGCTCGCCGGTGTAGGCTAGATCCAGGGAAGTCAGGGTGGCACCGGTATTATTGGTGAAGCAGGCGCCGATGATCGGAATCAGCGTCCCGCTTTGCAGTCCACCAAGGGCGCGGTCGGTGCTGCCGGCCGAGCCATAGCTGTAGGTATCGCCGCTGTTGCTGCCGCCGGTATCGACCGCATACAGCTCGTTGTCGCGCGCACCGCCGCCGGATTCGGTCAGGAACCAGCCGGGAATGGTCAGCGCATTGGTGGTCGATGCCGCGGTGTTCGACAGCGCGTCGAAGTTCTCGGTTGCGGCAGTGCCGATCGTCGCGAGCGACACGCATTGGGCCTGGACGGCGGTCGTGAACCCGGCGAGGGCCAGTACCAGCAAGGCAAGCACGGTGCGCCGGGCGAACGGGACAGAGATAGGCATGCAAAATTCCTCGAGGGTTCGCCAGTGGGTCCGGGTCGGTTGCCCGGAACGCCCACTATAACCCGAAGCCCCGCCCAGCAAAACACTGTGCGGGGATCGGTTGTGGGAGCGACGGCACGTCGCGACTGGCTATCGAGGCGACAGTTTGTGGGAGCGACGGCACGGCGCTTCCAGAAGACGGAGGACAGAGGACAGAGGACAGAAGACCCAAGGCGAGCGCGGGCTGTTTTATCAGGCTTCCGTCCTCCGTCCTCCGTCCTCCGTCTTCTGTCCTCTGAAGGCGCCGTGCCGTCGCTCCCACAACAGCCGCTCCCACAACCGTCCGCCGCCAATCTGCGAAACTGTGCGCCCCTCCGATCGGCCCTCTGGCATGAGCAACGAGACCAACCAGCGCGAACTGGAAGCCGGGATCGAGACCGATCTGGCCAACCGCACCAGCTATGGCGGCTATCTGGGCCTGGAGCGTCTGCTGTCGGCGCAGCGGCCCTTGTCCGATCCGTCCCACCACGACGAGATGCTGTTCATCATCCAGCACCAGGTGTCGGAGCTGTGGATGAAACTGATCATCCACGAGTTGAACGCGGCAATCGCCCACCTCCAGCAGGACGATCTTGGCCCTTGTCTGAAGATTCTCGCCCGGGTCAAGCAGATCGAGAAGCAGTTGTTCGAGCAATGGGCGGTGCTGGAGACACTGACGCCGAGCGAATACCTGGCGTTCCGCCATGTGCTCGGCCCGGCCTCGGGTTTCCAGTCGCTGCAATACCGGACCATCGAGTTCCTGCTTGGCAACAAGAACCGCGGCATGCTCAAAGTATTCGCGCACGATCCCGAGGCCCAGGCCGCACTCGCGGCGACGCTGGCCGCGCCCAGCCTGTACGACGAGTTTCTGCGTCATCTGGCGCGGCGCGGTTTTGCCGTGCCGGGGTCGTCGGTCGAGCGCGATTTCAGCGAGCCGTACCGGCGCGAACCGCGGCTGGTCGCGGTCTATCGCGAGATCTACGAACACCCCGAGGCGCATTGGGACGCCTATCACCTGTGCGAGCAACTGGTCGATGTCGAAGTGGCCTTCCAGCTCTGGCGCTTCCGGCACATGAAGACGGTCGAGCGGGTGATCGGTTACCGCCGCGGCACCGGTGGTTCGAGCGGGGTCGGTTTCCTCAAGCAGGCGCTGGAACTGACCTTCTTCCCGGAATTGTTCGACGTGCGCAGCGAGTTGCAGGCGCGCTGATTGTTGCAATGCAGCAGCACGCGGGCATTGACGTGGCTGCGGGCTGCGGTTACACCTTGGCCCTTTCGCGCGTCCGACCGCCCCTGCTGGGCCGGCCGCGGTCCTTCGCCACCCCAACCGAATCCAAGGAGAACATCGATGTCCACTGCCGTCAGTCCGGCCGCGTTCGTGCCGCCACCCGCAGGCGAAGTGCTCGGCCATCCCAAGCAGTTGTGGATGTTGTTCGGTTCCGAGTTCTGGGAGCGCTTCTGCTATTACGGCATGCGCGCCCTGCTTGCGGTCTATGTCGCCGCGCAGTTCTTTGGGCATCTGCCCGAGGGTGAGGCCAATGCCCAGGCGGCGCTGACCTATGGCGGCTACACCTCGATGGTCTACGCGACCGGCATCTTCGGCGGATTCATCGCCGATCACTATCTGGGTTATCAGCGTTCGATCCTGATCGGCGGTCTGTTGATGGCGATCGGTTGCTTCATGTTGTTGCATCCGGAACTGAAGGTGTTTCTGGCCGGGCTGGCGGTGATCGTGGCCGGCAACGGTCTGTTCAAACCGAACATTTCCACCATGGTGGGACAGTTGTACGCGCCGGGCGATGTCCGCCGCGATTCCGGATTCACCATCTTCTATATGGGCATCAATGCCGGTGCGTTCTTCGCGCCGATCGTCTGCGCCACCTGGATCGGCGCGACTTACGGTTTCAAATACGGATTCCTTGCCGCTGGCCTGGGCATGGTGCTGGCCATCGTCGTGTTTCAGTTCATGAAGGGCATGCTCGGCCATGTTGGCGTCGCGCCCAAGGGACGCGAAGGTTTCACTCCGGTGTTAGTGGTGTTGGCCGGTGCGCTGGCGCTGGTGCCGTTGATCTATTTCCTGCTCAGCAAGAGCGCGGTACTCGGCTACGTGTTGATCGCCATGATGCTTGGGCTGGCCGCCTATTTCATCCTGAGCGGAATCAAGAGCCGCGATCGCATCCAGATGCAACGCTACATCGCGATGTTGATCCTGTTCATGGCCAATATGCTGTTCTGGGCGTTGTTCGAGCAGGCGGGTTCGTCGCTCAACTTCCTGGCCCGCGACTTCGTCGCCGCGCCGTTCAACTTTACCCTGTTCCAGTCGTTCAATCCGCTGTTCATCATTGCCCTGGCGCCGCTGTTCGCGATGCTCTGGCCGTGGCTGGACCGGCGCGGCATGAATCCCTCGATTCCGCGCAAGTTTGCGCTCGCCCTGATCGGCGTCGGTTTTGGATTTTTCGTGTTGGTGCTGGCGATCAAGGCAACCCCGGAAGGCGCCAAGGTATTCTGGATGGCACTCGGCCTGACCTACCTGATCCACACCATTAGCGAGCTGTGCCTTTCGCCGATCGGCCTGTCGATGGTCACCAAACTGGCCGCAACCAAGGAAGTGGGTATGGCCATGGGCGGCTGGTTCTTGTCCACGGCGATGGCCAACTACGTCGCCGGCCTGATCGCCGCTGTCGCCTCGGGCAGTGGTGAGCATGGCGGCGCGGCCAGCTCGCTCGGCCAGTACGCCAGCGTGTTCAATCAGTTGTGGTGGCTGGGCCTGATCATCGGCGCCCTGTTCCTGGTGTTCGCACCGCTGATCAACAAGCTGATGCACGGCGTTAAGTAGCCAGGCGCCCGGGCTACGCGCTGCGTTGTTGGGCTGACCGGCTCCGCCGTTAAACACCGCTGCGCTCAGCACAACCTATGTTGGTGGCCGTAGGCAGCAGTCGCGGTCAATCCGTGGGCGGCGTGGTTGCCGCGTCCAATTTGGCGAGGATGCGTTCCAGGGCGGCGCGGTCGCGGCTGCCCAGGGCGTCGCGCAGGACCCGTTCGCGGGCCAGCGCCAGCGGCACAATCTGCTGGTAGATGCGGCGGCCGCGCGCGCTGAGACTGAGTACCGAGCGGCGCCGGTCGTTGGCGTGGTGGCTGCGTTTGAGGCGGCCAGCGGCGAGCAGGCTGCCAACCGCGCGGCTGACCGCGACCTTGTCCATGGCGGCGCGCTCAGCGACTTCGCTGGCGCTGGCGCCGGGCGCGCGGCCGAGGATCGCCAGCACCCGCCATTCGGTCACCGACAGGTCGAAGCGTTCGGCATAGTCGCCGGCGATCGCGGCGCTGATCCGGTTCGACAATACCGACAGCCGGTAGGGCAGAAAGCGGTCGAGCTCAAGCATCGGATCGGTTCTCGGCATAAAAGTGCAGCGCCGATTATGCCTGCGCCGCAGCCATCTTCGCCGCGCCGGGCGCGCAGTTTTGCCGGGTGCGCGGCGTGCGCCGACGCAACCGTGATCTGGCGCACGCGCAGATGTGCGCAGGGTCACCGAACCGCGCCGGTGGCGCTGACGTTTTCTCGGATCGGCGCTGCCCGAAGCAGGCGTAGGTCGGCTCAAACCGCGCAGCGGTGGAGCCGACATCTGCACCCCTGCGACTGCGTTTCAAGCTGTCGGGTCCACGCCTGCGGCGCTTGACCCGACCTACGGATGCAGATTTGGTTGCATGTGAAACCATACGATTCAGGGCTACAATAGCCCGGCACTCCGGAGGGTCTGACATGAACGCTGCACCGCTGTTCGATAATCCGCACGGTATCAATGGCTTCGAGTTCGTCGAGTTCGCTGCACCGGATGCTGCACTGCTGCACCAGCTGTTTGCGCGAATGGGGTTCACCGCGGTCGCCCGCCACAAGGCGCGGGCGGTGACGCTGTACCGCCAGGGCGGTTGTAATTTTCTGGTCAATGAACAGGCGGATTCGTTCGCCGCCGATTTTGCCCGTGCCCACGGCCCCGCCGCCTGCGGTTTCGCCATTCGCGTGCGCAATGGCGATGAAGTGCTGAAGGCGGTCTGCGCCAACGGTGCCGAGCCGTTCGCCGACCGGTCGGAAACCCGCGCGGTGAGCGCGCCGGTGATAAAGGGAATCGGCGACTGCATGCTGTATCTGGTCGACGATGAAGGCAGCGACGGCTTGTATCAGCGCGAGTTCGACTTCTTCGACGGGGTCGATCCACAGCCGGCGGGCTTCGGCCTCGACTTTATCGATCACCTGACCCACAACGTGGTGTTCGGCCGGATGGAGCACTGGGCGAGCTATTACGAGCGGCTGTTCGGTTTTCGCGAAATCCGCTACTTCGACATCAAGGGCGTCAAGACCGGCCTGACCTCCAAGGCAATGACCGCGCCCGACGGCATCGTGCGCATTCCGCTCAACGAATCCTCCGACCCGAAATCGCAGATCAACGAATACTTAGACCAGTACCACGGCGAGGGCATCCAGCACATCGCCCTGTTCACCCACGACATCTACGCCACGGTCGAGGCGATGCGTGCGCGCGGGGTCAGCTTTCTGAACACCCCGGATACCTATTACCAGGTGATCGACCAGCGCATCCCCGGCCACGCCGAGGACGTCGCACGGATGCGCGACAACCGCATCCTGATCGATGCCGACCCGGAAACCAAAAAGAAAATTCTGCTGCAGATTTTCACCGAAAACGCGATCGGCCCGATTTTTTTCGAGATCATCCAGCGCAAGGGCAACCAGGGCTTCGGCGAGGGCAACTTCCAGGCGCTGTTCGAGTCGATCGAACGCGACCAGATGCGCCGCGGCGTGTTGTAATCTGCGGCGCTGGCGGAACCCATCGATGAACGCGCAAGCAAGGATCGAACGGCAGATTCTGGCGCTGCACCAGGCGATCGCGGCGCTGCTGCGCGCGGGCGATCGCACCCCGTTGGCCAGGGCGCAGAGTAATCTGCAGCGCTGGCAGGCCGCGTTCGGTGGTGAGTTGCCGCCGGCTTACCGCGAATGGCGCGATCTGCTGGCCGGTCCGAGCCAGGCCTGGCTCGGCCTGCTCGAAGAGCACAGCGAGCGCGCCACCCGTCTGCGCAGCAATTCGCCGTTTGCCGGAGCGATCGGCGCCCGCGAGCGTTGGAGAATCTTTCGCGATGCAACGTGACCAGCTCGAGCATCTGATCCGTGCCGCCGGCGCAATCTGCACCAGTGCCGAACCCAACCACTGCAAGGCAGCCGTCACCGCCATGATCGCAAGCACCAGCACATTGATTTACCAAACCGGCTTCGGCAACGAATTCGAAAGCGAGGCGATTGCCGGCACCCTGCCGGTTGGGCGCAATTCGCCGCAGCGGGTGGCGCACGGCTTGTACGCCGAGCAATTGTCCGGCACCGCGTTCACCGCGCCGCGCCACGCCAACCGGCGCAGTTGGCTGTACCGCATCCAGCCAGCGGCGGTGCATGGCGAATTTGCCCTACAGCCGGCATCGGCATTCCACAACCGCTTCGATGAACAGCCAGCGCCGCCGAATGCGCTGCGCTGGTCGCCGCGGCCCGCGCCCAGCGCACCGACTGATTTCCTCGCCGGGATCTGGACCGTGGCCGGCTGCGGTGGCGCCGCCGCGCAGTCCGGTATCGGCATCCACCTGTACGCCGCCAATCGCGACATGGTCGGGCGCTATTTTTACAACGCCGATGCCGAACTGCTGATCGTGCCGCAGGCCGGGCGGCTGCTGCTGGCCACCGAATTTGGAAGGATGTTGATCGAGCCGCAGGAGATCGCGGTGATTCCGCGCGGCGTGCGCTTCGCGGTCGAGTTGCCGGACGGCAGCGCCAGCGGTTACCTGTGCGAGAACTTCGGCGCCCTGCTCAAGCTGCCGGATCTGGGTCCGATCGGCTCGAACGGGCTGGCCAATGCCCGCGACTTCCAGACGCCGGTGGCGGCCTTCGAACAGCGTCGCGGCGACATGCAACTGCTGTGCAAACTCCAGGGGCGGCTGTGGCAGGCGCCGATCGATCATTCGCCGCTGGACGTGGTCGCCTGGCACGGCAACTACGCGCCGTACAAATACGACCTGCGCCGTTTCAATACGATCGGCTCGATCAGCTACGACCACCCGGACCCAAGCATCTTCCTGGTGCTGCATTCGCCGAGCGACAGCGCCGGGGTCAGTAATCTCGATTTCGTGATCTTTCCGCCGCGCTGGCTGGTCGCCCAAGATACCTTTCGGCCGCCCTGGTACCACCGCAATGTCGCCAGCGAATTCATGGGCCTGATCCACGGCGTCTACGATGCCAAGGCTGAGGGCTTTTTGCCCGGTGGTGCCAGCCTGCACAACTGCATGGGCGGCCACGGCCCGGATGCGGCCACCTTCGAAAAAGCCAGCACCGCTGAACTGGATCGGCCCGACCTGATCGAAGACACCATGGCCTTCATGCTCGAAACTCGCTACCTGCTGAACCCCAGCGCCCAGGCGCTGGCCGACCCCAGCCGCCAGCACGATTACCCGCAATGCTGGGCCGGGCTGACCGCGCGGTTTGTTGGGGACGGGGAACGGGGAATGGGGAACGGGGAGCGGGCGACGCCCAACACCTAAAACCTAAAACCTAAAACCGACTTTAACCCATGAAACTAGCCTCCCTAAAACAAGGCGGTCGCGACGGCACACTGATCGTGGTGTCGCGCGATCTGCAACGTGCGGTGAAAGCGACCGGTATCGCCGCCACTCTGCAACAGGCGCTGGACGACTGGGCGAACCTGGCGCCGCGCCTGAACACGTTGTCCGAGGCGCTGAATCTGAGTTCGGCCGCGACCATCAATGCCGAGCCGGTGTTCGCCTTCGATCCGACCTCGCTCGCCGCACCGCTGCCGCGCGCCTACGAATTTGTCGATGGCAGCGCCTATCTGCCGCATGTGGCGCGGGTGCGACGGGCGCGTGGCGCCGAGGTGCCAGAGAGTTTCTACAGCGACCCGCTGATGTACCAGGCGACCAGCGCCGGCTTTCTCGGGCCGACCGATCCGGTGCGGGTGGTGTCCGAGGACTACGGCATCGATCTGGAAGCCGAAGTGATCGTGGTGACCGATGACGTGCCGATGGCGGTCACCCCGGCCGAAGCCGCAGCGCACATCCAACTGGTCGGCCTGGTCAATGATGTCAGCCTGCGCAATCTGATTCCGGCCGAGCTAGCCAAGGGCTTCGGCTTTCTGCAATCCAAGCCGCGTTCTGCGCTGTCGCCGGTGCTGGTGACGCCGGATGAGTTGGGCGCGGCCTGGATCGGCAGCAAGCTGCACCGGCCGCTGCTCACCCACATCAACGGGCAATGGTTCGGCGCGCCCGAGGCCGGGGTGGACATGCAGTTCGACTTTGCCCAGTTGATCGCCCACGCCGCCCGCACCCGGCCACTCGGCGCCGGCACCCTGGTCGGTTCGGGTACGGTCGCCAACGAGGACACTTCGCTCGGTGCGTCCTGCTTCGCCGAACGGCGCACGGTCGAAGCCTTGCGCGACGGCAAACCGTCTACGCCGTTCTTGGCCTTTGGCGATGTGCTCCGGATCGAGATGCAGGATGCTACCGGGGCCAGTATCTTCGGCGCGATCGAACAGCGCATCGAAAAGTATCCAGTCAGCCCAGAGGCAGACCAACCTGCCGCTTGAGTCGCTGGCGGTGCTGGGCTAGATTGCACACAGATACCGGAGGAGTGCAGGGCATGAGCGACGGCGGAATCCGGCTATACAGCTATTGGCGTTCCAGCGCGGCCTACCGCGTCCGGATCGCGCTCAACCTGAAGGGCCTGCCGCACCAACTGCTGCCGGTCAATATCGCGCCCGGCGCCAGCGAGCAGTTGTCGCCGGCTTTTGCCGAAATCAACTCGCAGCAGATGGTGCCGGTGCTGATCGACGGCGGTCGGGTGATCCGGCAGTCGCTCGCCATTATCGAATACATCGAGGAAATGTACGCCGGCCCGAGCTTGCTGCCGACCACCTCGCGCGAGCGCGCCCGTGCCCGGTCTTTGGCTCTGCTGATTGCCTGCGATATCCATCCGCTGAACAATCTGCGCGTGCTCGATTATCTGGAACAGGAAGGCGGGATGCCCAAGATCGAGCGCGAGCAGTGGGTCTGCCACTGGATCACCCGT
>JBFXKH010000130.1:0-9534 GCA_050173995.1 Lysobacterales bacterium | reverse complement strand
GTTGCGACAATCACTCATACGCTGGCCAGCGATTCGACACCAACTCGCCGAACCACCACGAAAACGCCAGCGCCAAACCGATCGCTTGATCGAGATATTAGGTTAGCGCTTATGGGCGTTCGCCGGGGCTACCGAGCGGCTGTCTTCAGCCTGGTTCCTCCGGTAGCGCCAGGCTCAGTCGCCGCGCAGCGCTTCGTTCGGCTGGACCCGCGAGGCGCGATAGGCCGGGACCAGGTTCGCGGCCAGGGCCACGATCAGCAATACCGCGCCGACCAGGGCGAGCACGCTGGGGTCGTAGGGGTTGAGGCCGTGCAGGCGCGCCTGCAATTGCCGGGCGAGCAGCAGCGCCGGCAGCAGGCCGACCAGCAGCGCCAGCAATAGCAAGCCGGCGCCCTGCGCGAGCACGCTGGCCTGCACCTGCCGCGGGCTGGCACCGAGCGACTGGCGAATGGCGAATTCGCGGCTGCGCATCAGCACCGCCTGGGATAGCAAGGCATACAGCCCGGCTGCGGCGAGCAGCAGGCTGATTGCGGCCAACACCTGCAACAGGGCATTCAGGCGGATCTGCTCGATGAGGGTGTCGGCGATCCGGCCTTGCATGCCAAGCAGCGGGTCGAGCCGCAAGCCAGGCGCGTGATCGCCGAGTGCCGCTTGCAGGGCCAAAGCGGTGGCGGCGAGCGCGCCACGGCTGCGCACCAGCACCTCCACCGAACGCACCGGGATGCCGTGGACGTTGAACGGCAGTGCGCTGGGCAGATAGATCGACGGGTGGCCGTCGTCCTTCATCAGGTTGCGCTGGCGGGCGGCGTTGACCACGCCGACGATCGTCACCGGCACCGCTATGCCGAGCCCGCCGTCGTTGACCTCCAGGGTCTGTCCAAGCGGATCGCGTCCCGGGAAATAGCGGCTGGCGATGCGGCTGTCGATGACCAAGACCCGCGCGCCCTGCTCGGCTTCCACGGTGCTGAACGGCCGGCCTTGGCGCAAAGGCATCCCGACCGCGGCGAAGTAAGCCGCGCTGACATAGGACAGATAGGCTTCGGGCTGCCGGTCCCCGCTCGGCGCCGCACCCGGCCGGGAAAACGGCTCGAGCGAAACGATGTCGCCGAACGGCGCCGAACTCGCCAGCGCGACCGCCTGGACCTCGGGCAAGGCCTCGACCGCGGCGACCCAGAGCGCGAGATCGGCGCGCATCGCCCGATCATCGCCGTCTGCCCAGGCGCCCGGCTGGATGCGCCCGACCAGTAGGCCGGAACGGTCGAAACCCAGGTCGGTCGCCAATAGCTGGCTGGCGCTTTTGGCCAGCAGCGCGGTGCAAAACAACAACACGAAGGTAGCCGCAAGCTGGCCGACCACCAGCACCTGGCGGACCCGCTGCGCCAGCGGATCGGCGGTCTGTCCGCCGCCCTGGCGCAGCGCCTGAAAGGCATCCTGGCGCTGCATCAGGAAACCACTCGCGGCCAGCGCAGCGGCAGCGACCGCCGCCAGCGCGAACAAGGCGAATACCGTGACCGCGTCGAAACCGATCCGCTGCGGGATATCCGCCGGGAGCACATCGAAGTGGCCGAGCACGGCCAGCCCGAGCGGCACCAGGGCCGCGCCGATGCCGGCGCCGGCCAAAGCGAGCGCCAGCGCTTCCCAGCCGATTTGCCGGCGTAGTCGTGCCCAGCCGGCGCCGAGCGCGACCAGCAGCGCCTGCTCCTGCCGGCGTCGCCGCAGGCGCAGCAAAAACAGGTTGGCGACATTGGCCAGGCTCACCACGAACAGCATCGCCGCGGCCCACAACAGCGAGCGCAGCGCCGGCTCGCGCTCACCCACCCATACCTGCCGCAAAGGCTCGGCCGTCACCGCCAGTTCGATCTCCTCGGCGATCTGCCGCAGGTTGGGCTGGATCCGGGTCAGGCCTTGCATCTCGGCGCTGGCGCTGGCCGGACTGCCACCCACCGTCAGGCGGCCGATGGCGCCGCGGCTGCCGACCGAACCGGCCTGGTCCAAAGCGCGTTCGGCGGGCGTGAAGCCCAACGGCAACCACAGCTCGATGCCGCGTACCGGAAACGCCAGATCGTCCGGCAGCACGCCGACGATGCGGTGCTCGCGTCGGTCGATGCGCAGCGACTGGCCGAGCACCGCCGCCGAGCGCGCGAAGCGGGCCTTCCACAGAGCCGCGCCGATCAGCACCACTGGCGCAGCGCCAGGCCGGGCATCTTGCGGCTCGAACAGCCGCCCGATCTCCGGGCGCACACCGATCAGCCGCGCCAGGCCGGGCTCGGCCAGCAGCGCCTGGTGGGTTCCGGCGAACCCGTCGTCCGGGCCGAAGGTGGCAACCTCCTTGCGCTGGTAAGCCGCGACCGACGCCAGTTGCCGGCTGCCCAGCGCCACCGCGTCCAGGTAGGGCAGCGACCAGCCCAGCCCGATGCCCATCCGCAGCGAGCGCATATCGAGCCGCACCAGGCGCTGCTGCTCGGGATACGGCAACGGCTTCCACAGCAGGCTGTAGGCGATCGTGACCACGCAGGCCGCGACCGCCATCGCCAACGCCAGCAGCAGGGTAATCGCCAGGCTCGATCCACGATGCCGGCGCAGCCGCCCGAGCGCGATCAGACCATCCTGCAAGCCTGCCGACATAAACATTTCTCCCGCGCGCCCGAGCTGGATTGATCGAAGCTGTGAAGGCCCATCTTGCTGTCCAGCCGCGGCGAACACAAGCCAGTCGGCGCCACGACGATGCCGGTGGGCGCGACCGGGTTCAGCGGACGGGTGAACGGAAGTAGGGTGGATAAGCGCAGCGCATCCGCCATCGATCCGACTGGCCTATCGCGCCAACATGGCGAAACTGCCGCGTTCATCCGCCCTGTTTCCAGCGGTTTGGGGCTGAGGTGGCAGTCGGGGACGGTGGATGCGCTGCGCTTATCCACCCTACCTCCGTCGCTCCGTCGGATTTTTCGTTTCTCGTCTCCAGCCTCCCGACGCCCTAGTCAAGGCGAAGGCAGCAGTGGGTTGCGGATCTGGATTGCGGCAAAGCGCGAGAAATCGCGATCGGCGCTCCATAACTCGCGCACGCCGTGGTACAGACAGATGGCGGCAATGCGTGCGTCGTGGATGATCGGCCCTTGCAATCCGGCCGGCCGGGCCAGGCTGTCGAGCGTTTCCAGATAGCCGTCGCCTTCGCCGAGAAATCCGCCATCCAGCGATTCTCTCAGCTGGCCGAGCGAATCCAGCGCGACTTCGATCGGTGTCGGCTCGCGAAAAATGCGTGGGTGGCTGACGATCGCCAAGAACTCGTGCAGGCAGGGCCAGGGCACCGCCAACGGTTCCGGCTTCATCAAGGCCGCGTCCAGTACTTTGCGGGCGCGGTCATGAAACGGCATCTCTGGCCGGTGGGCGTAGACCAAGATATTGGTATCGACCGCGATCATGCGCCGCGGCCGCGATAGACCTCGTCGCGAATCTGCGCCCAATCGGCATCGCGAAACGCAGGGGTCAGCCCGCTGCCGCCGAAACTCGGAAAGCAAAGCCCCGGCTTTTCCCGCAGCAGTCGCACGCGCAGCGCGTGCTGCAGGCCCTCTTCGACCAGCGCGCGCAGGGTTGCACCCTCGGCTCGGGCCACGCGCCTGGCCTGCTTGACCAGACGCTCTGGCAGTTCAATCGTGGTTTTCATACGGGTCACCCGTAAATGATTTACGGAACTATCGTATTCCTGGCTGCGTAGGGGTGCAAGGCAGGCGCAAACACGGACCAAAGGTGCGCCGTATCGGACGACCGGCACAGCCGGATGCCAGGCCGCCGGCCGCGGCGGCCGGCGCCGCGGTCCGGTAAAACCCGTTGGCCACTAGCTGCGAGGCGATAACAATACGCGGTAGAGTACCCGCAGGCGAATGGCGGGGCCTGGCGATGAGCAGTTCCAACCACCACGATGACCGTGCGGATCAGGCGTCGGCGCCGACTTTGACGCCGACCTCGACACCGGGGACGGACAGCGCTGCGCCGACCCGGATCGTGACCGAGGCTGGCCCGGCCGACAGCGCCGCGCAAGCGACCCGCGCCGCGCCCGATCCGGCCGCCGCGTCGAGCCCCGAACTGGGCGCGCCGGGCGATCCTGGCGATGACACCCACATCAAGATGATCGGCCGTTCGCTTGGTCCGTACCGGATCGTGGCCGAGCTCGGCGTTGGTGGCATGGGCGCGGTCTATCTGGCCGAGCAGAGCGTACCGGTGCACCGCCAGGTGGCGCTCAAGGTGATCAAGGCCGGGCTCGACAGCGCGGAGTTGCTGCAAAGGTTTCGCAGCGAGCGCGACATGCTGGCGCGCATGAACCACCCGAATATCGCCCAGGTGCTGGATGTCGGTTCGACCGCGGGCGGCCGTCTGTACTTCGCCATGGAGTATGTTCCGGGGGTGCCGCTCGACGAGTTCGCCGATCGCCGCGGCCTGGATCTGCGCCATCGTCTGGAGCTGTTCCTGCAGGTGCTGGAGGGCGTGCAGCACGCCCACCAGAAAGGCGTGATGCACCGCGACCTCAAACCCGGCAACCTGCTGGTCGCCGACTACCAGGGCCAGTTGCTGGTCAAGGTGATCGACTTCGGCATCGCCAAGGGACTCGATGCCTATGGCCGCGCCGAAGCCGGGGCAACCACCGCCGGTCTGCCGATCGGCACGCCCAATTACATGAGTCCGGAACAGGCCAGCGGCGACCCCGGCGCAATCGATACCCGCACCGATGTGTATTCGCTCGGCGTAGTGCTGTACAAGCTGCTGACCGGCGCGCTGCCGATCGCCAGCAGTCTGATCGCGCGCGCCATGCACGACGATCTGGCGCGCGCTCTGCGCGAAGCCGAGATCAAGCCGCCGAGCCGCAAGGTAATGGAGCTTGGCCGCGACGGCGCGACCCAGTGGAAGCGGCAGATGGCCGCAGACCACAGCCAGCAGGCGCGGCGCCTGCGCGGCGATCTGGACTGGATCACCCTGCGTGCGCTGGAACGCGACCGCGACCGGCGCTACGCCTCGGTCTCGGAATTCGCCGCCGAACTGCGCCGTTATTTAAATGGCGAACCGGTACTGGCTGGACCACCCAGCCGGCGCTATCGCCTGGAAAAGTTCATCGCCCGTCACCGCCTGGCGGTGATCGCCGCGAGCGCGGTGCTGGTCGCGCTGATCGTCGGCATCATCGGCACCAGCTGGATGGCGATCGAAGCCAGCCAGCAACGCGCGCTGGCGGTCAATGCCCAACACCAGGCCGAAGCCGCCCGCGATCAGGCCAAGAGCGACCGCGATCGCGCCCAGGCCACACGCAGTTTCCTGGAGGAAATGATCGCCGCCCCGGACCCGTGGAAACTGCGCGGCGACAGCGCCGGCGCCCGCGATATCCGGGTTGCAGATGCGCTGGTAAAAGCCGGCGACAATTTAGACACCGGGCTGGCCGACAATCCGGGTTTGCGCGGCGAAATCGCCACCCTGCTGGGTCGAACCCAGCGACGACTAGGTCTGCTTGAATCGGCCAGGACACAACTGCAATCGGCGGTGGCGGCACTCGCTCCGCTCTACCCGGAAAATGCGCCGCAACGTATCCAGGCCGAACTGGAGCTGGCGCTGACGCAATCGCAGATGGGCGATCTGAAGACGGCGGCAAAGACGCTCGACCGGCTGTTGCCGATCATCGATACGGTACCCGGGCTGGCCAGCGGATCGGCCGAAGAACTGCGCAGTGAAGTGGCGATGGTGGCAGCCCAGCTCGGAGACACCGAACGCGCCGAGCGCATCGCCCGCGCCAACCTGGCCCAGGCGATCGAGGGCAGTGGTGAATTCAGCACCCCAGTCAGCGGCGCCAAGGCAGCCCTGGCCGAGATTCTCGGCAGCCGCGGCGCCTGGGACGAGGCCGAACGCCTGCTCGACGAGGCCTATAACACCGAACGCAACCGGCTCGGGCCGGCCCATCCGATCGTGCTGCAGTTGCTCGCCAACGCCGCCAATCTGGCCTACCGCAAGGGCGATTATCCGCTGGCCGAAAAGCGTTACCGCGAGGCCGCCGAAGCGGCCGCCGCCGTGCTCGGCCCGCGCCATCCGGAAACCCTTCGCTACCAGGCCCACGTCGCTATGACCCTGGCCGACAGCGGCCAGTATCCGGCCGCCTTGCAGGCCTTTGCCGAGCAGATTCCGATCCGTACCGAACTGCTCGGCGCCGAGCACCCGGACATCCTGCTGATGCAAGGCAACCAGGCGCTGGCGCTGCGCGCGGTCGGGCGCTTGCAAGAGGCCAACACGCTGATGGAATCGGTCTACCAGAAGCGCCGCCGCGTGCTCGGCGAAACCCACCCGGAAACCCTGCGTGCATTGAACGTGCTCGGCATCCTGGCGCGCGAAATGAACGACCTGGCGCGGGCCGAAGTGTTGTTGCGCCAGGCCAGCGAACTTTACGCCAAGGCCAACGGCCCGGATCATCCCGAATCGCTGTTGATGCAGAACAACCTGTACTCGCTGATCATCAAGCGCGGCGATCCCGAACGCGCCATCGCCGGTTATCGCGAGCTTCTGCCACGCGCCGAGAAAGCGATCGTTCCCGAGCACTGGCACCTGGCCGCGATCCGTGGCAACTACGGCGAAGCGTTATACCGCACCGGCCGCTACGCCGAAGCCGAACCCCTGCTGATGGCGAGCTACCGCGCGGTAAAAAGCCAGTTCCCCGACCAGGACCCGCGCGTGCAGGCCGCCAACCGCCGACTGGACGAGCTATACAAACTCTGGGGCCGCGCCCGCCCCGCCGACCCCCGGTAGGATGGGCAGAGCGCAGCGTGCCCATCATCCGCACAACAGCTTGCGTTCCGCTCTCGCCTTTCGATCTTGCGTCCGTTGTGCAGACCGCGGATGGGTGTTTGGTCGAACCTGGCGACGATGGGCACGCAGCGCTTTGCCCATCCTACGATCCTACGGTTCCACGACTCAATTGGCGCAACTCGGCGGCGTCAGTTGCTGGTTGTCCTCGAAACCGGCTTGCAGCAGACGGTCGTCGTAACAGGCCGGGCCGCCCTCGAACAGCAGGGTATTGCTGGCCGCGGGTCGATAGCTGCCGAGTTCGCCGGCGGTGAGGTGCAATCGCCAGCGCTTGGGACCGATGCGGACCGCGCGCGGGCTGAAGTCGTGCCAGCCGACCGTGGCGTCGTCGCCCGGCGTGCTCGGGCCGTAGAAGCGATAGCTCCAGCCATAGCGGGTGAAATCGAGCACCGTGGCGTGGTAGATCACGTCGATGAAGGCATCGCTGCAATTCTGCACGTCGAAGCGCATCAGCTCCTGTGGATAACTGCGGAAGCGCGTGCTGCCGGCGATGAAATCGCGGCCGTTGCGGGCGGCGACCTTGCCCTGCACATCGACGTTCTGGTTGCAGGCGCCACCGCTGCTGGCCGGCACATCGACATCGACGGTGAAATTGCCGACTTCGTTCGGGTTGAACGGCGCATCGCCGGCATCCGCCGCGTCCGGCGCCGCGAACGACACGCCGCTCGATCCGACATCGCCCTGCAGCGCGTCCGGGTTGCCATCGGCATTGCCGTCCCCACCGTTGATGCCGCCCTCAACCGAATCCGGAATACCGTCGCCATCGGCGTCCGGCAGTTGTTCCAGCGACCATACCCCGGAGATGGTGCCGGCATGCAGGATGGTGGCATTGAACGGATCCAACGCCAGCTCGGTCGCTGAGCCGACCGGCAGGCCGATGCTGATCGAGCGCCAGTTGGCGCCGCCGTCGTCGCTGCGATAGACCGCGCCCGGATTGGCGGTGGTGCCGGCACCGGCCGCGTACAGGATATTCGGCGCGATCGGGTCGACCAGCAGCTTGCGGATATCGATGCGCGAAGCGATCCCGGTCGCCGATTCCACCCAGGTATTGCCGCCGTCGATGGACTTGTAGATCGAACCGCTGCTTGGATTGATATCGTTGTCGACCACCGAGGCCCACAGGATATTGCCATTGGTCGGATGGATGGCGAGCGACAGCACCGAGAACGCAGTGTTGCTGAACCCGGCGAGCCGCGGCAGGCCGGTGCTGGCCTGCACCCAGGTCGCGCCGGCGTCGGTCGAGCGGAATACCCCGCTTTGCATATCGTCGAGCGGGGTGGCGTCGTTGGGGTCGAAGTCGACAAAACTGGTGAAGGTACCGATAAACAATCGGTTGGAATCGTTCGGGTCGATCACGATATTGACCGGGGTGACTTCCTGGAGGCGCAGGCCATCGTTGATCGGCGCCGGCAGGGTCGCGTCAAGGGCCACCCAGTTCAGCGCCGGCCGGCCGGCGCCATTGATCGCGAGAGTGTCGGCGTTGTCGCTCACCATCACCCGGAATGGCCGCGCCGGGCTATGCCGGGAACCACTCGAGGTCGCATACAGGCGATGCAGGGTGCCGCTGGTGCAGACCGGGCCGGTCGGAATAACCGGCAGGGTGCAGGAGCGCTGGTCGAGCGCCAGGCCGCGCACCGTGCCGATATCGACCACATTCAATCCAGCGATCAGCCGGGTCGGCAGGTTGCCCTCGATGCGCTGCCAGGTCACGCCGTTGTTGCGGCTGCGGTACAGGCTGCCATTGCGCGCACCCGGTCCGGATAAAGCCGAACGCCCGCCGGCGTAGACGATCGAGTTGGCGATGTCCGGCGCGGTGGTGCCGACCGACAGCGGATCGATGCGCAGGGTACGCAGCGCGCTGGCCTCGAGTCCATCGTTGGCCAGCGACCAGGACAGCGCGCCATCGTCGGAACGGAACAGCCCGGCGGTCGAGCCGGTCTGGCCGTCGCTGAATCCCGCAAACAGATTTTGCGCGCGGCCGCTCCCGACCGAACTCGGGTTGGGATTGATCGCCAGCGAGCGGATGCTGGTCGCGCCCAGGTTGCCATTGATGCCGCCCGCGCTCCAACTGCTGGCGGCGACCGGACGGCGCATCACCCCGGCGCCGGCGGTGGCCGCCCACAACGAGGTTCCCGCGGCCGGGTAGCCGGGTTCGAAGGCGAGTCCGGTCACCTCGGCCGGCACCGCCACGCCCAGATTGTCGAGGTAGCTCGGGTTGGCGGTCAGGCCATCGGCCGCGGTGACGAAGCTGTCGCCGCCGTCGACCGAACGCTGCTTACCGACCCAGACCTCCAGCGCCACGCTCGGGTGCGCGGCGATCGGGCCAGAACCGGGAAAGCCGCTGCGCACGGAGAAGTTGGCGCCGTCGTCGTCGCTGCGCAGGAACTCATTGAAATCGACTTGGGCATAGACCGTGCTGCCGGCGCCAAAATCGATCGCGGCAATGCCCGGCACGAAACTGGTGGTGGCACTCGGTGCGGCGAATACCGCGCTCCAACTGGCGCCGGCGTTGGTGCTGCGGAACAGGCTGGGTGGCGGTGTCGGCAACGGCGCCGACAGGCTGGTGGACTGGGCACCGGCGAGCATGCGGTTGGGGTCGCTGGGATCGACCGCGATGCTAGCCAGGTCCAGCCCTACCGGCAGCCCGCTGTCGCGCGGCGTGAAGGTATTGCCGGCGTCGACCGAAAGCAGCAGGCGGCTGCCAGCGAC
>JBFXKH010000129.1:0-9595 GCA_050173995.1 Lysobacterales bacterium | reverse complement strand
ATGTCGGTCGCTGTGACAGTCGCGACGTGCCGTCGCTCCCACAACCGCGGCAACGGAACAAGCTGTCGGGTCCACGCCTGCGGCGCTTGACCCGACCTACGGTTTTCCGACTCCCGACAAGCGCAAATCACCCCAGCGCGGCGGTCAGCTCGGGGACGATCTTGAACAGGTCGCCGACCAGGCCGATATCGGCGACTTCGAAGATCGGCGCTTCGCTGTCCTTGTTGATCGCGACGATGGTGCCGGCGTCCTTGATCCCGGTGATGTGCTGGATCGCGCCGGAGATGCCGATCGCGATGTACAGCTCCGGGGCGATGATCTTGCCGGTCTGGCCGACCTGCAGGTCGCTCGCGACGTAGCCGGCATCGACCGCGGCGCGCGAGGCGCCGACCGCGGCGCCGAGCTTGTCGGCCAGCGCGTCGATGATCGCGAACGCCTCGGCCGATCCGAGTGCGCGGCCACCGGAGATCACCCGGCTGGCGCTCTGCAGGTCGGGGCGGTCGGCGGCGGCGGCCTTGAGTTCGATGAATCGGGTATGCGTGGGCAGCGTCGCGCTGATGCTGGTTTGCACCACTTCCGCCTGGCCGCCATTGCCGGTCGCGGCAAACGAGGCGTTGCGCACGCTGCCGACCAGCTTGCGGGCCGGGTCGGCCTTGACGGTGATGATGGCGTTGCCGGCATAGATCGGACGCTCGAAGGTGTGGGCGTCGATCACCTTCATGATGTCGCTGACCATGGCCTCGCCGAGCAGGGCGGCGACCCTGGGCAGCAGGTCCTTGCCGAAGGTGGTCGAGGGGCCGAGGATATGGCTGTAGTCGGCGGCGATCGCCGCCACCTGCGGCGCCAGCAGGGCGGCGAGCGCCTGGGCATTGGCCGGGTTGGCGATCGCCAAAACCCGGCCCACGCCATCGAGCGCGGCGGCTTCGGCGGCGATGGCTGCGGGGGCGTCGGAAAACACCGCGATGTCGATGCGCTCGGCGCCGAACTGGCGGGCCGCGCTCAGGCAGCGCGCGGTGCTGGACACCAGTTTGCCGTGCTGGTGCTCGGCGATAATCAGAATCGTGCTCATGGACTGCTCCTTAGCGCATTACAGCAAGCCGCGCGCTTTCAGCGCGGCGACGAGTTCGGGGACATCCTTGACCAGGCTGCCTTTCTGGCGCTGGGCCGGGGGCGCGTGGCGGACGATCTGGTGATGATCGCCGGATTCGACCCCAAGACTGGCGAACTCGATGGTTTCGAGCGGCTTGCTCTTGGCCTTCATGATGTCCGGCAGCTTGATGAAGCGCGGCTCATTCAGGCGCAGATCGACGGTCAGCACCGCCGGCAGATCGACTTCCAGCACCTCCAGCCCGGCGTCGATCTCGCGGGTGACCCGGGCGGACGCGCCGTTGACCTCGATCTTCGAGGCAAACGTTGCCTGCGGGCGATCCCATAGCGCGGCCAGCATCTGCCCGGTCTGGCTGGCGTCGTCGTCGATCGCCTGCTTGCCGAGGATGACCAGGCCGGGCTGTTCCTTCTCGACCAACTTGAGCAGGGCACGCGCCGCGCTCAACGGGCCGATCGCCTGCTCGGCGACCACGTGGATGGCGCGGTTGGCGCCCATCGCCAGGCCATTGCGTAGATGCGCCTGGGCATTGGCCGGGGCGATGGTGGCCACGATCACTTCGCTGGCCACGCCTTTCTCGCGCAGGCGCAGCGCTTCTTCCAGGGCGATCTCGTCGAATGGATTGGGCGAAAGTTTGACCCCGTCGGTGAGCACACCGCTGCCATCGGGCTTGACTTGCACGCGCACGTTGTAATCGATCACGCGCTTGTAGGCGACCAGAATCTTCATCTCGGTGGTTCCTCGTCGATCGGGAAACCCGGATTGTAGCTTGGTGGTCTGGAGTCGGGAGTCGGGAGTGGGGAGTGGGGAGTTGGGAGTTGGGAGCGGTGGGGCGAACAAGAGAACCGTCGTCCCGGCGAACGCCGGGACCCAGTGCCCGACGCTGCGGTACGCCCCGACACTGGGCCCCGGCGTTCGCCGGGGCGACGGCTTGCAGCCTTGCCGCTCGACGAGAATGTCGGCTCCACCGCTGCGCGGCTTGAGCCGACCTACTTCCCGACTCCCGCCTATCGACCATCGACCCCAGCCACCATCGAGGCGGTGGCGTCGCCCTTGCGTCGCGATTGCGGCATGTCGCTGCCGTGCACGATGAAGTAGATGTTCTCGGCGATGTTGGTGGCGTGGTCGCCGATCCGCTCGATGTTCTTGGCCATGAACAGCAGATGGGTGCAGGCGGTGATGTTGCGCGGGTCTTCCATCATGTAGGTCAGCAGTTCGCGGAACATGCCGGTGTACAGCGCGTCCAGTTCCTCGTCGCGGGCCCAGACCAGCAGGGCGCGGTCGGCGTCGCGCTCGCGATAGGCAAGTAAAACATCGGCGAGCAGCTCGCCGGCGATCTGGCCGAGCCGCGGCAGGGTGGCGACCGGGCGCACGCGCTCGACCTGGTTGAGCGCGATCGCGCGTTTGGCGACATTGGCGGCGTAGTCGCCAATGCGTTCGATGTCCGAGGCGATGCGCAGCGCCGCCAGCACCTCGCGCAGGTCGCGGGCCATCGGCTGGCGCAGCGCCAGCAGGCGGATCACGTCGTGGCCGATGTCGTGTTCGAGCCGATCGACCTCGGCATCGCTGTCGATGATGCGCGCGGCCAGCGTGCTGTCGCGTTCGATGACCGAATGGATCGCGGATGCCAGTTCGGTGCGGGCCAGCTCGCCCATGCGCTCGATCTCGCCGGTCAGCCGGTGCAGTTCCTGGTCGTAGCTCTTGACGATATGTTCGGCGCTGGGGTGGGTCATGGCGGATTCCTCAGCCGAAGCGACCGGTGATGTAATCCTCGGTCTGCTGCTTGGCGGGTTGGGTGAACAACTGCCGGGTCGCGCCGAATTCGATCAGCTCGCCCAGGTACATGAAGGCGGTGTAATCGGAGACCCGGGCGGCCTGCTGCATATTATGGGTGACGATGGCGATGGTGAACTGCTCTTTCAGTTCGGCGATCAACTGCTCGATGCGGCCGGTGGCGATCGGGTCGAGCGCCGAGGTCGGCTCATCGAGCAGCAGCACCTCCGGTTTCAGCGCGACCGCGCGGGCGATGCACAGGCGCTGCTGCTGGCCGCCGGACAGGCCGAGCGCGCTCTGCTTGAGCTTGTCCTTGACCTCGTCCCACAGCGCGCCCTGGCGCAGTGCCTGCTCGACGCGGGCGTCGAGTTCGGGCCGGCTCAGCTTTTCGTAGTGGCGGATCGCGTAGGCGACGTTCTCGTAGATCGACATCGGAAACGGCACCGGCTTCTGGAACACCATGCCGACCTTGGCGCGCAGCCGGTTGAGCGAGTATTTGGGGTCGAGGATATCCTCGCCGTCGAGCAGCACGCGGCCGCTGGCGCGGAACTTCGGGTAGATCGCATAGATGCGGTTGAATACCCTGAGCAGGGTCGATTTTCCGCAGCCGGACGGTCCGATCAGGGCGGTGACGCGGCGCTCGGCGATATCCAGATCGACCGCGTGCAGGGCATGGAAGCGGTCGTAGTGAAAGTCCAGCCCGCGCGCGCTCATCTTGACCGCAGACTCAGCGCCTGCTGGTTGCTCGGCGGCGGCGACGATCGGCGCCGCCATCGGAAAATTGGCCTCAGTCATGGCTGATCCGGTTGCGAAGAAGAATGGCGCGTGCGAGCAGGCTCAACAACAGCACGAACGTGGTCAGCACCAGCGCGCCGGCCCAGGCCAGGGTCTGCCAGGATTCGTAGGGGCTGGCGGTGAACTGGTTCATCACCACCGGCACGCTGGCCATTGGTTGGGCAAGATCGCTGCTCCAGTACTGGTTGCCGAACGCGGTGAACAACAGCGGCGCGGTTTCGCCGCTGATCCGCGCCAGCGCCAGCAGCACGCCGGTGAGGATGCCGGCGGCGGCGCCGCGATACAGCACCTGCACGGTCACCTTCCATTGCGGCACGCCCAGCGACAACGCCGCCTCGCGCATTTGCGCCGGCACTAGGCGCAGCATTTCGTCGGTGCTGCGCACCACCACCGGCAGCACGATGAAGGCCAGCGAGATCGCCCCGGCCAGCGCCGAGAAGCCGCCGCCGTCGCGGGCCACCAACAAGGTGTAGACGAACAGACCGAGCACGATCGACGGCGCCGACAGCAGGATGTCGTTGACGAAGCGGATCACCGTGCCGATCCGGCGCGCGCCCGAATACTCGGCCAACCAGGTACCGGCGGCGATGCCGAGCGGGGTGCCGATGGCGATCGCCAACAGGCACATGACCGCGCTGCCGAACAAGGCGTTGGCCAGCCCGCCGCTCTCGAACGGCGGCGGCGTCGATTGCGTGAACAGGGTCCAGTCGATCGCGCCGATGCCCTTGCTGAGCGTGGTCCACAGGATCCAGCCCAAAAAGAACAGACCAAAAGCCGCGGCCAGATAAGAAAGCCCCAGCGCGATGGCATTGATGATCGCGCGGCGCCGGTACAGCCGCTCGGCGATCCGGGCCGCCTGCGCATTCATGGCGCGCCCTCGCGCTGCGACAGCCGCATCAACATCAGGCGGGCGATCGCCAGCACCACGAAGGTGACGATAAACAACACGAAGCCGAGCAGCAGCAGGGCCGAGCGATAGGTGTCGGTGGCCTCGGCAAAATCATTGGCGATCAGCGCGGCGATGGTGGTGCCCGGTTCGAGCAGCGAGGCCGAGAAGCGCACGCTGTTGCCGACCACATAGGCGACCGCCATGGTCTCGCCGAGCGCGCGCCCGAGCCCCAGAAAAATGCCGCCGATCACCGCCGAACGGGTGTACGGCAAGGCGATGTTCCAGACCACTTCCCAGCGCGTGGCGCCGAGCGCATAGGCCGATTCCTTGAGCCGGTTCGGCACGGTCAGGAACACGTCGCGCATCACCGCGGCGATGAACGGGATCACCATGATCGCCAGCACCAGGCCGGCGGTGAGCATGCCGATGCCGAGCGGCGGACCCTGGAAGAACCGGCCGATCAACGGCAGTTCGCCCAGGTGTTCATTGAGCCAGGGCGTGCCGTAATCGGTCATTACCGGCACCAGTACGTACAGGCCCCACATGCCATAGATGATCGACGGGATGCCGGCCAGCAGTTCGATCGCGCTGCCGATCGGGCCGCGCAGCCGCGGCGGGGCGACTTCGGTCAGGTACAGGGCGATGCCGAAGCTGACCGGCACCGCGATCAGCATGGCGATCAGCGCGGTGACCAGGGTGCCGTAAATCGGCACCAGTGCGCCGTAGCGGTTTTCGACCGGATTCCATTCGGTCGAAAAGAAAAAGCCGATACCCTGTTCGGCCAGCACCTCGCGCCCGCCCCACAGCATCGACAGGGCGGCGCCGGCCAGCGCGATCAGCACGAAAAACGCTGCCAGCGCGAGCAGAGTGCCAAACCCACGGTCGGCCCGCTGGTCGCGGCGCGAGCGCAGATCATGCTGGTCGATGGCGGCGGCGAGAGCGCTCATGGGTGTGGCGGTCGGGTCAGGTCATTGGCAACAGCTAGGGCGTGCCGGCGATCCGGCCCACGCTGGGCGCGGGCCGCTGAAGTCGGCCGCTGCGACGCGCCGGTTCAACGGCCGTGCGCCTTCCAGTACGCGCCGATCTGGGCGACCAGGGCCTCCGGCAGCGGCACATAATCGAGTGCCGCGGCCTGTTCGCGGCCGTTGGCGTAACCCCATTGGAAGAAGCTCAGCGCGGCGTTCGCGCGCTCCGCGTCCTTGGCGTTTACCTGCATCAGTACGAATACCGTCGCGCTGATCGGCCAGGAGGCGGCACCCGGCGCATCGGTGATGACCAGATCGAAATCCGCGGCGCTGGCCCATTCGGCGCTGGCCGCGGCGGCGGCAAATGAGGCGGCATTCGGCTGCACGAACTGGCCGGCGGCGTTCTGTACCTGGGTATAGGCCATTTTGTTCTGCAGGGCATACGACAGCTCGACATAGCCGATCGCGTTCTTGACCTGCTTGACGTAGGCGGCGACCCCCTCGTTGCCCTTGCCACCGAGACCGACCGGCCACTGCACCGAAGTGCCTTCGCCGACCTTCTGCCGCCACATCGGGCTGACCTTGGACAGGTAGTTGACGAAGTTGAAGGTGGTGCCGGAGCCGTCCGAGCGGTGGACCACGGTGATCTTGGCATCGGGCAGGGCCACGCCCGGATTCAGGGCGGCGATGGCGGGATCGTTCCAGTGGGTCACCTGGCCGTAGAAAATATCGGCGAGCAGCGCGCCGGTCAGCTTGAGCTGGCCGGGTGCAATACCGGCGACATTGACCACCGGCACCACGCCGCCGATCACCACCGGAAACTGGATCAGGCCGGCGGCCTTGAGCTCGTCTGCGGCCAGCGGCTTGTCGGAGGCGCCGAAATCGACGGTGCCGGCCTTGATCTGGGCGATGCCGCCGCTGGAACCGATCGACTGGTAATTGACCTTGTTGCCGGTCGCGCCGTGGTAGTCGGCCGACCACTTCGACATCAACGGAAACACGAACGAAGAGCCGGCACCGGTGACATTGGTGGCGGTCGCGGTGGTGGCGCCGATCGCGAGGACGCAACCGAGCAGGGTAAGGCCGAAATGTTTCAGATTAAACACGCTGGCAACTCCTCAGGCGGAAGATCGATGGGGGATACCCGCCTTTGTAGCCAGCCAACATTGCAGTGCGATGTTGGAAAAATTGCAGCCGTGTTACAGCCACCGATCGGCAACCGTCACAATGCCATCGATTGATGGGGTGGACGGTGCGGATTGGCTGGGCGTCGAATGACCCGATGCCCGTCGCCCCGGCGAACGCCGGGGCCCAGCCGCGTAGCCCGGATGGAGCGCAGCGGAATCCGGGGAAGGGAGTAAGCGCAGCCCCGGATGGAGCGCAGCGGCTCTTACCACCGGCGCTGTTCAATCCGGAGAATGAACTGCCGCGCTGCAATCATTTGGTAACACAGGCGCAATACCCTGCGCCTCTTCCTGACACCAAAGAGACACGCCAATGCAACCTTTCCTCCCCCGATGCCTGCTTGTTGCGATTGCCGTCGCGGTCACCGGCCAAGCGCAGGCCGAGATCGCCATCGACGTCATCCACGGCAGCGAAGTCAGCCTGGAGGGCCTGGTGCAATCCGACGCCAACTGGTTCGACAACGATGTCGCCGATTTGAATGGCAGCAGCGGTAACAATGGTGCCAACAGCGAGTTCGAAATGCGCCGCGCGGAGATCGTGCTCAAGGGCAAGGGCAGTCAGTTCGACTGGGTAGCCGGCTACGACGCCAAGATCGACAAGTGGCTGGACGTGAACCTGAAGTGGAAGCAGGGCGCGAACTTCTTCATCGCCGGCCAGTACAAGCAGCCGAACAGCCTGGAAGAGCTGGGCAGCACCAGGAACAACGACTTCATCGCCAAGTCGATGACCACCAACACCTTCGGCATCGCCCGGCGCACCGCGGTCGGCTATGGCGGCGATCATGGCGGCTGGGGCTTCCTGGCCAGCGCCTTCAGCCGCGAGCTGACCCGCAACCTCGGCCACGGCGATGGCTTCGGCGGGCGCTTCTACTTCGCGCCGAACCATGCCCCCGGCAAGATCCTGCACTTCGGTGTATCCGCGCTCGACTACGACACCCGTGCCGGCGTGCAGCGCTGGCGGGCGCGCCCGGATGCCGATCTGGCCACCGTGCGCCTGGTCGATACCGGCGGCATCGCCGCGGCCAGGCAGAACCGCACCTACGGCTTGGAGGGGCTGTGGGTCGATGGCCCGCTCAAGTTGCAGGGCGAGTACATGGACACGCGCACCAGCCGCAGCGCCGCCGCCGATTTCAATTCCAACAGTTGGTACCTAAGCGGCGTATGGAACCTGAGCGGCGAGACCTGGGGCTACAAGGCCGGCGTGCCGACCACACCGCTGCCCGACAATCCCGTACGCGGCATGTGGCAGTTAGGCCTGCGCTACGACGCGATCGACCTCGACGACGGTGCCATCCAGGGCGGCCGCGAATACAACCTCAGCGCCGGCGTCAATTGGTACCTGCGCTCGAACTTCAAGCTGATGTTCAACTACGTCGCGGTCAACAGCAAAAAGTTCAACAGCACCGCCGCCCGGCGCCTGTCCGACGACCCCGGCATCGTCGAAACCCGCCTGCAGTTCTATTGGTAGGAGCACGCGGTAGGAGCGAGCGGCAGCTCGCGCCAAGGCCAGAACTGTGGGAGCGAACCGTAGGTCGGCTCAAGGCGCGAAGCGCCGGAGCCGACATTCCCGCCGGTAGCGCAACCCCGAACCACGTCGGCTGACCCGCGCCACTGTTGCCAAGCGCCTCGCGCCGGCGGTGCTTGCGCCGCCTTTCGTGCTGACCGGCCAGCGTCTGCGCCACACCCGCCGGCCCGACCAGCCGGTAGCATGTGCGGCTCGGTATTCGAACCGAGCCCTTGGGGGTTGCCATGCTGTTCCTGCCCTACAAACTGGATGTGAGCTTGTACCGGATTCCCTTGCTGACCGCCCTGGTCATGCTGGTCTGCCTGTTCACCTTCCTGTCCCAGAAAAGCTCCAGCGACGTGTTCCAGACGCGCGTGATCGGCTATTGCGGCGAAGCCTTGGAGCCGAACCTGGCGGCGATCCTGCGCAGGATCGAAAGCCGGTCCGACACCGCCACCGCCTGCGTCAAGGTGTTCATGGCGCTGCGCAACTCGAAAACGCCGGAGACCGATGCCGCCGCCCTGGCCGCCAGCGCCCGCGGACTGGTGTTCTATCGCGACCCGCAGCAGAATCAGCAGTATCTGAGCGACAAACTGTTGCGCGGCCTGGCCGACTTCGAACTGCAGGTACCCCGGCAATTGACCGAAAGCCTGCAATACGAGCCCGGCCAGTACAGCCTGCCGCGCATGATCAGCTCGGTGTTTGCCCACGCCGACTGGGGACACCTGCTCGGCAACCTGTTCTTTTTCTATATCTTCGCCAGTTGCGTCGAAAGCGCGCTCGGCCACCTGCATTTCGCCCTGAGCATCGTGGTCATGGCGGTCGCCAGCAGCCTCGCCTACAGCTATAGCGCGGGCGCCGGCGCGGCCCTGCCGACGATCGGACTGTCCGGTGTCGCGATGGGCATGATGGCCCTGATCGGCACCCTGCTGCCGCACGCCAAGGTGCGCTGCCTGTTCTGGTTCCTGTTGTGGATAAGGCGCTTCTCGCTGCCGCTGCTGTTGATCGCACTCTGGTACATCGGCTGGAACGTCTATGATTTCCACAATGACGACGGCTCCAGCCACATCAACTACATGGCCCACGTCAGCGGCGCCGCCACCGGCGTCGTGCTCGGCCTGCTATACCGCTGGTTCGCCGCCGAGCGCGTGCAACAGGCCTCGCTCGGGGTGGCCTGAGCGGACCGAGAAATCCCTGTGCGAGCGACCGGCGGGTCGCGACCCTGACCTCGGTGACACCGTCGCGACCTGCCGGTCGCTCCCAGTGCGCTCGTGAAGGCACACACACAGTCCGGTGGAAGTCCGGACCGGGGTAAGCCAAGGCCCCGTAGTCGAAGGTAACTGCGTCGCCGCGAGGCGGGGTTGGAAGCAACCGGAGGCG
>JBFXKH010000128.1:0-9681 GCA_050173995.1 Lysobacterales bacterium | reverse complement strand
TCCAGAACCTGGCCGGCCAGCCGGAGCGCATCGCGACCCTGCGGGCACGACTGGCCGATCTGTCCTGGCTGATGCGCTGTCTGTCCGAGCCGATCGCGCGTCGTGCCAATCGCGAGGATCAGTGCAAGGGCCGCTTCTGGGAAGGACGCTACCACTGCCAGGCGCTGCTCGATGACCGGGCGGTGCTCGCGGCCATGGCCTATGTCGATCTGAATCCGGTACGGGCCCGACTCTGCGAGACGCTGGCCGAGGCCGATCACACCAGCGCCAAGCGGCGTCTGGCCGCCATCGAGAAGATGCCCGCCCCATCGCGCCTGGATCTGGGCCCGATCGCCGGCATCCCGGGTCGGGGCGTGCTCGGCTTGAACCAGGCCGAGTACCTGCAACTACTCGACTGGACCGGCCGCCAGTTGCATCCGGGCAAGCGCGGCGTCATCGACGGGCCGGCACCCGCGGCCCTGGCCCGGTTCGGCCCACAGGCCCCGCACTGGACCCGCCAGGTGCAGGCGGTCGGCTCGGACTTCCACCGCGCCATCGGCAGCGTCGAACAATTGATCGAAAAAGCCTGCACCATGGGACAACGCTGGTTGCAGGGTATCGGCGCTGCGCGCGGACTGGCAACAAGCGAAGCCGGCTGATCGGCGGCGGAACGACGCGCGGACCTTGGTAGCAGAACTCCTGCGCATCCCTTCAAGGCGAAACCGCCTCGCGCAAGCCGACATCTCCACCACGCGCGTCGATCGTGGGCATGGCAGCGTGGTTGAACTTGGGATTCAATGGCCCGTTGGCGGCTGGTGTAGCAAAGAGTGGGTGTCCAAGTCTCGCCGGCAAAGAGTGGGTGTCCAAGTCTCCGCATCCCCTCAAGGCGAAAGCGACTCGCGCAAGCCGGCACCAACAAAATGCGCGCCGGTCGTGGGCATGCCAGCGTGGTTGAACTTGGGATTCAATGGCTCGTCGGCGGCTGGTGTAGCAAAGAGTGGGTGTCCAAGTGTCCCGGTGCAAGTGTCCCCTTAAAAGTGGGCGTCCAAGTTTCGTCCCAGCAAAGAGTGGGTGTCCAAGTCTCCTGGCGCATCCCTTCAAGGCGAAACCGCCTCGCGCAAGCCGACATCCCCACCACGCGCGTCGGTCATGGGCATGGCAGCGTGGTTGATCTTGGGATTCAGTGGCTCGTTGGCGGCTGGTGTAGCAAAGAGTGGGTGTCCAAGTGTCCACAAGCGAGGCCGGCTGATTGTTGGCGGAACGCCGCGCGGACCTTGGCAGCAGAAGTCTGGCGCATCCCTTCAAGGCGAAACCGCCTCGCGCAAGCCGCCTTCAACGTCACGCGTGTCGGCCGTGGGCATGGCAGCGTGATTGAAATTGGGATTCAATGGCCCGTTGGTGGCTGGTGTTGCAAAGAGTGGGTGTCCAAGTCTCCGGCGTGGTTGAACTTGGGATTCAATGGATCGTCGGCGGCTGGTGTTGCAAAGAGTGGGTGTCCAAGTCTCCTTCATCCCATGGCCCGGAATAGTGGCTTCCCATGCGCCGGAACGGTGGCTTCTCATGGCCGGAATATCCAGGTGTCCAAGTCTCACCGTCTGGTGTAGCGAAGAGTGGGTGTCCAAGTCTCAACGCCTAACGCCGCGTTAAGGCGCCGCCGGCCGGCAGCGGTGGGTTGATACGAAACACTTCCCCGGCGGGCGGCTTGAACGCATAGTTGGGCCGCAGCTACGCAGAGAGTTCTTCTGTCATTTTTCCAATTACGTCAAGACACACGCCGAAGAGATCTTGAGCGCTGTCAATTTCGTAAATAGCTTCTGGATGTTGAGTTGGGTTTCGATAAGCTGTCCGAATGAGATCCAGTGCGGTTATTAGAGCATCAGGTGGCTTGTTGCGAGTCTTCGCCCTAAGTTGGTCGAGCATTGGTCCCCACATCGGCTTGGAAAGGCGATTCTGACGTCGGTGATGAAAGTAGTAACTCTTGAGAACAGATTCGGTAGCTCGAAGTATATGGAATGCGGCAGCCGTGGCTTCTCCGAACAAAATACATCGACATGAAGACGTGAAATCAATCTTGGCGACTTCTTCGAGCTTAGCAAACGAACCCACTTTAAGCAGCATGTGGGGGCTACTAAGCAAGTATTCTGTGTTGAATCGTCTGCTCGGTAGCATGTATATTTTTCTTGTGAGCGCTTCCGCGAAGACTATATTCTCAAGTCTTGTAAACTCGGTGCTGATATCTCGAATAAGACTCGCGGGCATCGCTTTTGTACCATCAGCATTCGAGAGCGCTTCCATCATGTCTTGGTAAGAGGTCGATTCCATCGACGCCAAGCAAACAACAAAGGTTCCTTCCTTGAGGTTTTGTTCGAGCCGCTCGACAGACGTCCTAGCAAGCTCCGGGGTATCTGTCGATGAGATGTTCCGCAACAGACGCAGGCAAAGGCCAATGTGAATGTACACGTAGCTATTCTGAACGATCATCGGAAATATCCTCAAGTGCTTTCAGGAGCGCAGGATGGCGAAGCTATCTGTTCGCGGCCCAACACCAGAGTTAAGGGGAAAACGCCGCAATGGGCGCAGGAAAGCATAATCGAAGGTGCTTGCCTGCGCCCATTGCGGTGATTTTCCCCTTGAACGACTAGTTAGATTCTTTGCCTAACTTACCCATGTCGTAACTCGTAATGAAATCTTTAAGCAAACGAGCGGGGGCTCTTCCCCTAAATCGCTCCACCACCATGTCGGCTGGCATCCCCGCCTTCAACAAAGAAATCACCTCCTCTCGAACCATTGATATGGGCATATCCATTTCAATCATTCGATAGCGATCATTTTCATGCTCTAGCCTTCGAATTCTTGAGTTGAGCATTCGTGTGTTCTCGAGAATCTCACCGAGCATATCTTCCTTAGGTCTCGGCTTCGAAGGAGGCAGTGTCTCTGTGTTTTGAAGCACCTTGGTGAATTTGCTTTCAAATTGCGGCCAATATGTGTCGAAGACCTGCTCTAGGATTCTATTGTCTAGGCCTTCGGATGAGAGGGCGTTGTTCAGCGTTTTTACTAGCCCAAGCACGCTTTCGCGTGTCGGAAACGTGTGGTTGAACTGAGCCAGCGGGTCCTCAATATCTTTTGGCTCTAAATCTATGAGGAGTGTGCACACCCTAGATGTGGAGAGTCCCTTTGCCAAGGCCCCTGCCTCGAAGAGGATCCAAGGACGATTCTTGTTCTCCTGACTGAGGCAAATAATGCCGACTGTAGTGTCTTTCAGTTGATCATTAATTTCGCCAAACCAAAGCGAACCTCTGTCTAAATCACGCGTTGAAATCCATGGCCTAGATGCTTGAATTACGCAGCACAACCAGTCGCTGAGGAGATTGGCTACTTCTTTGCTGCGTTGCCCAGACCAGCTAAGGAACACTTTCATCGAACGTCTCCTAAGAATCTAACACCTAGTCGGCGACGAATCGCCATGTATTCCCGCAGCCTATCACAGCACCGGGATCGTTGTTTATAGGAAAAATCCTACACGAATCATGGTGTTATTCCGATGTTGCGGCCTATCCTTGCAGCCTATCCTTGCAATGTCTTTTGGCAGGGAGCAGGCGCTTGAAACCAACGTACCGCAGCACCGTGACAGGCAGCGTAGTCGCCCCGGATTCGGCGCGCAATAGTGTTGGCTCGGGTAGTGCCGATGTGGGCTCCGAACCCGGTGTCGGTCGCAACGATGCGCGCCATGGTCAGCATGCCGCGAGCGCGAACCCGCCGCGTCTGCTCGACCAGGTTCGCGCGCGCATGCGTCGTCTGGGCATGGCGGTTCGTTCGGAGGACGCCTACGTGGGCTCGATTCGTCGCTTCGTCCTGGCGCATGGCAAACACTATCCGCGCGAGTTGGTCGAGCGCAAAGTCGATGTGTTCCTGACCGATCCGGCGGTGCGCGGCCAGGTGGCGGCCTCGATGCAGGACCAGGCGCTGTTGGGTTGGCTGTTTTTGTATAGGCGTCTTAAGCCGCGAGCTTGGCAACCTTCAGGGTTTTACGCCCTCGCTCGGCGTGCCAGAGGTCGTACTGTACCTGCTGACTCAACCAGCTCTCGGCACTGGTGTTGAATGCGATGGATAGGCGGATCGCTATTTCGGGACTGACCCCAGTGCGCCCGTTAAGGATGGCGGAAAGGGTTTTGCGGCTTACGCCCAAACCTTCGGCGGCTTCGGTAATCGTAAGGCCGACAGGCTCCAGGCACAGAGCCTTGATGATTTCGCCAGGATGAGGGGGATTGTGCATGCGCATGGTAATTGACCTTAGTGATGGTCCTGGTAATCCACCAGCTCGACATCTCTGCCCACGAACGTGTTTGAAGCCAAGGATCATGCGCTACCGTAACCTGACGCGTTACAGCTTACAAGATGCCGAACGTCTATTCGATCAGGCGCCACCGCGCGCTGTGGCCCGTGTCGGTGCCTTGATCGCCGCCCTCGCGAGTGCGTCTTCTGCCCACTTGTTGAGGCTGGTCCCACGCCTCGCGGCGGCTTTGAGCGCGGCGGCATGAACCTCGGGCGCGATGCGCAACATCAGCTTGCCACTGGCTGGTTTTTCCGGCGCCGATCCAAGTTCGCTGGCCGCCGCTAGATAGTCTTCGATGACCGCGTGAAAGTTCGATTCGAACTCGGCCAGCGACTCGCCGTGAAAGGCGATGATGTCGTCAATATCCCGAACGCGGCCGACAATGAGCTTGTCTTCCGCATCGAAGACCATGCTCGCCGTGTAGCCCTTGTAGGTCATGGCATTGGTCATGGTTTGACTCCCGTTGGTGCGATGAACTCCCGTACCGCCAGCACGCGGTAGCGCAGTGCTTCCTTGCCTGGGTGGGGACGATGGAGTGTCATCTTCCGGCCGCTGAACTCGAAGGTGACGGATGAGCCAGCGCCTTCGACAACTTTGCAACCCACTGCCCTGAGCATGGACTCAATGCGCGCCCATTCAATGTTGCCATTGACGGGGTCGGTGAGCACCTGAGTCAAGGTTTTGCGGTGGCTGCTGTTCACCCGGTGGATGATAGCACTTTGTATGCATGGTGCAATCATTTGACCGGGCTGGTGTGCCGGTGCGGCTGGCTGTTGGGTGTTTGCTGTTGATGGGCACGCTGCGCTGTGGCCCATTCTAGGTCCGGTGACGGCGTGGCGCCGGGATCGTTGGCGCGCCGTTGGCGGGATCGCTTCGCTGCTGCAGGGCGGCGATGAATCCGGCCGGCAGGGGGTACCTGCCGAGCCAGCCGTGTTGGGTGCCGGTGAGTACGCGCAGCATCTGGCCGCGGGCGAGCGGCAGTCGGCCGAGCGGCAGCAGCAGGGCATCGCGCAGGGCGGCGGCGATGCGTTGGTCGGATTGGAACAGTGGCGTCAGCCATCGACTCCAGAACTGATAGACGCCGACGTGGCGGCGGCGGGCGCGCTGGTAGTGGGCGAGCGCTGCGGCGATCGAGGGCTGCTGGCGCAGGGCGTCGCGCAGGGCGAGCGCGTCGAGCAAGGCCATGTTGACGCCCTGGCCGAGTTGCGGACTCATGCCGTGTGCGGCGTCGCCGATCAGGGCGACCGGGCCCCGGCACCAGTCGGCCGGGGTGACATCGCGATAGCGGGCGCGGGCGAGTTCGGCCGGGTCGTCGATCGCGTCAAGGCGGCCGTGGATTTCCGGCCACAGTGCGTAGACTTCTTCGCGCCAGGCGTGCAGCCCGTTTTGCTGCCAACGTTCGAGGTCGGCGTGGCGCAGGCTCCAGAAAAAGCTCAGCCGCTCGACCGGGTCGTCGGGGCGGCTGCCGACCGGCAGGATGCCGATCATCTTGCTGGCGCCACGATAGCGCTGGCGGAGTTGGTTGCCGGCCGGCCAGTCGTGCTGCGGCAGCAGGCACCACAGTGCGCCCCAGGGATAGACCGGATCGGCCGCCCGCGGCGCGATCGAGCGGCGCAGTGCCGAGGCGCTGCCATCGGCGATCAGCAGCAGGTCGAAGGGGCCATGCCAGATGCCGGCCTGATCGCGCAGCCGGCGGCGTTCGGGATCGACCGCCTGGATGCGGTGGTCGCAGTGGATGGCCGCGGGCGCAGGTTCGGCTCGGTGCAGGATTTCAAACAACGCGCCGCGTTGCAGGCCGAGACCGAACAGGCCGGCGCCAAGGCCGGCATAGCTGAGGTCCATGACCGGGCGGCCGTGCGGGTTGTCGCCGTACAGGCGATCGATGCGGCGGCCGTGGGCCAGGGCGGCGTCGAGCAGGCCGAGTTCCCATAGTGCGGCCAGGCCGGTCGGTTGCAGCAACAGGCCGGCGCCGACCGGTTGCAGTGCCGGCGCCTGTTCGAAGACCTCGACCCGATGCCCGTCGCGGGCCAGGGCCAGGGCGGCGGCTTGGCCGGCGCTGCCGTAGCCGACGATGGCGATGTGCAAAATCGGGCGGGTCATGGGTGGGCGTTGCGCCGACGATATTCGGGTTGCTGGAGGTGGCGCGGGTTCGCCAAGGGAAGGTTGTGCTGAGCGCGTCGCTGTCGAGCGGATCCGGCCATTGCACTCGGCCGAAACTCCCGATCGCCACTTCCTGCCGATGGACGATCTTACGGCACCCGCTGCGATCGACCACCACTGCCGCGCCGCCTGGCGCTTTCGCTGAATCGGTCGCGCCGAGCCGCTCCAGTCTCCTTGCCAAGCGCGGGCGTCTTGGCTAGTGTGCGCGCTCGACTATCCTGGTTATGGGTGAATTATGTCGGTTCGTACATCGTTTCTCCTGCTGACACTGCTCGCCACGGTCTGGGCTGCCAGTCCGGTCGATGCTCAGACCGTTGTGGTTCCGGCCACGGTGTCGGCAATCACCAACATATACGGCGCGGGTCTGGCCTCGCCGTTGGCCAGCAGCTCCGCTTGCGGACCGGCATCGAACGGCGTCGCACCAGTGGCCATCGCGATCCCTGCTGGCGCCACTCGATTCACAGTCAACGGGGTTACCGGTTCCGTTTTCTGCGCGGTCGGCAACTCCACAACCAGCGGCGACGGTCCGTGCATTGCCGCATCGACCAACATCTCCGGCGAGAATTTTCTGTCGGGAATCGTCAGCAACGGCACCAACATGTATATCGCGGGCACCTTCCTCGGCGACGGACTGCCAGCACCGCCAGCGCCTGGCAACCTGGTTTTCAACACAACCGACTTCACCTCGCTGGCGCCTGCCCTGCAACAGGTGTTCTTCATCGGCGACGGCCTGACCGGCACCGGTACTGGTACCGTCCAGCAGTTCCAGATTCCGTCCGGCGCTAGCCGTCTGTACTTGGGCTTCGCAGATGCCTTCTCCTTTGCCGGATCGTCTGGCTGCTACGCCGACAACAGCGGTAGCCTCGGCGCGAACGTGGTGTTTGCCGGCTTCCCGCCCACCGCGGTGCCCGGCTACTCCCGGCTTGGTCTCGGAGTCATCGCCATGCTGCTGGCGTTTGCCGGACTCGCCAGCGCGCGCAAGCGTCGCGCCCACATCGGCCGGGTGGGCTAGGCCATTCCTTTGCCCCGTTCGAACGGGGCGGCTCCAGCCCTCGACCATTGTGCCGCTTTTGCTGTGGCGGCAGCTCGCCGAGCCAATCACCGGTATTCCCGCCACCGTTCACAAGTTGCACGACGGGTGCGCCGTGTGATCGATGGGCTGCGACTCGACAGAAATGCGCGGGCACGCCGCGCCTGGACGTTTTTGGCCTGGTCGAAGGACGGATCCAAGCTGCTCAGGGCAACAGGCTGATGTCGGCGACCTGGGTGAACAGGCGGCGCAGGCGGTTCAGTCCATTCAGGCGGTTCTGGCGTTTGGCGGGATCCTCGGCCATGACCATGACGCCTTCGAAGAAAGCATCGACCGGGTCGCGCAGGGCGGCCAGTCGGTTCAGCACGGCGAGGTAGTCGCGACCAGCGATCAGCGGTGCGACTTCTCGTTCGGCGGCGGCCAGGGCTTGCTGGAAGTCGCTTTCGGCGCCGGCATCGACTGCGCCTGGATCGATCTCGGCGCCCAGCGCCAGGCCTTTTTCGCCGGCCTGGCGCAGGAGGTTGCCGATGCGCTTGTTGGCGGCGGCGAGGCTGGCCGCTTCCGGCCGGCGGCCGAATGCCTGCACCGCGCGCAGGCGCTGGTCGAGATCGGCGAGACTGAGCGGTTTCAGCACCGCCACCGATTCGAACAGTTCGGCGCCGATGCCCTGGTCCTGGTAATAGCCGCGCAGCCGATCCAGGATGAAATCGTAGAGTTCGATGCAGTCGCGATCGAGGCTGCGCTGCCACGGCGGGCACGGCGTCGTCGCAATCGTGCCCGGCGTTTTGGCGACCGCGATCGCCGCGCGCTTGGCATGGTCGATGGCGTCTTCGATCAGGGCGACCAGGTCCAGATCCAGGCCGGCTTCGATCAGGGTGCGGGCCAGGCCGAGCGCGCTGCGGCGCAGCGAGAACGGGTCCTTGCTGCCGCTCGGCTTCTGGCCGATCGCGAACAGACCGGCCAGGGTGTCGAGCTTGTCGGCGATGGCGAGCGCGCGGGCGAGCGAGCCCTCGGCGATCGCGTCACCGGCGAAACGCGGCCGGTAGTATTGATCGAGCGCGTCGGCGACTTCCGCCGCTTCGCCCTGGGCGAGCGCGTAGCTGCGGCCCATGTCGCCTTGCAGTTCCGGGAATTCGCCGACCATGCGGGTCAGCAGGTCGCATTTGGATAGCGCCACCGCGCGTTCGAGCAACGGCAACTCCAGCGCCACGCCGGCATCCTGCATGCGCCGGCCGACCACCTGGGCGAGCAGGCTGACGCGGCCGACCTTGTCCCAGACCGAGCCCAGTTTTTGCTGGTAGGTGACCCGCGCCAGGGCGTCCTGATGATCGGCCAGCGGCGTCTTCAAATCTTCGTCGAAGAAAAAGCGGGCGTCGGCGAAGCGCGGCCGGATCACCCGTTCGTAGCCCTTGCGGATTTCCGCCGGGTCGCGGCTGTCGATATTGGCGATGCCGATGAAGTGCTCGGGCAGGCGGCCGTGCGGGTCGAACACCGGAAAGAACTTCTGGTTGTTCTCCATGGTGGTGATCAGCGCCGCCTGCGGTACCTTGAGGAATTCGCGCTCGAAACTGCCGGCGATCGCCACCGGCCACTCGACCAGGTTGTTGACCTCGGCCAGCAGTTCCGGCCGCAGCCGCGCCTGGCCGCCCAGCCCGGCGGCGACGCGGGCAACCTCGGCTTCGATGCGCTGGCGGCGTTCGATCGGGTCGGCCAGCACATGCGCCGCGCGCAGGGCATCGATGTAATCGGCAGCGGAACTGATCCAGACCGGATCCGGATGGTGGAAGCGGTGGCCGCGGCTCATCCGGTCGGATTGCAGGCCGAGCACGCTGGCCGGCACCACTTCGCCGCCGTAGAGCAAAACCAGCCAATGCGCCGGGCGCACGAATTCGAAGTCCAGATCCGACCAGCGCATCGGCTTGGGAATCGGCAGCGCCTTCAGCGCTTCGTCGAGGATCGCCGGCAGCAGCGCGACGGTGGCCTGGCCCGGGCTCTGGGACCGGTGCATGAACCAGGCGCCCTTGTCGGTTTCCAACCGCTGCAATTGCTCGACCGCGACGCCGCAACTGGCGGCGAAACCGATCAGGGCGCGGCTCGGCTGGCCGCTGGCATCGAGCGCCGCGGCCCGCGCCGGGCCACGGCGCTCGCTCGATTGCTCGGGCTGGGCGTCGGCCACCCC
>JBFXKH010000127.1:0-9866 GCA_050173995.1 Lysobacterales bacterium | reverse complement strand
CCTGGAGGCCAACGGCGGGAGGACGCCGTCGCCCCGGCGCACGCGGGGGTCCAGTGTTGAGTTGGCGGCTTCGTTGGGCACTGGGCCCCGGCGTACGCCGGGGCGACGGCCCCTGTTTCGTTCATCTTCCAACTCCCATCTTCCAACTCTTATCTCCCATCTCCCATCTCACGACTCCCAACTCCCGTCCCCCGATTCCCCTCCCGGCTGCATCGAATCGCGACGCATCAAACCGGAAGAAACCGATTGACGATCGGTTTTTATACAACGATACTCCCCGCGCCTGTTCACGACCTTGGTGTTCTCGCGCGTGACCCACCCTGACATGCCGCCGCTGGGCGATCTGGAAATCGCCGTGCTTGAAGACATCTGGCGCTTCGGTTCATCCGACGCCAAGACCGTGCATGCGCGGGTCGGGCGCTCGCGGGCGATTGCCTTGAACACCGTGCAATCCACGCTGGAGCGCTTGTTCCGCAAGCAATTCCTGCGCCGCGAGAAGATCAGTCATGCCTACGCCTATTCGGCCAGGCTTTCGCGCCAGGAACTGATCGGCAAGCTGGTGGAGTCCACGGTCCGTCGCGTCGCAGGTCCACAGCCCGATGCGCTGCTGGCGGCATTTGCCGATCTCGCCGCGCGGGCGGACGACGACCAGCTCAGGCATCTGGAAGAATCGATCGCGCGGCGCCGCGCTGAACTGGATGAGCGCTGATGGCGAGTCACGGCCCACTGCTGCAATTTGCGCTACTGGCCGGCTTTGTTCTGTCCATTTCTCTGTCCCTGCTGATTGCCGCCGCCGAGCACCCGCTGCGGCGTTTGCTGGCGGGCAAACCGGCCAGACAGCGGGCGCGCATTTCCTGGTGGATGCTGGTATCGCCGGCATTGGCCGGCCTTGCCCAACTGCTCATGACCCTCGCCATGCCGTCGCTGCTGCACGACTCGGCCGGGTTTGCCGCCGCCTGTTCCGCGCATTCGGACCGGCTCTGGCACTTCTGCGTGTGGCATCCGAGCGAAAGCGGCCAAAGCGCCGGGCTGTGGGCTGCGCTGGCGCTGGTGGCGGCCTATGCGCTGTGGTTGGCGGTGCGGGCAGCCTGCGGCCTCTGGCGCATCCGGCGGACCCTCGCCACCATGCTGCGCCTGAGTTGGCGGCCCGTGCCTTCGGACCGCTTCCATGTCGTCGAAGCCGAGCAACCGTTGGCCTTGGCCTGCGGCATCGGACGCGGCCATATTCTGCTGTCCAGCGCCTTGCTGGAACGTCTCGACCCAACCCAGTTGCGCGTTGTGCTGGCGCATGAGCAGGCGCACATCGGCCACCGCGACGTTCGCTACCGCCTGATTGCCGTCCTGCTGTCGAGTCTGCAATTACCGGGCACCCGCCGCCGCTTGCTGCGCGATCTGGCGCTGGCCATGGAACAGCGCTGCGACCTGGCCGCCGCGGAAACCCTGGGCAGTCCGATCAAGGTGGCCGAGACGATCATTGCCGTCGAGAAGATTTTTCGCCATCACGCCCAGCGACGAACAGCCCTGTCGCTGGCGTTCGTCTCGGATTTCGTCCCTGAGCGTATCGAATCCCTGCTGTCTCCCGACCCGCCATCGCTTGCTTACCTGGGCGCCGCTCTGGGCTTTTGTGCGTTGGGTTTTTGCATTTTGTCGTCCGGCTGGCTGCATGCCACGATCGAATCGCTCATCGCCATGCTGACCCGCTAAGGCGCGGCGATCCGACAGAGTTGACATCGCGGTTTGCTCTTTGTTTTTTGTTGCCGAAAAGACCGACCGATAATCGGTTTTGTTTTGTCTCTACCCTGGTGCCTGTGCGAAGCCGCCGGTCGGACTCGCCCGCCCATCCACTGCTACCGTCGCGAGGGTTTTCATGCTTCTGCTCCGTTTTGTGGTTCTGGTAGGCGCCGGCATCCACGCCCTGTCCTCGGCATCCGCCGCCGAGCCGCTGCGTCTGGAGGACGCGGTTGCCCGCGCACTGGCTTCCAATCCCTCGCTGACCGCCGAAGCCGCGCAGCTTCAGGCCGTGCAGGCACGCAGTCAGCGTGAGTCGCTGCCGCCCGCTTTTACCATCGGCGGCGAGGTCGCCAACGTCGCCGGCAACGGCAGCCTGCAAGGTGTCGACTCGGCTGAAACCACGCTGAGCATTGGTCGGGTCATCGAACTGGGCGGCAAACGCGCGGCCCGCCAGATGCTCGGCAAGGCCGAGGTGCGAGAGCAGCAGCACCGCGCCGCCACGCTGCGAATCGAGCTCTCCAGCCTGACCGCCAGCCGATTCATCGCGGTGCTCGCCAAACAGCAGCGGCTGGAATACGCCGAAGACCGGGTTCGACAATCCGATCGCACCCGCGGCGAAGTGGCCGCCTGGGTGACCGCCGCGCGCAATCCCGAGACCGATCTGCAGGCCGCCGAATTGGCACTCGCCGAAGCGGAGCTGGATCGCGAAACCGCCGAGCACGAGCTGGCCAGTGCCCGGATGACCCTGGCCGCCAGTTGGGGCGCGCTGACGCCGGATTTCGGTGCGCTTGCCGGCGACCTGCAAACCCTGCCGACGGTAGAGCCGTTCGAGACGCTCGCGCTGCGCCTGGCCACGACGCCCGACCTATGGGCTTCGCGCTTGCAGGCCGACACCATCGCCGCCCGGCGTCGAGCGGCGGCGGCCGGTGCCCAGCCGGATCTCAGCCTCAACCTGGGTGTGCGCCGCTTTGAAGCCTTCAACGATCAGGGTCTGGTTATGTCGATCGCGTTGCCGCTGGGCAACCGCCTGCGTTCCGGGTACTCGGTTACCCAGGCCGACGCGGAACTCGCCGCGGTGGAAGCGCGCCGCGAGGCCGCCCGCTTCGAACGCCACCAGGCGCTGTTCGAGCGCTATCAGGAATTTCGGCATGCGCGTACTGAAGTCGAATCGCTGCGTGCGCGGATGCTGCCGATCGCCGAACGGGCGCTGGCGACCACGCGCCATGGTTTCGAGGCCGGGCGCCTTTCATTCCTTGCGCTTGCCCAGGCGCAAAAGACCTTATTCGAGCTGCGTGAACGCGAGATCGCGGCGGCCAGCCGCTATCACTTGCTGTTCACCGAGGTGAAACGCCTCACCGCCTCTGCCCAGGAGACTGCCCAATGATGCGCACCCTTGTTGTTTCGCTGTCGATCGTTTTGCTGGCCGCCTGCGGCGGCGCGGACTCCGGTCGCACGACCACCGCGGGCACGGCGGGCACGGCGGAACTGGCGGCCGCCGACGAATATCAGCGTGGGCCGCACCGCGGCCGCCTGCTTGGCGACGGCGGGTTCGGGATCGAAGTCACGATTTTCGAGACCAATGTACCTCCGCACTTCCGCCTGTATGCCTACCAGGACGGCAAACCCCTGGCGCCCGCGGAAGTGCAAGCCACGATCCAATTGACGCGCGTGGACGGCCAAGTCGATTCCTTCACGTTTCGGCCGGAGAACGACTACTTGATCGGAAGCGGCGAAGTGGTGGAACCGCATTCGTTCGATGTCGAAGTGACGGCACGGCGCGGTGGCGCAACGCATCGGTGGCGCTATGCCTCCTACGAAGGCCGCACCACCATTGCCGCCGCCGTTGCCGAGGCATCCGGCGTAGAAACCGCGGTCGCAGGCCCCGCCGTGGTGCGCAACACCCTGCGCCTGATGGGCACGGTCGCGCTGGATGCCAACCGCCACGCGCAAATCAAGGCGCGCTTCCCGGGCATCGTCCGCGCGGTGCCGGCGCAAGTGGGCCAGCGCGTCCGCCGCGGCCAGACCTTGGTCGTGGTCGAGGGCAACGACAGCATGCGCAGCTATCCGGTGGCCGCTCCGTTCGATGGCGTGGTGCTTGCGCGCAATACCAGCGTGGGCGATGTCGCCGGCAGCACCGCGTTGATCGAGATCGCGGATCTGTCGCTGGTTTGGGTGGAATTGCGCGCCATCGGTCCGGATGCCGAGCAACTCGCGGTCGGCCAGCCGGTCGAGATCGCCTCGGCGACCGGTGGCGTCCGCACCACGGGACAGATCGAGGCGCTGCTGCCGCTGGCATCCGGACAAAGCGTGGTCGCGCGCACCAGCGTCGACAACAGCGCGGGACGGTGGCGGCCGGGGATGATGGTCTCGGCGGAAGTCGAGATCACCGCGCGTGAAGTCGCACTGGCGGTAGCCGAGTCGGGCTTGCAGCGGTTCCGCGACTTCACCGTGGTTTTCGCGCAGTTCGGCGATACCTATGAAGTGCGAATGCTGGAATTGGGCGAGCGCGACGGACGCTTCGCCGAAGTGCTTGGCGGGATCAATGCGGGGACGCGCTACGTGTCCAGGCAGAGCTTCCTGATCAAGGCCGACATCGAAAAATCCGGCGCGAGCCACGACCATTAAGGAGCGCGCCATGCTGGAACGCATCATTCGCGCGTCGATCGCGCACCGCTGGCTGATCCTGGTGCTGGTACTGGGCGCGTGCGCGCTCGGCGCATGGAGCTATGGTCGGCTGCCGATCGACGCGGTACCCGACATCACCAACGTACAGGTTCAAATCAACACCGAGGCGCCGGGCTATTCGCCACTCGAAGCGGAACAGCGCGTCACCTTTCCGGTCGAGACCGCCCTGGCCGGCATGGCGCGGCTGCAGTACACGCGCTCGATCTCGCGCTACGGACTGTCGCAGGTGACCGTGGTGTTCGAAGACGGTACCGATATCTACTTTGCGCGGCAGCAGGTCGCCGAGCGCCTGCAACAGGCCGCGGCGCAATTGCCGGAGAATCTCAAACCGATGCTCGGGCCGGTCGCGACCGGCCTGGGCGAAATCTTCATGTACACCGTTGAAGCCGAACCCGGCGCCAGGAATCCCGATGGCAACCCGTGGACGACCACCGACCTCCGAACTTTGCAAGATTGGGTGATACGGCCACAGTTGCGCAATTTGAAAGGCGTCACCGAGGTCAACACCATCGGCGGCCATGTAAAGCAATTCCACGTCACCCCCGACCCGGCCAAGCTGGTCGCGTTCAACCTCACCCTCGACCATATCCTGCAGGCGATTCGACGCAACAACGCCAACACCGGCGCTGGCTACATCGAGCGTGGCGGCGAGCAGAATCTGATCCGCATCCCAGGCCAGGTGCAGGACGAAGCGGGCCTAAGGGAGATCGTGGTGGCGATGCGGGACGGCCTGCCGCTGCGGGTCCGCGATATCGCCGATGTCCACATTGGCTCGGAACTGCGCACCGGCGCCGCGACCAAGGACGGGCGCGAAGTGGTGCTGGGTACGGTATTCATGCTGATCGGGGAAAACAGCCGTGACGTGGCGATGCGCTCCGCGGCACGCTTGAAGGCAATCGACGCCACGCTGCCCGAGGGCGTGACGGCGCGCCCGATCTACGATCGGACGCGACTGGTCGACCGCAGTATCGCCACCGTGCGGAAGAACCTGCTGGAAGGCGCGCTGCTGGTGATCGCGGTGCTGTTTCTGCTGCTCGGCAACTTCCGCGCGGCGCTGATTACTGCGGCGGTCATCCCGGTCGCCATGCTGATGACGATCACCGGCATGGTTCAGAACCGGGTTTCGGCCAACCTGATGAGTCTGGGCGCCCTGGACTTCGGTTTGATCGTCGATGGTGCGGTGATCATCGTCGAGAACTGTCTGCGCCGGTTCGGCGAGCGCCAGCATGCGCTGGGCCGATTGCTGACCCACGACGAACGATTCGATATCGCCGCTTCGGCCAGCAGCGAAGTGATCAAACCGAGCCTGTTCGGTTTGTTCATCATCGCGGCCGTCTATCTGCCGATCTTTGCCTTGAGCGGCATCGAGGGCAAGACGTTTCATCCGATGGCGATTACCGTGGTGATGGCACTGACCGCGGCGATGGCACTGTCGCTGACTTTTGTTCCGGCCGCCGTCGCACAGTTCATCACCGGCAAGGTGTCGGAACAAGAAACTCGCGTGATGCGGGGCATGCTCCGGCTGTATGCGCCGCTCCTGCACAAGGCGCTGGCGATGCGTGGCCTGGTGGTGACCGCCGCGCTGGCGCTGGTGGTGCTATGCGGCCTTTTGGCTACCCGGCTCGGTACCGAGTTCATTCCCAACCTGGATGAAGGCGACATCGCGCTGCACGCGTTGCGCATCCCCGGCACCAGCCTGACGCAGGCACTCGGCATGCAGGCCCGGCTCGAATCCAGAATCAAGCAGTTCCCCGAAGTCGAACAGGTGGTGGGCAAGCTCGGCACCGCCGAAGTGGCTACGGATCCGATGCCGCCCTCGGTCGCCGACACCTTCATCCTGATCAAGGACCGCCGCGATTGGCCGGATCCGCGCAAATCCAAAGCGACATTGGTCGCCGAGCTGGACACGGCGGTGCGCGCCGTGCCCGGAAACAACTATGAGTTCACCCAGCCGGTACAAATGCGCATGAACGAGTTGATCGCCGGCGTGCGCGCCGAGGTGGCGATCAAGGTGTTTGGCGACGATCTGCAGCAACTCACCGCCCTGGGCCGCCAGATCGAAGCGATCGCAAAATCGATCCCTGGCCACGCCGACGTCAAGCTGGAGCAGGTCACCGGATTGCCGTTGTTGGTGATAACGCCCGACCGCGCCGCGCTCGCGCGTTATGGCCTGGCGGTTGCCGATATCCAGGAAACGGTGGCGGCGGCGATGGGCGGGGCGAACGCCGGACAGTTATTCGAGGGCGACCGCCGCTTCGACATCGTCGCCCGGCTACCGGACGCGGACCGCCAGGATCCCAAAGCGCTGGCGGCGCTGCCGATTGCGCTGCCAACCACGGTTGGCAGGCCCGACGACGAGTCGTTTCAGCACCTGCCCGGCGTCGTGCCGCTGAGTGCTGTCGCCAATATCGCGGTCGAGCTCGGACCCAATCAGATCAGCCGCGAAAACGGCAAACGCCGGGTGGTGATCACCGCCAACGTGCGTGGCCGCGACCTGGGCTCGTTCGTGGAAGAATTGCGGGACCAGGTCGCCGCGCGGACCGAACTGCCGGCCGGCATGTGGATCGAGTACGGTGGCACCTTCGAGCAATTGATCTCGGCCAGCCAGCGCTTGCGTGTGGTCGTGCCGCTGGCATTGGTAATGATCTTCGGTTTGCTGTTCATGGCGTTCGGCTCGGCAAAGGACGCGGCCATCGTATTCAGCGGGGTGCCGTTGGCGCTCACCGGTGGCGTGCTGGCGCTATGGCTGCGCGGCATTCCGTTCTCGATATCGGCAGGCGTCGGGTTCATCGCCCTGTCCGGCGTCGCGGTGTTGAACGGCCTGGTGATGATCGCGTTCATCCGCAGATTGCGCGAGCTCGGCAGCCCGGTGCATCGCGCGGTGGTCGATGGCGCGCTGACCCGCCTGCGACCGGTGCTGATGACCGCGCTGGTGGCAAGCCTTGGATTCGTACCGATGGCGGTCAACGTCGGCACCGGCGCCGAGGTCCAGCGCCCGCTCGCCACCGTAGTCATCGGCGGCATCATTTCTTCGACACTGCTGACCTTATTGGTGTTGCCGGCGCTGTATCGGCTGATCTATCGAGACCACCAGCGCGCACCCGCGATGCCGGCGTGAGCTGGGTGGTATTGAGCGCAGGAGCATAGGTTGTGCTGAGCGCAGCGGTTTTTAACGGCGGAGCCGGTCAGCGCAACAAGCATTGCCAAGAAGCATAGGTTGTGCTGAGCGCAGCGGTTTTTAACGGCGGAGCCGGTCAGCGCAACAGGCATTACCGAGAAGCATAGGTTGTGCTGAGCGCAGCGGTTTTTAACGGCGGAGCCGGTCAGCGCAACAGGTATTGCCGAGACCTCGCTTCGCGCCGTTGCGCTTCGCTGCGCTCAGCACAACCTATTCCCCGCTCCCCGCTCCCCGCTCCCCGTTCCCCGTTCCCCGTTCCCCGTTCCCCGTTCCCGGTGGCCAAAATCCAACCGAATCAAAAAACTTGCAGGCTCGACGGAAAAAAGGCTAGACTCTCGCGGCTTTGTCGGAGCGCTTGTCGGCCACTGTGCAGACAGTCGCGGCAGCGCGATCGGAACCGTCCCGGGTATTCCACTGCCGGCCCATGGAGCAGCGGTGCACAACTCGATCGCGAGTGGAAAACGGGTGGCGCGGCGAGTGTTGGCGGCGCAACTGGTGGCGGCCCTGGTCGCAGCGCTGGGTGGTTTGTTGCTGGCCGACCGGTGGGTGGCGGTTGCGGCGCTGGTTGGAGCGCTGATCGTCGCCGGTGGTAATGCGGTATTCGCCTGGCGGCTGTTCGTGCCGGGAGTGGCCCCGGTCCGGACCATACTCCATTCGGTGTATGCGGCCGAGGTGTTGAAGTGGGTGTGGACCGTGGCCTGGCTGGTGTTGGCGATCGCGCTCTGGCGACTGCCGGCGCTGGCGCTGATCCTCGGCATGATCGCGGCGCAGTTGGCATTTTTTTTGGCTTTGGCAAAGACGTAGGATTCCGAAGATGTCCACAGAACATCATGCTCCGGCTTCGATGACGGACTACATCAAGCACCATCTGAAGCACCTGTCGGACTACAACACCCACGAGCACGCGCCCGGCTTCATGGATGTGCACTGGGACAGCGTGCTGATCAAATTCGCCATTGCCGCGTTGTTCCTGCTGGTGTTTCTGCGCGTCGCCAGGCGCGCGACCTCGGGCGTGCCGGGCAAGTTGCAGTGCGCGATCGAGATGATCGTCGAGGCCGTCGATGGCCTGGTCAAAGAGACCTTCCACGGCCACAGCAAATTGATCGCGCCGCTCGCGATCACCATTTTCGGGCTGGTGTTCATGATGAACTTCATGGACATGATCCCGGTCGATCTGCTGCCGCTGGCGGCCAGTGCGGCCGGTGTCGAATATCTGCGCGTGGTGCCGACCGCCGACCCAAACACCACCTTCGGCATGGCGATCATGGTGTTCCTGCTGATCCAGTACGTCGGCATCAGCCACAAGGGCGTGCTGCCGTTCTTCGGCGAGTTCCTGACCGCCCCCTTCCACGCCGAAGGCGCCGGCATGAAGATCGCCCTGGCCCCGGCCAACCTGCTGCTGCGGCTGATTGAGGAAGCGGTGCGGCCGCTGTCGCTGGCGCTGCGACTGTTCGGCAACATGTACGCTGGCGAGCTGATCTTCATCCTGATCGCGGTGATGACCCTGGGCGCCAGCCTGGACAGTCTGCTGACCTGGATCCTCGGCCCGATGCAGTTCATCTCGGGCTTCATATGGACCGCCTTTCACGTGCTGGTGATCACCCTGCAGGCGTTCATCTTCATGATGCTCAGCATTGTTTATCTGAGCATGGCGGCAGAGCACCACTGAGCGCATAGCTTTATCCTGATCGACCGTTTCACCTTTCCCACCCCAACCTGCTTTCGAACGGAGCTGCACCATGGAAAACATCAACCTGATTTCTGACGTGATGGGCCTGACGGTTATTGCAGTCGGCCTGCTGATCGGCCTCGGCGCGCTCGGTACCGCCATCGGCTTCGCCCTGCTCGGCGGCAAGTTTCTGGAAGGCGCCTCGCGCCAGCCGGAGCTGGCGCCGATGCTGCAAACCAAGATGTTCATCGTCGCCGGTCTGCTCGACGCGGTGCCGATCATCGGCGTGGCGATTGCCCTGCTGCTGATTTTCGCCAACCCGTTCCTGTCCGCTCTGGGCTTGAAGTAATCGGTCGCAAGCGCATGGCGCGAAGACGCCCTGCCCAAGGAGCTAGACATGAGTCTCAACATCACGTTGTTCATCCAGGGACTGGCGTTCTTCGCCGTCGCCTGGCTGGTGATGAAGTTCGGCTGGCCGCACATCATCGCGGCCATTGAAGACCGCCAGAAGAAGATCGCCGATGGTCTGGCCGCCGCCGACCGTGCCATGGCCGAGCTGGCTGCGGCCGACGACAAAGCTGCCGAAGAAAACAAGGCGGCCCG
>JBFXKH010000126.1:0-10417 GCA_050173995.1 Lysobacterales bacterium | reverse complement strand
TGCCATTAACCCCCCTATTACCGTCGCCCGGGGGGACGCCGGGGCCCTGTGGTGCCCGTGACAACAGTTTTGGTAACTTATGTCCCGGCGTTCGCCGGGACGACGCCCTACCCCCGTTCCCCATTCCCCGTTCCCCGTTCCCCGTTCCCCCGTTCCCCATTGTCCGTCCCCCGCCCCCTGCCATCGGTCATGAAGATTTTTCATCCAGGGGGTATTGACAGCTTTCGGCTAGGTGTTATAGTTACATACAACACCACACCGGCAACACTCGACCGCCATGAAGCAGATCAGCCTACGCCTCGCCTTCCTCAGTCTCTATGCCATGGGCACCCTGGCCGCCACCCTGCTCCCCGCGCATGCGCCGACCGCCATCGCTGCCCCGTCGATATCGGTGGCCGATGACGCTGCCAGCGACCAAGCTTCGCAACACACCACCGGCAACCCAACCGCCAACGCCACCACGGAGCAACCGCGCCGTGCTGCCCGCATCGATTTCTCGATGCCGTACTACCGCTTCGGCCGTCTGCCGATGCGCCTTTAGGGATTGCAGCCATGGCTATGACCTGGAACGACAGCGCGCCGATCTATCTGCAATTGCGCGAGCACATCAAGGCGATGATCCTCGACGGTGATCTGAAGGCCGGCGACGCCCTGCCTTCGGTACGGCAGGTTTCCGCGGATTTCCAATTGAACCCGATCACGGTGTCCAAGGCCTACCAGGAACTGGTCGATGAAAACCTGGTCGAAAAGCGCCGCGGCCTCGGCATGTATGTCAACGAAGGCGCACGCGCGCAATTGCTGGCCAGCGAACGGCAACGCTTTCTGAGCGAAGACTGGCCGCCGCTGCGCGCCCGCCTGCAACGCCTCGGAATCGAGCTGAACGACCTTCCAAAAGCTGAAACCACCTTGGGGAACGACCAATGAGTACGGTGATCAAAGCCCGCGATCTGCACAAGAACTACGGCAAGTTCGAAGCCCTCAAGGGCTGTAGTTTCGATATCGAATCCGGCCGCATCGTCGGCCTGATCGGCCCGAACGGCGCCGGCAAGACCACCGCGCTCAAGGCGGTGCTCGGCCTGGTGCCGTTTGTCGGCGACCTCGATGTTCTTGGCTTGGACCCGCGCAGCCAACGCGATCTGCTGATGGAACAGGTGTGCTTCATCGCCGACGTGGCCGTGCTGCCCCGCTGGATTCGGGTCAATCAGGCAATCGAATTCGTCGAAGGCGTGCATCCGCGCTTCAATCGCGCCAAGTGCGAAGAGTTCCTGGCGCACAGCCAGATCAAGCGCAATGCCAAGGTCAAGGAACTGTCCAAGGGCATGATCGTGCAGTTGCATCTGGCCCTGGTCATGGCGATCGACGCCAAGCTGCTGGTGCTGGACGAGCCCACCCTCGGCCTCGACATCCTGTATCGCAAGCAGTTCTATCAGAACCTGCTGGAACAGTATTTCGACGAACAAAAGACCATCGTGATCACCACCCACCAGGTCGAAGAAATCGAGCACATCCTGACCGACCTGTTGTTCATTCGCGAAGGCCGGATCTCGCTGGCGACCAGCATGGACGATATGGCCTTGCGCTTTACCGAAGTGATGGTCCCGGCCGAGCGCGCCGAAGCTGCGCGTGCCTTGAAGCCGATCGACGAGCGCTTGGTATTCGGCAAGTCGGTGTTTCTGTTCGACGGCATCGCGCGTGCCGAACTCGCCGCCTTCGGCGAGACCCGCACCCCCGGCATTGCCGATCTGTTTGTCGCCTCGATGAAAGGAGCCTACGCATGAACACCTTCCCGACCCTGCTCAAGCGCGAGTTCTGGGAACACAAGGGCGGCTTTCTGTGGGCGCCGATCGTGGCCAGCGCGGTGTTCCTGGCTTTGACCCTGATGGCGATGATTACCGCCGAAGTGGTCGGCAACAAGACCGGCTTTCAGGTCAATGGCATCCATCTTGCCGAGTTGACCAAGAACCTCGGCCCGAAGGAATTGCTGCATTTGAGCGCCGGACTGGACTTCAGTTTTCTGATGGCGGCGGCCTGGCCCTATACGGTGCTGGCTTTCGTGGTGTTCTTCTACTGCCTGGGCACCCTGTTCGATGAGCGCCGCGACCGCAGCGTACTGTTCTGGAAGTCCTTGCCGCTGTCCGATCGCGATACCGTGCTGAGCAAGGTGGCCAGTGCCCTGCTGGTGGCGCCGTTGATTGCGACGGCAGTGGCGATCCTGACCGGTTTTGGCTTCTACCTCTTGCTGAGCGCGTTCGTGCTGTTTCATGGCGGCAGTCCGCTCAAGTTGCTGTGGGGCCCGGCCAGCCCGTTGGCCAGTACCTGGATGTTGGTCGGTACCCTACCGGTGTACGCGATTTGGGCCCTGCCGACCGTGGGCTGGCTGCTGCTTTGTTCGGCCTGGGCAAAGAGCAAACCGTTCCTGTGGGCACTGATGATCCCTGTGCTGTCCGGGGTGCTGGTCACATGGTTCGACGTGATGCGCTTGTTCTCGCTCAAGACCAGTTGGTACTGGAGCCATGTGGTCGGCCGCCTGCTCGGCAGCACCTGGCCCGGCGCAGACATGGTGTTTCGCGGCGACTTCGACCGCATCAGCAACATCAATCAAGCCGCGGATCTGCAGCGCATCTTTTCGGTCGGTGCCGCCTGGGCCGGACTCGCCGATAGAGAAGTGTGGATCGGCGCCATCCTGGGCATCGCCATGATCGTGGCGGCAACCCGCCTGCGGCGCTGGCGCGACGAGGGCTGATCGAGCGCGGCGATGGCCACCGCTATCCTGCGGTCGCCATCGCCAGGCGCCAGGCCATGTAAAGATCCCGAAAACGTGTCATCCGCCCCTCCGGTCGGCCGAGGTCGCGCAGTTCCTTGAGCGCCAGCGCCGCCAGTACCCGGGCCCCACGCTGGCCTGGCCAACTGATCGCCGGCACCGCCGCAAGCGATTGCTGCAAGTGTGCGCCGGCCCGTTCCGCCAGCGCCAGGCTGGCAGCTTGGGTTGCGGCCCGGCCAGCCGCGCTGGCCAGCCACCCGGCATCGGCCTGCAGTTGATGACGGGCACGCCAATCGCGTGGCAAGGCCGCCACCGCCAGGCTTTGGCCGACCCGCACTGCAGCCAGATGCCGGCCGATCGACAGCACCTCGGCCAAGAATCGGAAGCCAGCAAAGTGCCGGCTTTCCGGCCTGTGAAAGGCCCGCGCAAAGTCATCGGCAATGGCCGCATAGGCTGCGAAGCGCGCGGTCTCGTCGGCGGCGCCCTGCGCGTCGAGCTCGCGCCACAACACGGCAACCGGGGCCGCGCCGGGCAAGGGCCGAAGCGCAACGGCCAATGGATGACCGCCTTGGCCGCGCTGGATCGCCGGCCATTCCTCCGCCCACCAGCCGAGTTTGGCGGTACCGACCCGGGTATCGCTGACCCGCCAGGCGGCATCGCAACATTCGAGCAGCAACACCGTCCGCGCCAGCAAAGGTTCGGCCTCACCGCCCGAAGCAAACAACTCGGCCAGGGCCAGCGCCGGAAACGTCTGGCGCCAGGGTGCGATGAATGCTTTGAAAGCTTGCGGCTCAGTCATGGCGCGGGAGTCGGGAGTCGGGAGTCGGGAGTCGGGAGTCGGGAGTGGGGAGTGGGAAAAGCCGTCGTCCCGGCGAACGCCGGGACCCAGTGTTGGGGCCTACCGCAGCGTCCGAAACTGGGCCCCGGCGTTCACCGGGGCGACGTCTATCGTCTATCGTCTATCGTCTCTCGTCTCTCGACTCCCGGCTCCCGGCTACGTGGCCGATACCCAGCCAGTCGAGCAATTGCCACGGCGACGCCAGCACACCATCGGCGCCCCAATCATGGATGTTTTCGCCGGCACTGATATAGCCGTAGGCGGCGCTCAGGGTGCGGCAGCCGGCGGCGCGGCCGGCTTCGATATCGCGGCGGTCGTCGCCGACCATCACCGCCTGGGCTGGATCGACGCCGAGCCTGGCGCAGGCGGCCAGCACCGGCGCCGGATGCGGTTTGCGCTCGGGCAGCGAATCGCCGCACAACACCGCGCCAAAGACCTGGTCCAGCCCAAGCTGGGCAAGCAGCGGCGTGGTCAGCCACTCGACCTTATTGGTGATGATGCCGAGCGCCAGGCCGGCCGCTTGCAGGGCATTGAGAATCTCGGCGAAGCCATCGAACAGCCGACTGTCGACCGCGATGTTTTGCCGGTAATCGTCAAGAAACAGCGGCAACAATGCCTCGCGCTCTGCCGGGTCCAGATGACTGAAGGCCACCGCCAGCATCGCCCGACCGCCTTGGGAGACCTGCGGCCGGAAGGCTTCTGGCGCTACCGGGCCGAGACCGTGGCTGGCGCGCAGTCGGTTGGCCGCGTGGATCAGGTCCGGCGCCGAATCGAGCAGGGTGCCATCGAGATCGAACAGCACCGCGCGCACGGCTTCACGCATCCGGCTTCTCCGCCCAGGCCAGATAATTGACCGAGACATCGCGATTGCGACTGGCGCGGCGACTGAACGGGTTGTAGTGCAAGCCCTCCAGACCGCGCAGGACCAGACCCTGCTCGCGCAGGCCGCGGGCGATCTCGCTGGGGCGCAGGAACAGCGCATAACGGTGGGTGCCGGTCGGCAGCAGGCGCAGCAGGTGTTCGGCGGCGACGATCGCCAGTGCGAAACTCTTGGGGCCGCGGTTGATCGTCGACAGGAACAATTTGCCGCCAGGCTTCAGCAGACGGGCGCAGTCGGCCAGGATCGCCTCGGGCTCGGGCACGTGTTCGAGCATTTCCATGCAGGTGATCACATCGAAGCTGGCCGGTTGCTCTTCGGTCAGTGCCGCGGATGGGCACGGTCGGTAGTCGATCGCCAGACCGGATTCAAGCGCATGTAGCCGAGCCACCTCGATCTGCTCTTGCGACAGATCGATCGCAGTGACCCGGGCTCCGGCAACGGCCAGCGCTTCGGACAGGATGCCACCGCCGCAACCCAGATCGAGCACCCGCGCGCCGGCCAGTTCAGCGTGTTCGGCGATAAAGGCCAGGCGCACCGGATTCAGATCATGCAGCGCCCGCGATGGACCCTCGCGGTCCCACCAGGCATGCGCCTGCTGGTCGAATTTGCTGATCTCGTCGGCATCGAAGCTCATGCGGACTCCGGAACCCCGCTGCGCACGGTGCTCACCGGCCGCTCCCGGCAACGATCCGCACACCCCATTCGCGGGCCCGCGCGGCGAGCTCGGTGGTGTCGATGTCGACCAGCACACCAGCAGCGAGCTTGCGTGCGCCGGCCACCCAGACATCGTCGATGTCGCGACGATTGCTGGAATAGATCACCTGCGAAATGGCGTTGAAAATCGGCAAGGTATCGAAGCGGTCCAGACGCAGTGTGACCAGGTCGGCGGCCTTGCCGGCTTCGATCGAGCCAATCTCCGACTCCAGTCCGAGCGCGCGCGCGCCGCACAAGGTGGCCATGCGCAGGGCGCTGGCCGCGTCGAGGGCGGCGGCGTCGCTGGCAACCGCCTTGGCCAACAACGCGGCAGTACGGGTTTCGCCGAGCAGGTCCAGGTCGTTATTGCTGGCGCAGCCGTCAGTACCAATACTGACATTGACCCCGGCCCGGCGCAGCTTTTCGACCGGGCAGAAGCCGCTGGCCAGCTTGAGGTTGGATTCCGGGCAGTGCACGACGTTGACCCCGGTTTCGGCGCACAACGCGATTTCCGCATCGTTCAACTGGGTCATATGCACCGCGATCAATTGCGGATTGCACAGACCGAGCCGCTTGAGCCGGGCGAGCGGGCGCTCGCCGTGCTGGCGGAATGCATCCTCCACTTCGGATGCGGTCTCATGCACATGCACATGCACCGGTATGTCGAGCTGGTCGGCATACAGCCGCACCCGTTCAAAGCTGGCATCGCTGACCGTATACGGCGCGTGTGGCGCCAGCGCCGAACGCAGCAACGGATGGCCCCTGAGCTGATCGTGTACGGCCAGCCCCTTGTCGAAATACTCGTCGCTGCTCTGCGCCCAGTTCGATGGGAACTCGATCACGATCAAGCCGACGCTGGCGCGCATGCCGAGCTCGGCGTAGACCGCGGCGGTCACTTCGGGAAAGAAATACTGGTCGTTGACGCAGGTGATGCCACCGGACAGCATCTCGGCGACCGCCAGCCGGGTGCCATCGCGCACGTATTCGGCGCTGACCACGCGCGCCTCGGCCGGCCAGATGTGCTCGGACAGCCACAGCATCAGCGGCAGGTCGTCGGCCATGCCGCGCATCAGGGTCATCGCCGCGTGGCAGTGCATGTTGACCAGGCCCGGCAACAAGGCGTGGCCGGGCCGCGACACGGTCTCGGCGGCGCGATATTTGGCCCGCGCCGCCGCCCGTGGCAGCACTTCGACGATACGTCCGTCATGCACCGCGACAGCGTGATCGACCAGCACCACCGCGTGCGGTTCGACCGGGATCACCCAGCCGGCTTCGATCAGCAGATCGACGGCTTGTTCGCTCATGGCTGTCCTTGATCGCGAGGGCGGACCCAAAAGGTGCGCCACCGCCAGCGTAAGGCCGGGTTATTTCACCCGGCTGACGTAGTCGCCGGTGCGGGTATCGCACTTGATCACTTCGCCGTTCTGCACGAACAGCGGCACCCGTACGGTCGCACCGGATTCGAGCTTGGCCGGCTTGCCGCCGCCGCCCGAAGTATCGCCACGCACGCCCGGGTCGGTTTCGACGATCTGCAGTTCGACATAGGTTGGCGGCGTCACCGCTAGCACTGCGCCGTTCCACAGCGTCACCATGCACAACTCGTTGCCCTTCAACCAGTCCGAAGCACGGCCCATGGCATTCTTGTCGGCGGTGATCTGCTCATGATTTTCGGGATGCATGAAGTGCCAGAACTCGCCGTCGCTGTAGAGGTATTCCATGTCGGTATCCAGCACATCGGCGGCTTCCAGGCTGTCGGTCGCCTTCATGGTCATTTCGACCACCCGCCCGGTCTTGATGTTGCGGTACTTGACCCGGGTAAATGCCTGGCCCTTGCCGGGCTTGACGTACTCGGTGTCGGTGATCACGCAGGGGTGGGAATCGACAATGATCTTCATGCCGTTCTTGACGTCGTTCATGCCATAGCTGGCCATGCGAAACTCCAGAGACAAAGCGCCGCGGCGATCCGCGGCTAGAATGGGGGTTGACTGACTGCCGACCATAAACGCCCGGCATGACCCACCCATGATAGCGACAAGCACCGATTCCAGCATCCCACGCGACTGGCGCCGCCAATGGCGCGAGGCGCTCAGCGATCCGCGCGAACTGCTCGAAATGCTCGACCTGGGCGAGCTCGCCGGCCGGCTCAGCGACGACGCGGCGCGGACGTTTCCGCTGCGGGTGCCGCGCGCCTTCATCGCCCGCATGCGCCGAGGCGATCGCAACGACCCGCTACTCAGGCAGGTATTGCCGCTGGACGCCGAAGATCGCATCGTGCCCGGGTTCGAACGCGATGCGGTCGGCGATCTGGCCAGCCGTGCGGGCACTGGCATTCTGCACAAGTATTCGGGCCGGGCCCTGCTGATCGGCACCGGCAGCTGCGCCGTACATTGCCGCTATTGCTTCCGTCGGCACTTTCCCTACGCAGAAGAAAGCGCCGCCCGCGAACAATGGCGGGCCGCGATTGCCTATCTCGAAAGCGACCCGAGCATCGAGGAATTGCTGTTGAGCGGCGGCGACCCGCTGTCGCTTTCGACGGTCAAGTTGACCGAACTGACCTCGCAACTGCGCGACCTCGACCAGCTCAAGCGCCTGCGCATCCATACCCGGCTGCCGATCGTTCTGCCGGATCGGGTCGATCAGGCTTTGTGCGACTGGCTGGCCGACCTGCCCTGGCCGGTGGCGATCGTCGTACACAGCAACCATGCCCAGGAACTCGACGGTGAAGTGGCTGCGGCCTGCGCGCGCCTGCGCGCCAGCGGTGCCTTGCTGCTCAACCAATCGGTGCTGCTGGCCGGCGTCAACGACAGCGCCGACGCGCTCGCCGACCTGTCGCAGCGCCTGTTCGAGATCGGTGTACTACCCTACTACCTGCACCTGCTCGACCGCGTCCACGGCACCGCCCATTTTGAAGTCGATGACGCCCGCGTGGCCGAACTCGAACGGGCATTGCGCTGCCGTTTGCCGGGATACCTGATGCCGCGTTTCGTGCGCGAGCAGGCCGGCTTGCCGTACAAATTGCCGTTCGCTGGCGCGAACGGGGGTTAGCCGTAGGTCGGGTCAAGCGCCGCAGGCGCGGACCCGACAACGTCAAGCGTAGCCGCACGGGTGAAGCGGTCGACTCCACCGCTGGACGGCTTCTGCCGACCGATGGCCTGGGCGCACCGAGCACCAGCTCGGCATGCTCTGGCATGTCGGTTCCATCGCTGCGCGGTCTTCCGCCGACCTACGGCTACGGCTGTGGGGAGGGTGGGCGACCCAACGGGTCGCCCCTACGCGCTCCCCCGCTCCCCCGCTCCCCGCTCCCCGTTCCCCATTCCCTGTTCCCCGTTCCCCGTTCCCGACTCGCTCCCCCGACAACCGAACCTCCATTCCAGTTGCTCGCCATGCCCGCCTGCTAAGCTCAGCGGTGGTCCGTATCCGCCATGGCATCCGTGCCGCACCCGCCCCTAGCCCGAGCCCTTGCCCATGAAAAAGTGGTTGTCGATCCTGTCCCGCCCGGCTTTCGAAAGCGCCAATCCGGACAAACGGGCGCAGGCGGTGGCCAGCGATCCCAGTGGCGAACTGCTTTCCCGACTGCCGGATCTGGCCCGCCACGACAACGACGCCCAGGTGCGCATGGCCGCCCTGCGGCGGATCGATGACCTGTCGCTGCTGGCCGACCGTGCCAGGCTCGATGCCCACGCCGAGGTACGTAACCTGGCACGCGGCCGCCTGCGCCAGCTCATGCTCGATCCGGCCACCGACATCCAGCAGCGCCAGCGGCAACTGCGGGTGCTCGAAGACCCTGAGCTGCTGGAAGAAATTGCCCGTCAGGCCGAGCCGACCGATCTGCGCCGCGCCGCTCTGGAGCGGATCAACCGCCCCGGCCTGTTGCTGGAGCGCTGCCAGAAAGACCGCGATCCGGTGCTGCGTTTGGAACTGCTGGCGCGCATCGACGACCCGGCCGCACTGGAACGGCTGTCCGAATCGTCGCGCAAGACCGACAAGCAGTTGGCCCGCGCCGCCCGCGATAAGTTGGCCGGTCTGCGTTTGGCGCAGGGCGACATCGAGGCCATCCGTACGCGCGCCGACACGATCTGCCGCGATCTGGAAAGCTGGCTGCGTTCTCTGCCGGCAGATCTCGCCGAGCGATTGCAGCAAGCGGAACAACACTGGGCGGGGCTCGCCGAACGGCTGGACGCCGGCAGCCGGCAACGCTTCGCAGGCCTGCTGCACACACTTCGGCACATGCAGATGGCGGCGAATCGGCCGCGGATCGATCCCACAGAGGCAGCGGCTGCGGCTGCGGCGACGGTGGCTGCAGAAACGCCCGGAGTGGAGGCAGAGCCAACAAGCATCGATCCGACGCCGGCAGTGACCACGCCCAGCGTCGCCGAGGTGGACCACGCAGCGTTCGAACTTTTCGTCAGCGACACCGTGACCAGCCAGCCGGCCCATGCCGCCGCGCTCGACGCCGTTCGCGCGCGCCTGCGTGGTGAATTCGCGGCAGCCATGGATGCGCCCGGGCAAGGCCTTGCGCGAGCCAGGCTGCTGACCTGGCTGGATACCGAGACGGCCCGCCTGGCCGAACAAGAAAAACAACACCAGCAGCAGATGCAGGCCTGGCAGTTGGCGGTCAGCCGCTACGCCGAGGCGGTCGAAGCCGGTCAGATCCAACAGGCGCGAACGGCGCGGGTCCGAGTGCTGGCTCTGGGTGCGGACTTGGCCAAGCGGCCGGCTACGGCAGAGCAGCGTCGGCTGGACGAAGTCGAACAGGCCTTCGACAAGCTCACGCGCTGGCAGCGATGGTCGAACAACAGCCAGCGCAAGCGTCTGTGCGAGCAAATCGAGGCGAGCATCGGCAGCGGCGAGCACCCGGACGCCCTGCTCACCCGGATCAAGGATGCCCAGACCGAGTGGCAGCGCCTGGCCGAGATGGAGGGCGAACCGGCCAGTGACCAGGCCTACAGCCGACTCGACGGTCGCTTCCGGGCGTTGTGTGCCCGGGCGATCGCGCCGGCGCGTCCCTACCTGCAAAAACGCAGCGCGCTGCGTGCGGAAAAACAGTCCGATCTTGCCCTGCGCATCGACAGCATCGATCAACGCTTCCAGGACGGCAGCACCGATGCCGACCTATTTTCGTTGGCGCGGGAGCTGCGCGAGGCCTGGCCCCTGCTGGACGCCCTGAACGGGCGCGAGCGCAGCCGTCTCAGCGAGCGCCTGCGTCAGCTCAAGTCCGCAATCGACACCCGCATCGAGCAGGAGC
>JBFXKH010000125.1:0-10425 GCA_050173995.1 Lysobacterales bacterium | reverse complement strand
CTTTTTCGATGTACAGCACGCTGCGATTGTCGGCGGCGAATACCGCCTCGGGTTCGACATTGGCGATCCGTTCCGGATAGAAACTACCGTCGCCGAGATTGCGAAAGCGCAGGACATACTGGCGGCGTCCGCTCGTATCCTCGGCGAAGGCCAGTTGCCGGCCGTCGTCGCTGACGTTGACCGCTCTGACCTGATAGAAGTCCTTGCCCACCGCCATGGCATTCACGTCGAGCAGCACTTCCTCGGCGGCGTCGATCGACCCCGGCCGGCGCGCGTGAATCGGATATTCCTTGCCAGCCTCGAAGCGCTGGTAATACCAATAGCCATTCTTGCGCCAGGGCACGCTGGCATCGTCTTGCTTGATGCGCCCGACGATTTCATCGAACAGCAACTGCTGCGCCGGCGCGGTCGGCGCGAGCATGGCCTCGGCGTAATCGGACTCGGCTTGCAAATGGGCGAGCACCTTGGCGTCCTGGCGGCTGTCGTCGCGCAGCCAGCAGTAGTTGTCGATGCGATCGCCGTTCGGCGAGCGCACGTTATGTGGAATTATCGCGGCGAGCGGCGCCTGTGGCGGCTTGGACTGGGACACAGAAACTTCCTTGACGGCAGTGGGCAATGCGCCATGATCGGCGCAGCCGACCAGCGTGGCGCCCGGGGCGAGGAACAGGCTACTGGCAAGCAGACGCATCAACAGCCTCGGGCGCGCGGGCAGATTGGGGTGAGCGGGCATTCTAGCGGCTGGCGCCAGGGGCTGGGGTTGGTAGCTGGGGGCTAGAGGCTGAGCCGTCGCCCCGGCGGAAGCCGGGGCCCAGTGCCGAACACCAGCGCACCCTCAAACGCTGGGCCCCGGCGTTCGCCGGGGCGACGGTCGGTTGTAGGCTGTTCTTTCAAGCGGGCCGCGGCTTCAGCCGGTGTGCTGTTGAAAGCTGGGCAGAAAGCGCTGTTGCGCTGACCGGCTTCGCCGTTAGACACCGCTACGCTCAGCACAACCTATGCACTGCGCTCAGCACAACCGATGCGCTATATCTCGCCGGTGCTGTTGCGCTGACCGGCTCCACCGTTAAACACCGCTGCGCTCAGCACAACCTATGTACTGTGCTCAGCACAATCTATGCACCACCCGCTCTTGGCCCCTAGCCCCTAGCCCGCCCCGCCCCTGCTCTCCCAGCCGTTACACTTGCCGTCCTCTCGTCCCTGCCCTCCCCGCGATGCTCAAACTACTGTTCCTGCTGCTCAACGCCGCCAAACTCGGTCCGATCCTGAAAACCGGTGGCACCATGATCGTCTCGGTGTTTGCCTACGCGCTGCTGTTCGGTTGGCGCTATGCGGTCGGTTTCGTGGTCCTGATTTTCGTGCACGAGCTGGGCCACTACCTGTCGGCGCGGGCGGCCGGTTTGAACGTGGGCACACCCACCTTCATTCCCTTCGTCGGGGCTTGGATCGAGCTCAAGGACCAACCAATGGACGCGTGTGTGGAGGCGCGCATCGCCCTGGCTGGCCCGGTTGCCGGCACGGTCGGTGCGCTGGTCTGCTATTTCGTTGCGCGCGCCGAGCACAGCACCCTGCTGCTGGCGCTGTCCTATTCGGGGTTCATGTTGAATCTATGGAATTTGCTGCCGATCAACCCACTCGATGGGGGTCGCATTGTCGGCGTGCTGTCGCCACGCATCTGGCTGGCCGGGATTCCGCTGCTGATTGGCCTGATGTTCTGGCGGCCCAGTCCGATGCTGTTTCTGGTGCTGATCTTTGCCTTGCCGGCGGCCTGGTCGGTGTGGCGTGGAACCTGGCAGGCTTCGATGCCGGACGGCTACTACGAGCAGCCGCTGTCCGTGAAATTGCAGTACGGCGGAGCCTATCTTGGCCTGGCCGGCTATCTGGCGGTGATGTCGAGCGCCGTGCACACGCAATTGCTGGGGCATCTGGGCCGCTGACTGCCCGGACCGGCTTGCGTGTCAAACGGGGCAGCAGCCAGGCGATTATTGCGCTCAGCCCGGGCAGCAGTGCCAGGCTGATCCAGGATTCGCCGATGGGGGTGTCTTGGGTCGCAGCGCCTGGCAGACAGAGCAGGCACACCGTGGCGCACAGCGCGATGATGACGAATGGGCAATGCAGGCGGTTGTTGCACATGGCGGGCTCCGGTTGAGGGGAGCCCAGCCTGACGGTGCGCTGTCGCAGAAGCTGCGACCCGCGTGCATTGCTTTCGGTTGTCTGCTGGCCCGGGCGGATGGGGCCCGGGACAGCATGGCCATCAGACCCTGGCGTCCTGCTCGTTGGGACGCAGGAACCAGCGGCACAGGGCTGGCAGGAAAACGATGGCGGCCAGCATATTGACCACGAACATGAAGGTCAGCATCACGCCCATGTCGGCTTGGAACTTGAGGTCCGACCAGTACCAGGTGAACACACCGCTGGCCAAGGTCAGCGCAGTGTAGAAGATCGCGATGCCGGTGGTCTTAAGTGCCGAAAAATACGACTCGCTGAGCGTCTTGCCCTGCTTCATCGCCTCATCCATGCGCGCGAAGATGTAGATCGCGTAATCGACGCCGATGCCAACGCCGAGTGCGACCACAGTCAGGGTATTGACCTTGAGGCCGATGCCCAGATGCACCATCAGTGCGTTGCCGAGCTCGGTGACCAGCACCAGCGGCAGCACGATGCACAGCGCGGCGCGGGCACTGCCGAAACTGAACATGGCCATCAGAAACACCGCGGTGTAAAGCCATTCGAGCATCGACGGGCGAATCTGCTTGACCACGGTCCACAGATCGACATGCTGGATGTCCTCGGCGAAGCGCCGGAACATCGAGTGATCGACCCGACGTACTTCGTCGTTGATTGCCGCCATTACCCCGACGTTGCCGGTAGCGAGCCGCAGGTTGACCTGATCGGTGCGGAACTCCTCTCCGCTTTCGGCGGCGGTCGCCATCGCCGCCTCGCGTTTGACCCGGAAATCGACGATTTCGGCACCGTTGGCCTGGCGGAACGACTTCACCGCGCTGACCACACGATCGATTGTGGTCGCCTGGTGGTCGGTGGTGAAGATCATGATCGGCATCGCCTTGCATTCCGGACTGTCGATCAGGCCGGTGTCGGTTTCGACGTTCTGCAGGGATTGGCGCAGCAGGTTGGGATCGCGCGGGATCGCGCGCCAGCGCAAGTTGCCTTCGTTGTAACCGGCATAGATGATCTTGGCGATCTGCGGCAGAGTAATCACCTGCTGCACGCCTTCGACATTGCTCATGTGCCAGGCGAACCGGTCGATCAGTTCCATTGCGCGCGGGTTTTCGGTGCAGGCAAAGGGTCCAGCTTCGGCGATCACATTGATGATGTCGACGCCCAACGCGAAACGGCTGGTGATGGTTTCCGCATCCAGGTTGTACTTGGCATCGGCGCGCAGTTCAGCCACGCCCTTCTGAGCATCGCCGACCATCACCTTACTGCCCTCCTGGCGGGCGAAATACCAGGCGCTGGTTCCGATCGCGATGATCAGCAGGGCCAGGGTCGGGCGACTGAACTTGGCCAGAAAGCGCCAGATCATGTCGAACTTGGTCAATTGCCGCAGCCGGTATTCGCGCTTCCGGTCGAGGTTGCTCAGATGGGTATAGCTCAGCAGCACCGGCAGCAGGATCAGGTCGGTCAGCAGGGTAAAACCAACGCCGACGGTTGCGGTCACCGCCAGCTCGCGCACCATCTTGATGTCGATAATCATGATGGTGCCAAAGCCGATGCAGCCGGCGAGCAGGGCTACCGCGCCTGGCACCAGCAGCATGCGAAACGCGGCGCGGGCGCCATCGTAGGCGCCGACACTGTTTTTGGCCCGGGCGCGCAGTTCCTCGACGCTGCCGTCTTCCAATCCACCGAAGAATATTTCGCCACGGAAGCGATTGATCATCTGCTCGCCGTGGCTGACTGCGATCGCGAAAATCAAAAACGGCGTAAGCATATTCATCGGGTCGATGCCGTAGCCCATCAGGCGCAGCGCACCCAGCATCCAGATCACCGACACGAAGGCGGCAAGCACGGTCAATGAGGCGAGCTTGCCCGATGTCGAATACAGGAACAGCAGCACCCAGGTAAGAGCGATGGTCAGGCCGAAGAACTTGATCACCGAGCGCGCGCCATCGCTGATGTCGCCGACCATCTTGGCGAAACCGATGATATGCACGGTGGCGTTCGGATTGGCCTTCTCGGCCTGGCTGCGGATTGCCTCCAGTTGCGCGGCGATGCCCTGGTAATCGAGTCTGCCGCCAGGCGCGGTACTTTCCGGCACCAGCTCGGCCTGGACCATGGCACCGCTGAAATCCTTGGCGACCAGTCGCCCGACGATTCCGGCCTTGACGATATTGGCGTGGATCTTGTTGAAGTCGTCTTCGCTCGGGGCGAAGGTCGGCGACTTGGGAGTGAAGTCGGCGGGGATGACGTTGCCGCCAGCGAAGCCGTCTTCGACCACCTCGGTGAAGCGCACGTTCGGCGTGAAAATCGAGCGGGTGCGGGATTTATCGACCGCAGTCACGTTCATCACGTCGTCGGTGACCTGGTCCAGCGTGGTCATGTACTCGGCGGTAAACATCTTCCCGTCTTTGGCCATGACCGCGACCAGCACGCGATTGGCGCCGCCGAATTCCTTCTCGTATTCGAGAAAGGTCTTCATGTATTCGTGCTTGAGCGGCACCTGCTTGCGGAAGCCGGCGTCCACCTTCAATTGCAGGGCGAAGAACAACATTACCGCTGTAATTGCTGTGAACAGCAGCAGCACCACGCCGCGATTTTCGAATATCAAGCTTTCCAGGCCGCGACTGAATGCGCTCTGCTCGCCTTTGCTGATCTTTGCCATATCGAAAGTCCTCGCTGGCTTACTGGCCAAAAGTCGATAGCCCGGTCTCGCCGCCGATGGCGAACTCAGCCGGAGACAACGCCAGCACCGCAGCCAGCACGTTGCCGTGCGGATGGGTGCTGGACTCAAAGTCATCGCTGCCGGCAGTGCGTCGCAGCACCAGGCCATTGGCGCCGACCAGCACTGCGCCACCTTCGCCAAAGCCGGCGCCACCCATGATGCTCAGGCTGGTTCCGGTCTCCAGTCGGTGCCAGCTGTCGCCCAGATCGAAGCTTTCGTAGACATTGCCGCGCAGGCCGAAGCACAAAACATGTCGACCCTCGTAACCGATTACCCCGAACATGGACCCCTGGTAGGGCAGCTGGATGCGCTGCCATCTGTGCCCTTGGTCGGTCGAACGAAAGGCGGAGCCGCGTTCGGCGACAATAAAGAACGAGCCATCGCCGGTGCGAGCGATCGCGTTGAAGTGTGGATCGGTTTCCTCGTCCAGCGCCAGGTCGTCCTGATCGAGGGTGCCGGTATCGTCGTTGACCACCGAGTTGTCTTCGGCCTGCGCCGCACTGATCTCGGCGTCGGTCTTGCCGAGTACATTGCGCTGCGTCCAGTTGTTGCCGCCGTCTTCGGTGACCAACAGCCGGGCGTAGGCGCCGACAGCAAAACCATGCTGGCTGTCGGTGAACAGCACATCCAGCAGCGGCGCGCCACTCTTCAGGTCTTCGCTATCCGGGTCGAAGGGTTCGGCACGCTGCCGCTGCCAGCTCAGTCCGCCATCGTTGGAATGCAGGATGACGCCGTCATGACCCACCGCCCAGGCCTGATTATCGACGGTGGCCACCGCGGCCAGCGTGGAGCGCGTCGGCACGCCCTCGACCTGGCGCCAGTCGCGTCGCGATTCCGACAGCAGGATCGTGCCGCGTTCACCGACTGCAATCGCGCGGTCACTGGCTTCGGCCATGTCGAGGATGAGCGCGTGGCTGGCGCGCGGCATGACCTCCGCGGTCTGAATGACCGGGTCGGTCTCGTCCAGCGGTGCCGACAACACGCCGAACCCCGCCTCATTCGCGGCCAGGGACACCGTACCGATCCCGGCCGCCGTCAGGCCCAAGACCAGGCCCACCGCCAGGGTGGATCGCATCGCCGATGGAATTCGCTTCGCGCTGTTCATTCATTCCCTCCCGAAACGGTTGCGGTGACGTCACACTCGCCGTCACCCAGTAGATCGATACGGCCAAAACAAAACGGCCAGTCGCCCCGGTTGGAACGACTGGCCGATGCCAGACCCGCTCGCCGACAGCCGGTTTACGTCAGCGAATACCGCGCTTGCGCAGCGACTGAGGTGAGAAGTTCTCGGGCGTGGTCTGGAAGCCGAAATTGACCGGGGTCGATTCCTCGTTGTCGAGCAGTCCCGAGATATAGCGTCCGGATTGCAGGTCGTGGTGGGTTTCCACCGTGGCCCAAACCGTTGGCACCTCGTAGTAGTTGATATTCGGTGCTTCCGAATAGCGCCACAGCTGGCCGCGGCTATCGTAGTGGTCGATCGCCACGATCTGGTAGCTGTCTTCGTCCAGATAGAAGGTGCGACGCTTGTTGATATGGCGTTTGCCCGGCTTCAGCGTAGCCTCGACCACCCATACCCGGTGCAGCTCATAGCGGATGTAGTTGGGGTTGAGGTGACCGGGCTTGACCAGGTCTTTGAGCTTGACCGTGCCGCTGTGGACCAGATAGTCGTTGTAGGGGATGAACATCTCCCGGGTGCCGGCCAATTTGAACTCAAACCGATCCATGGCGCCATTGAACATGTCGGTCATGTCATTGGTACGCAGTCCGTCGGAGGCGGTACCCGGATTGTCATAGGCAATGTTCGGGGCGCGACGCACACGGCGCTGACCAGGGTTGTAGACCCAGGCCTGTCGCGGTGTCTTGGTCTGGTTGACGGTTTCGTGCACCAGCAACACATTGCCGGCCAAGCGCGCCGGGGATACCACTTCCTGGAAGAAGTACAGCAGCACGTCGTTGATGTTCTCGATGGTGTTGCCGGGCTTGTAGTACGGGCCGAGGAACTCTTCGCGCAGCCGCACCAAGGTGTAAGCGCCGCTGGCGGTCGGAGCCGCCTGATTGGCCCAGCGCATACCACCGGTGCTCTTGTACTTCAGCTTGTGGTTCCAGATCAGTTCGTATCCGTTCTGCGGAATCGGAAACGGAAAGCCGATCGAGGCACCGGCTACGCCGTCGCCGTCGGACACCAGTTTGGCGGTGACCGCATTTTTCTTGCTGGTGTCATAGACAATCTGCGGAAACGAGCCGGAGCGCCGGGTCGGATACACGATCATCTTGAAGTCTTTGTACTTGTCGAACATGGCGACCTGGCCGACATTCAGTTTGGCCTGATAGTCCTTGTAGTTCTGCGGGGTGATCGCGAACAACGGCTTGTCGCCACGAAACGGATCCCGATGGAATTCGCCGGCCTTGTAGCCTTCCGGCGGCCGGGTGATGCCACCGGTCCACTCCGGGATGGTGCCGTCGCTGTTGCCTGCCTTGATTGCTCCGACCGGGGTCAGGTCATTGCCCAACCGGGCTGCCTGCTCGGGCGAAACGCCGGCCAGGCTGGCGCCGCTTCCGGCCGCCATGGCGACCAGGGCGGCTATCATCATTTGCTTGCGGATTTGCATGATTAGCCTCGCTCAGAACGAATAGCGGACGGTGAAGGACACGAAGTCGCGGTCGCTGATCAGGTTCAGGTTGCCGGCCCCGAAGAAGCTGGTGTAGGCCATGTCCAGCGCCCACTTGCTCAGGTAGGTGGTTTCCACGCCGACCGTCGCCGACTTGCGGCTCTCGACAAAGTTGCCACCCGGTCCAGGTGAAATGCCATTCACGTCGTGGGCGAAGGCCACCCTTGGGGAGACGGTGAAGGCGCTACCGAAGGCGTTGTTGTAATCGGCACGGGCTGCAAAACGATAGCCCCAGGAGAACCGGGTCGGAAACCCATTGACCTGGGTGACCGGGTTGCGCAGGTCGCCGCTGGTTTCATCGGGGCCGCCACCGGTATCGGTGCCGTCACCGTTGAAGCGCAGGATTTCGGCATTGGGCAGCGTCCACACGTTGGTGGCGCCGATTTCAAGAACGGTCGCCAACTGGTCGGCCTGCAGCCAGTTTTCCGGGCCGAAAACCTTGGTCAGCGTGGTCTGTACCTGGGTGACCTTGTGCCGCTCGAAGCCGGTGATCTCTTCACCTGGCGCGAATTCGCCGAGCTGGCTCTTGAAGCGCAAAGCCGGCGAAGGCAGGAAGGCATTAAGCGGGGTCAGACCGGCGAACAGCACTTCCACGTCGTCGATCTGTAGCGGCGTGTTGGTGCGGTGACTGATCTCGCCCTGCACGGCCAGACCGATGGCGTTGACCATGGTGTTGAAACTGGCGCCCCACAGGTGGATATCTTCCGGGTACTCAAGAAAGTAACGTCCACTGGCCGGGCTGTTGGTGGTGATCGCGTTGCCGCTGATGATCGGCAGGCGGCTGTGATAGTTGAGGTAAAAGAAGCCGAACTCGGTATCGTTCAGCTCCGGCGAGAAGTAGTGCGCCGACGCGCCCCACTGCCCGGTGCTCTTGGCGAATCGTGTCGGGGTGCGGGCGAATGCCGCGCCGCAGGAGGTCAGTGCAACCACATCGGTGGGCGCGATCAGGCCGAGCTGACAGCGCCGGAAATTCTCCGGTTCATCGACCCGACCAAAACCGAGCATGGCGAACTCGGAACCGTTCGAAGCAATGTCGCTGGTGCTGAAGAACGTACCGAGCGGATCGATTTCGGTCTGCTCGAATTCGGTCAGGTACAACGCCTCGACCGACAGGTTATCGGCGATATTGAACGAGGCCTGCAGCATATCGACCGGCAGAAAGGCTTCCTTGAGTTCGGCACCGGCGACGCGCAGCTTGCCGACATCAATGGGATTGATCACATTGATACCGCCCTGGATGAAGGTGCTCTCGCCCCAGCTCACCACCTGGCGGCCGACGCGGACGCTGCCTTCCTTGTCGCCAAAGCTGAAGTTGTGGAACACGAAGGCATCGAGTAGGTCGAACTCGGTACCGGCCAAATCCTCGGCGATCGGGGTCAGCGACTTGCGGTTGACGTTCTCGAAGTCATAAAAGTAACTGACCCGGACGAAGGCACCGGTGTTTTCGCGGTAGTTGAGGCTGAGCTCGCTGCTCAACTTGGCGGCGTTGGAGACCAGGCTGCCCTTTTTGTAGTTGCGATCGCCATCGTCACTGTTGACCGAGAAGCGGCCCGGCTCGTTGATCTGCTGACTGGTCGGCAGCAGGCCGATCCCAGGGTTCAGATTGACCTTGCCGATCAGGTCCGGATCCGGCGCCTCGGTGCGGATCGATACGCCGTAGGAAATGGTGGTGTCGAGGGTGCCGCTCCAGTTGCCGTTATCGGAGGCGAATTCGAAGGCGCGCGCCTCGGAACCGAACCCGCCGACCAGCGCGAGGGTGATGGCGGCGCCCAGAGCGCGACGACGCAGTCCCGGGTCACGGGTGCCGGCGCTTGGCTTGGCATTGTGCTTGGTCATGGAATCAGTCTCCGCTGCGATTACTGGGTACGGATCACGGACGTGTTGGACACCTGCACCGCCGTACCGTTAGTCACGATAAAGCTGGCCATCTGTCCTTGCATTTCGAAGGTCGCCGCGGGCGACGCGGCTGGGCTCAGGATCGAGCCATGGTCGCCAGCCACAAAGCGCACCACGCCGCGGATGCCATTGTTATCCTGTGGGATTTGCCCGGTGATCGAGGTCAACCCGAGCGCGCGGATCAGCGGCTCGGTGCCGGACAGCGGCGCGCCGGCGACGCTGTTCGGGATCACCTGGTCGGGGGCGTTGCCACCGGCAACGGTACCGCCGGCGATGCCGACCACTTCATGCAGCAGGATGCGATCGCCACCTGCGGCGGCAACCGAAGCGAAATTGATCGGATCGGCCGAATCGACCGCCTGCTGGGCGGCGCCCATGAACGAATCGAAGGTTGGCGTGCCGGCAACCACACCGGAGGCAGCCAGACCGGCGCGGATGCGCGGACCGAAGGTCAGCGAGCCATCCAGCAGACGGGCAATGCCGCCGCCCGGCACCGACAGCACCGCGGTATTCACGGTCGGGTCGAGGGCGACGAAGTTGAGGCCGACGATCGAACCCAGCGACTGACCGACGAAGAAGATGCGCGATCCGTCCAGATCCGGCGTGGCGTCGCCATCGACGCTCATGCCGGGAATGCTCTTGGCCAGGGTGAACAGGTCGGCGACCGCCTGACGACTGTTGTCGCGCGAGGTCAGCAGGCTGGTCAGATTGATCGAGAAGGTGCCGGAACCATCGACCACGCCGTCCGGGCCGGGGGCGCCGGTGGTGTTGTTGGTCAGGTCGAGATCGAAGGTGCGCTCATTGCTGATCGGCGCGAACGGAGTGTTTTCGACATAGAATGGGCTGCTCGGGCTCTCGCCGTGCAGCGGCTGGTCGATCGCCACCACCACGAAGCCCTGCGCGGCCATGGTCGCCGAAATCGCCAGTGCATCGCTGCGCTGGCGGGTAATGCCGTGCTGGAAGATC